>JAPPFK010000083.1 GCA_028823885.1 Rhodospirillales bacterium | reverse complement strand
GTCTTAGGGGGCGGCGCATCGCGGTGCCGTCCGGCCGGTCGGTGCGTCCAACCTCCGACCGGGCGCGGGAAGCGGTGTTCAATATCCTCGCTCATGGGATGGGGGTCGATTTCGATGGCGCCCGGGTTCTGGACCTGTTCGCCGGGTCGGGCGCCTATGGCCTGGAAGCGCTGTCGCGCGGGGCCGCGTCGGCGGTGCTGATCGACAACGCGGCGCCGTCTCTCCAGATTATCCAACGGAATGTCGAGGATCTTGGAGTAACGGACCGGGCCCGGGTCGTGCGGGCGGATGCGGCCCGGCTGACGAATGGAGCCGATATTTCGGGGCCTTTCGATCTGGTGTTTCTCGATCCGCCCTACGATGACGGTCTGGCGGCGGCGGCGCTGGAATCCCTGGCATCGGCCGGTTTGTTGGTCGAGCACGCGGTGTGCGTCGTCGAAACCCGGAGTAAACACGATTTCGAGGCGCCCATGGGCTACGCCGTCGAGGACCGGCGCACCTACGGGCAGGCACGGATTTCGTTCCTGCGGGCTAGCTCCGGCTAAGCCGCCGCCGCTCACCGGGACAGCGAGATTTTCTGCGCCAATCAGCGGCGGCCGAACAGGCGTTCGATATCGGCGAGCCGCAATTCCACGTAGGTGGGACGGCCGTGATTGCACTGTCCCGAATGCGGGGTCGCCTCCATCTGGCGCAGCAATGCGTTCATTTCCGGCGCATTCAGCCGGCGGCCGGCGCGTACGCTGCCGTGACAGGCCATGGTCGAGCATACGTCGGCCAGCCGGGACTCGAGTGAAAGGGTGGTGTCGTACTCGGCGAGATCGTCGGCAAGATCGCGAATCAGGCCGGCGGCGTCGATCTCGCCCAGCAGCGCCGGGGTTTCGCGCACCACCACGGCGCCGGTACCGAATGCCTCGACCGCCAATCCCAGTTCGGTCAGTTCCTGCGTGCGTGCAAGAATTCTCTCCGCCGCGGCCTCATCCAACTCCACCACTTCCGGGATCAGCAGCGCTTGCCGTTGGATGCCGCCGGCGGCGAGCGCCTTCTTCATGTCTTCGTAGACGAGCCGTTCATGGGCGGCGTGCTGATCGACGATGACGATCCCTTCATCCGTTTGGGCAACGATGTAGGTCTCGTGAAGCTGGGCCCGGGCGGCCCCGAGCGGATAATGCTCGTCTTCGTCCGCCTGGTAAGCCGCTTCGGGTGCGGACGGCGTTGTGACGTGGCTCCCATGATCCGCTTGATCCAGCGGCCGATGGAACCCATGAGCGCCCTCCGCCAGCGCCGTGTTCCCCGCCGTGGACGGCGGCACGCCGCCGCCGGCGGGCTGACGGGGCAGGAACCCGGTACGCGGCGCATCGGCCGGCCGCATGGCGCCGAGGGCCGCCGAGCTGACCGTGGTGGAGGCCCGATGCCCGGCTTCGGCGAGCGCATGCTTGAGGGCGCTGACAATCAGCCCCCGAACCAGGCCGGGATCGCGGAACCTCACCTCGGTCTTTGCCGGATGGGCATTGACGTCAACCGCCTGGGGCGGGATTTCCAGGAACAGCGCCAGCAGGGGGTGCCGGTCGTGGGCGAGAAAATCCCGGTAGGCGGCGCGAACCGCGCCGTGCAGCAGCTTGTCCCGAACCGGCCGGCCATTGACGAACAGGAACTGCATCTGGGCGTTGCCGCGATTGAGCGTCGGCAGGCCGATATGACCGGTCAGCTCGATGCTTTCCCGCGCCGCCTCGATGGGCAGGGCGTTGGCGCCGAAGTCGTTGCCCATGATGGCGTCCAGGCGGTCGAGACGCGCCGAGAGGAGATCCCCCTGCGCCGGCGGCAGCTTGAGAATCCGGCGTTCACCCTCCGACAGGGAAAAGGCAGTTCCGGGATGCGCCATGGCCAGACGCCGCACGGCGTCAACCACATGGTTGCGCTCGGTCTGCGGGGCCTTGAGAAATTTGAGGCGCGCCGGCGTCGCATAGAAAAGATCGCGAACCTCGACCCGGGTGCCCGGCGGATGGGCCGCCGGCTCCGGCCCCGAGACCGCTCCGCCTTCGACGTTGATTTCCCAGGCGCTGTCGGCGCCGGCGGTGCGGCTGGTGACGGTCAACCGGGCGACGGAGCCGATGGATGGCAGCGCCTCGCCCCGGAACCCCAAGGTATGGATATTCTCCAGGTCTTCGCCCGGCAATTTGGAGGTCGCATGGCGCTGAACCGCAAGCGCCAGATCGTCGGCGTCCATTCCGTGGCCGTCATCGGCGACCGACAGGGCCACCCGCCCGCCGTCGGTTACCACGATGTCGATACGCCGGGCACCCGCGTCGATGCTGTTCTCGACCAGTTCCTTGACCGCCGAGGACGGGCGCTCGACCACCTCGCCGGCGGCGATCTGGTTGATCAGATTGGGACCGAGAATGCGGATGGTCATTGGATGTCGCCCGATCCCGCGTCTCGGCCCAGGTATTCGCGCGCGAGGACCTTTCCTTGTTCAACGGCCGGCTGATCGAAGGGGTCCACGTTCAACAGTTGCGCGGCGATGATCGTCTCCAGCATGAAATGCATCATCAAGGCCCCGATGCTCTCCTCATTGACCTCGGGCAGGGTGATCTTGCGTGTCGGCCGTTGGTTGGCGATCAGCGTATCGGCGGTCGCCCGCTGCTCCGCGTCCAGGAGGTCGCCCATTTTGCGTCCCCCAAGATATGACAGATCGCCGTCGCCGGCGAGGTCCTCGGGCACCCGGCCTCCGGTGCCGGCGGACGGGCCGAAAATGACGGTGTAGGCCTTGTCCCTTGGGCCCGCCAGGTAGAGCTGCAGCTGGCTGTGCTGATCGACGGTGCCGAGCGCGTTGACCGGGGTGGTTCCCTCGCCGTTCTTGCCGAGACTCTCGGCCCACAACTGGCGGTACCAGAAGGCGAAGTCATAGAGGCGGTCGACATACGGCATCAGAACAAGCTGCGATATGGCCCGTTCCCTGGAGAGGGCGACCGCCAATGCGGCGCCGACCGCCGCCGGCGTTACCTCCGGTCCCGCGTGCCCGAGAATGGGGGTCAGGACCGAGGCCGCCCCCCGGCGCACCGCCTCCGCATCCAGACCGGCGATCATCGCCGGCAGCAAGCCGACGACGGAAAGCACCGAGTACCGGCCGCCGATACCCGGATCATGATCGAGGGTCTCGAAGCCGTGTTCCTCGGCCAACCGGCGCAGGGGGTTGTCCCGAGGTTCGGTTATGACAAGGAAGTGCCGGCCGAGCGTCCCGGCGGGCAGGGCCTTTCGAAAGACATCAAGGCAGTAGAGGAACTGGGTCAGCGTCTCGGCGGTGCCGCCGGACTTCGAGATCACGACAAAGGCAGTGGCCGCCGGATCGGTGCGGGCGAACAGGCGATCGAAACTGACCGGGTCGATATTGTCCATGAAATGCAGCCGCGGGCTGTCGGGCTGTCCGCCGTCCGGAAGCGGCGCCCCCGGATCGGCGAGCGCCGATAGACTTTTGCCGCCGAGGCTGGAACCGCCGGTTCCCAGCACGATGATGTCCCTGAAGTTCTCGCGGAGGCGCTCGGCGACCGGCTCGAGTGCCGTCACATCGTCGTTTCGTTCCGGCAGCCGCAACAGGGGCAAGCTGTTTTCCGCGTGCCAATTTCTGAGGGTTTCGAGAGCCGAAGCGGTGCGGCCCACCCAGGCGCCGAAGACATCCGGCTCGAGGCCGTCCGGACCGATCACGGGGCTCAAACAAGCGTCGGCATCGTGGATGTAGTACGCCACTGGCGATCAGTTCCAATCGGGTCCAAAGGGCAGCCCACACTAGCACTTGGGACGATGGCCAGCCAGCGTGTCCCCCCGGGAAGGCTGGACCGGCCGCGGCCGGTCAGTCGGCGGAGAAGTTTTCCGGTTGCCCGACCACGACGAGCGTCAGGTTTTCCGGGCGCAACAGGCTCTTCGCCACCCGATTGACGTCGTCGAGGGTCACTTTTTCGATCAGCGAGTTGCGGATGTCGAAATATTCGCGGCCCAGATTTTCAAGCTGAAGGCCGGTCAACATGGCCGCGATTCGCGGGCTGGAGCCGAATCGCAGGGCGTAGGATCCGGTCAGATATGTTTTGGCGTCGTTGAGTTCGGGCTCGGACAGCCCCTGTTCGGCCATGCGCTTCCACTCGGCGCGCACGATATCGATGGTCCGGGAGGCCTGCGCGTTCGCGGTTCCCGCGCCGCCGACAATCAGCGCCGAATGATCCAGGGGCGCAAGGTAGCTGAAGGCGGAATAGGCAAGACCGCGTTTCTCCCGCACCTCCTCATGGAGCCGGGATTCGAACCCGCCGCCGCCGAGAACGTAGTTCATCACATAGGCGGCGTAAAAATCAGGGTCCTCGCGCTTGATCCCCGCTTGACCGAACCGGATGACGCTTTGGGGAATCGGCTTCTCGATCACCACCCGCCGGCCGGTGGCGGTCGCGGTGACATCCGGCACCTCCCAGGGCTCGGCGGCCGCGGGAAGTTCGCCGAAGGTCGTATCGAGCAGGGTCTTCAATTCCGCCGCCGTGATATCGCCGACCACCCCGATGACCAGGTTGTCGCGGGCCAGCCGCCGGGCGGCGAAGGCCTTCAGATCGGCGATCTTGATAACCGGAACCGTCTCAAGGGTCCCATCCGTGGGGCGGCTGTAGGGATGGCCCGGGAACATGGTTTGGAACATGGCCCGATTGGCGAGCCGCCGCGGGTTTTCCGATGCCCGGCGGAGGCCGGCCAGGACCTGGGAGCGGATTCGCTCGACGGCTTCGGGATCGAAGCGCGGCCGGGTGATGGCCAATTTCAGCAGGCCGAACGCGTCGTCCCGATTGCGGGTGAGGGTGCGCATCCGGCCCGAAAACGTGTCAAGCCCGGCGGAGAAGCTGAGCGAGATGGAGAGGTCTTCAAGGCGCCGCTGAAAAGATTCGCTGTCCATGTCGCCGGCGCCTTCATCGAGGGTCGCCGAAACCAGATTGGCAACCCCGTCCTTGCCGTCCGGGTCGAGCGCGCTGCCGCCGCGAAAGGCGAAATTGACCGAGATAATCGGGTTGGTGTGGTCCTCGACCAGCCACGCGGTAATTCCCTTGGCGCTGACCGCTTCTTGAACCTTGACGGCGGCACGGGCCAATGGCGCGGTCAATATGAGGGCGGCGACGATGGCGGCACTCATGCCGGCGAGGCGTGCTCTGCTCATGGATTCATCCTCTAACTCGGCCGTTTGGCCAGCAGCAGGCCGGTGACCGAGTTGCGTTCGATCATCACCGCCCTGGCTGCTTCATTGATCTGCTCCAGGGTGACCGCCTCGATGCGTTCGGGCCACGATTCCACGTCCTCGATGGTCTGCCCCGTGGCCAGCGCAGCGCCCAATACCCGCGCCCCGCGGCCGGCGGAATCCCGCGCATAGATGGCGCTGGCCGACATGCGCGATTTGGCTCGTGCCACCTCTTCGGCGGTCACACCCGATTTGAGCAATTTGTCGATCTCCACCTGGAGCGCCGCCTCCAGTTTTTCCATGGAAACGCCGGGCGCGGGAGACGCGTAGTAGGTGAACGCTCTCGGACCGATTCCGTCGGAGCGGTAGAACGCACCTGCCGAGACGGCGATTTTCCGCTCTCGCACCAGCGACTTGGACAGGACGCCCGTATTGCTGCCGATGATCTCGCTCAGCACCTGCAGCGCGTAAATATGCCGCTTGTCGCCGTAGCCGTGGCTCGGCGCCATATAGCGTTTGCGAACGCTCGGCTGCCGCACCCGCCGGTCTCGAAGGATCACTCGGCGCGCCGCGTTGTGGGGCGGTTCCGCGGTCCGTTCCCGCTTGATGCCGGGTCCCCGCGGGATGACGCCGTAATACTTCTCGGCAAGGGGGCGGACCTGATCGACGGTAACGTCGCCGGCGACCACCAGCACCGCATTATTGGGCCAGTACCATTTGTCGTAGAAGGCCCGCAAATCTTCCACCGTTATCCGTCTGATCTCGTGTTCCCAGCCGATGATCGGATCGCGGTAGGGGTAGTTCAGATAGAGCGCCGCATTCATCTGCTCGAACAGCTTGGCGCCGGGTGAGTTGTCGGTCCGGGACCGGCGTTCCTCGAGCACCACAAGACGCTCCGGTTCCACTTCCCCGGGATCGATGATCAGATTGCGCATCCGATCGGCTTCAAGCTGCATGACGATGCCGAGCCGGTCGGCGGCGACGCTCTGGTGATAACCGGTGTAGTCGTAGGAGGTGAATCCGTTGTCGCGCCCGCCGTTACGCGCCACGGTGCGCGAAAACTCGCCCGACTCCAGGTTCTTGGTCGCCTTGAACATCAGGTGTTCGACGAAATGAGCGATGCCCGATTTGCCGCGGGGCTCGTCGGCGGATCCCACCTTGTACCAGACCATTTGGGTGACGATCGGCGCCCGGTGATTGGAAATCACCACCACCTGCATCCCGTTGTCCAGGGTGAAGGTTTTCGGGTTGAACACCTCGGCCGCCGCCGGAAGGACGGAGAGCCAGGCCGCCGCCGCAACCGCAGCGGTGAGGAGCGTGCGTCTGAACATCATGAGTTTAACGGGCCGCCTGCCGTTTTCCGTTGAGCAAATCAGTGCCGGAATTATAGCCCGCGGATGGTCCGGGCAAACCAGCCTCGCACCAATGTGATATTACGATTTTGTAATCCGGCGGTTTCGGGACGCAGACCATGACCCTGGTGCGAAATGCGGGCTAGAACAGGCCTTCCAAAATCGCTCTCTTCTTTCGCTCGATGACCGGCACATCGCCCTCGTTGATGGGCTTGCCGAGCGCTTGAGTATCCCGGATGCGCTTCGATTCCGCGACCGGATCGACGGTGACGGAGGGGTCGGGCGGATCGCGCCAAAACACCAACTTTTCCGCGAAATCCTCGGATTCGGCGACGATCTGACGGGTCTCGTTGTCGACCTGAAGACGAATACCCGGATCCGTGTTCAAGGCGCCGGCGGCGCGCAGGATTGCGGTTTCCCCGGCGCTGGCGCCGGCCACCGGACGCTCGGCGTCGGCCGGCCGTCGCGCTGTTCCGCCCGCACTGTTAACGATGGTCCGCTCCACCCGGTCACGCGGGTTGACGGCCTGAGGGCGCTGGGCGCCCGGGGTCGGCGGACGGAGCTGGAAGTTCGGCGGCGTGCTCAGCGGCGCGCGGGTGTAGACGGCGAACTCGTCCGGAGACCGCTTGGTCTGGCCAAGGGCCTGTTTGGTCTGTTCACAGGCGGTTAGGGCGAACATGGCCAGCAGGCCTACCCCGACTCCCAGAAACTGCCGGTTCATGACGGACCTCAAATTTCACATACCCCCGATATTACGCTTCTTTCGCTCCCGGGAAAATAGCGTTTCAATAATCAGCAATATGGCGCCGACGGTAATGGCGGCGTCGGCCACGTTGAAGGCCGGCCAGTGATAGCCGCCTGCGTGCAAATCGATGAAATCGATCACCGCGCCGAGCCGCACCCGGTCGATCACATTGCCCAGCGCCCCACCCATGATCAACCCGAGGGCGAGGGTCGTCGACAGCATTTCGGCACGGCAAAACCAGACCCCGAGAAAGCCGACGATCACCAGGGCGATTCCCGACAACAGCCACGGACCCCAAATGCTGCCGGCATCGAACATGCCGAAACTGATGCCCCGATTCCACGCCAACACCAAATCGAAAAACGGCAGCACCGGGATGCGGCGCGGCGGCTGCATGACCCAGGCGGCGATCCACCATTTGGTCAGCTGGTCCGCGGCAATGACCGCGAGGCCCAAGCCGATGCCGATCGTGTGCGGGCGCGCCACGGCTATTCGGCGGCGGCGGGGAAGTGCTCCACCGCGTCGGCGCAGCGATTGCAGATTTCGGGGTGTCCGGCCACCGTTCCGACTTCCGGCAACACCTTGTAGCAGCGGACGCATTTCTCGCCTGCGGCCAAGGTGTGCACGACCCCGACACCGGTGACGTCGTCGAGCGTGAACGCGTCCTGAGGCGGCGCGCCCTCGATCAGTTCGACATCGGACGTGATCGCGATCTCCGCCACGTCCATGCCGTCGACGGCCGCCAGGTGTCCGCCATCCGCGTAGATTTTAGGTGCCGACTGCAGGCTGGAGCCGATGCGCTTTTCGCCCCGTTCGATCTCCAGGGCGCCGGTGACGACCCGGCGCAGGTCGCGAATCTTGCGCCACTTTGCGGCCAATTCGTCGTCCCGCCAGGCCTCCGGCACGTCGGGGAAGGTGCGGAGGTGGACGCTTTCCTCCTCGTCCGGGAAGCGCGCCAGCCACGCCTCTTCGGCGGTGAAGCAGATGAACGGCGCCAGCCACGCGGTCAGGCACGAAAACAGGTGATCGAGCACCGTGCGGGCGGCGCGGCGATTGATCGAATCCGCCCGGTCGCAATAAAGCGCGTCCTTGCGGATATCGAAATAGAAGGCCGACAGATCGACGGTGCAGAAATTATGCAGCTCGGTGAAGAAGTCATGGAATTCGTAATTCGCACAGGCCTCTCGAAGCGCGCCGTCCAATTCCCGCAGCCGGTGAAAAACCCAGCGGTCGAGCTCGGGCATCTCCGCCTCGGGCAGGCGTTCGCTGTCATGGAATCCGTTCAGGTTGCCGAGCAGGAACCTGAGCGTGTTGCGTAGCCGGCGGTAAATGTCCGTGTGGTGTTTGATGATCTCCGGACCGATACGCAGGTCCTCGGAATAGTCGGACGCCACCACCCAGAGGCGCAGGATGTCGGCGCCGTTGGTGTTCACCACATCCTGGGGCGAGACGATGTTGCCCTGCGACTTGGACATCTTGTAGCCGTCCTCGCCCATGACGAAGCCGTGGGTGAGCACCTGGTCGTAGGGCGCCCGGTCCCGCGTTCCGCAGCTCTCGAGCAGCGAGGAATGAAACCAGCCGCGATGCTGGTCCGTCCCTTCGAGGTAAAGATCGGCGGGCCATTTGAGATCGTCCCGTTCTTCGAGGACAAAACTGTGCGTCGCACCGGATTCGAACCACACATCAAGAATGTCGAAGACCTGCTCGTACGCGTCCGCGTCGTAGGCGCTGCCGAGGAAACGGCCGGCGTCCGACGAAAACCAGGCATCGGCGCCCTCGGCCTCGACCGCTTCGATCACCCGGTCGAGCACCGCCTCGTCGCGGAGGATTTCACCGGTCTCCTTGTGGACGAAGACGGCGATCGGCACGCCCCAGGCGCGCTGGCGGGAGATCACCCAGTCCGGGCGGTTCTCGATCATGGCGTAGAGGCGGTTGCGCCCCGACGCCGGGAAGAAGTCGGTTTCCCGGATGGCCCCGAGAGCCACGTCGCGCAAGGACGCGCCGTGCTCGCCATAGCCCCGATCCATGCCGATGAACCATTGGGGCGTGTTGCGGAAAATCAGCGGCTTCTTGGACCGCCAGCTATGGGGATATTGGTGGGTCAGCCGGCCGCGGCCGATGAGCGCGCCGGTCTCGACGAGTGCTTCGATCACGGCGCCGTTGGCATCGCCCTTGTCACCCTTCTCGGTGATCACCTGTTTGCCTTCGAGGCCCGGGGCTTCCTCGGTGAACCGGCCGTCGGGGCCGACCGTATAGGGGATGCGGGCATCGATGCCGCGTTCGGCCAGCAGCTGGCCATGGGCGGTCCAAACCTCGAAGTCGTCGGTGCCGTGGCCCGGCGCCGTATGCACGAAGCCGGTGCCGGCTTCCGCCGTCACATGCTTTCCCTCGAACAGCGGAACGTCGAAGTCGTACCCCCTGTCGTCGAACGGGTGAGCGCAGGTCAGCCGGGCGAGCGTATCCGTGGCCACATCCGCGACACGGGTCCAGGCATCGATCCGGCAGTCCTCGCGCACCTGCTCGGCCAGTTCATCGGCCAGGATCAGCTTGTCGCGGGGTTGCGCCCAGTTGTCTTCCGGCGCCTCCGTCACCTCGTAGAGGCCATATTGGATCGCGCCGGAATAGGCGATGGCCCGGTTGCCGGGGATGGTCCAGGGCGTGGTGGTCCAGATGACCACCGAGGCATCAGATAGCAAATCATACTCGGTCAGAAATTCGTGCTCACGCTCAACGAAGTTTTCGATTGGCCCAGTGCCGGTTGGCTCACGTTGTCCGGTTTCCTGGTCCCTTACGTGTTCCACGTCGGTCCGCTCATACTTGGCAGCGAAATCATCCACCGGGAACTTCACCCAGATGGTGTCGGAGACGTGGTCGTGATACTCGACCTCGGCTTCGGCGAGCGCCGTCATCTCCACCACCGACCACATCACCGGTTTGGAGCCGCGATAGAGCAGGCCGTTGCGGACGAACTTCATCAATTCCCGCGTGATCTGCGCTTCCGCCGCGAAGTTCATGGTGGTGTAGGGGTCGTCCCAGTCGCCGGCGACCCCCAGCCTTTGGAATTCCTCGCTCTGCACGTCGATCCAATGGCTGGCGAATTCCCGGCACTCGGCGCGGAAGTCGATGACCGGCACCGCGTCCTTGTCCTCGCCCTTTTCCCGGTACTGCTCCTCGATCTTCCATTCGATGGGCAGGCCGTGGCAGTCCCAGCCCGGCACGTAGTTGGAATCCTTGCCCAGCATCTGCTGGGAGCGGGTGATGACGTCCTTCAGGATCTTGTTGAGCGCGTGGCCGATATGGAGATGGCCGTTGGCGTAGGGCGGTCCGTCGTGGAGGATGAACTTCTCCCGGCCCTTGGAGCCGGCGCGCAATCTGGCGTAGATGTCGAGCTTCTTCCAGCGCTCGAGAATCTCCGGCTCGCGCTTCGCCAATCCCGCCTTCATCGGGAAGTCGGTCTTCGGCAGGAAGACCGTATCTTTGTAATCGACGCTCATCTCGTGTGATCCGAATGGCCGTATCGCCAAGAGGGGCGGTTTTATCCCCCCTCGGCCCGGAAATCAAAGGCTGTTGCCCGGAATTCCATTAGTTTTTTTGGTCCTGCTCCCTGGCGAGGACGGCGCGGGCGTCGGCGCAATCCTGCCGGATCGCCCGGGTCAGTTCGTCGATGCCGCTGAACTTCCGCTCGGGGCGCAGATATTCCACCAATCCGACCCGCAAATGCTGGCCGTAAATGTCCTGATCGAAGTCGAAAAGGTGGGTTTCCAGGGTAATCCGGTCTTCGTCGCCGAAGGTCGGGCGGCGGCCCAGATTGGCGACGCCGTCCCGCCAGTCGATGACGCCGCCCCGGTCGATCCCGGTGCGGACCGCGTAGACGCCGGTGGCCGGCCGGTTGTTGATATCGAACTCCAGGTTGGCGGTGGGAAACCCGATGGTTCGTCCGCGCTCGTCGCCGCGCACCACCCGGCCCGAAATTTCATGATGGCGGCCGAGCAGCCGCGCCGCGCCGCGGGGATCGGCATCGGAGAGATAGTCCCGAATGCGGGTCGAAGAGATGGCCTCGCCGGTATCGTCGAGCACGGCGCCGACGCTCGACGTGCCGAAGCCCAACGCCTGACCCCGGCTCCTCAGAAAGTTCCCGTCGCCTTGCCGGTTCTTGCCGAAAACGAAATCGAAGCCGCAGACGATATGGCGGGCATCGAGACTGGCCTTCAATACGTCGCCGACGAAGGCTTCCGCCGTAAGATCGGAGAGCTTCTTGTCGAAATGCAGCACCATCAGGAAGTCGGCGCCCATTTCCTCGATGATTCGCGCCTTGAGATGAAACGGCGTCAGGCGGAACGGCTCAATGCTTTTCTGGAAGAACATTCGGGGGTGAGGCTCGAAGGTCATCACGCCCCATGGAATATCCCGCTCCTTGGCCACCCCTCCCGCGGTATTGATCACTTCCTGATGGCCGAGATGGACGCCGTCGAAATTGCCGATGGCGATGGAGCCGCCCCGGAAGTCGTCAGGCAAGTCATTGTAATGGCGGAAGATTCTCATCGGCGGGAAGGTGTCAGCGGGTCACCCTATGGTCAAGTCGTTTAACCCGCGTCAACGGGGATCGATGGGTACCTGGCCGGCCAGGCCGAAGAGCTGCTCGACAGCGGCGGCCATGGAGAGCAAATCGGCATCGCGCCTCGGCGGCGCAATCAGCTGCAGGCCCACCGGCAGGCCGTCTCCGGTAAAGCCGCAGGGCAGCGACAAGGCGGGGCAGGCGGTGAGGGTGACGATGGAGGGCAGGGCGATCCAATCGACATAGGTCTCCAACTCGGTGCCTTCGATTTCGGCGACGTAGCGGATGTCCACGTCAAACGGCGAAACCTGTGTCATCGGCGCAACCAGGAGATCGAAATCGTCGAAGAAGGAAACGGTGCGCTGGTAGAGGGCCCCCCGCGCGACGGTGGCCCGGGCAATCTCTTCCGGTGCGAGCGCCAGCCCCTTTTCCGCGTTCCAGATGACTTCGGGCTTGATCAGGTCCCGGTGCCGTTCGATCAATTCCGCCATGCCGGAGGCGTACATGGCGGCCCGGATGGTCTGAAAGATCTCCGGACCGTCTTTCAGATCGGGATGGGTCTCCACCACCTCGGCGCCGAGCTCTTCGAGACGCGAGGCGGCGCCCGCCGCGATTTCCTTGATCTCGGCGGCGACGGGCAAGAAGCCGAAATCCCGGGTAAAGGCGACCCGCTTCGGCGGCCGGGGGCTTTCGGCCGACGCCTGGTAAGGGACATCCGGCACCGGCAGGCTGATGGGATCGGCGATATCCTCGCCGGCCATATTGTCGAGCAGCAGACCCACGTCGCCGATGTTGCGGGCCATGGGCCCGTTGACCCCCATGGTGTCGAAGGGGTTGACGTTGGCCCGGCGCACCCGCCCCGGGCTCGGCCGATAGCCGACCACCGAACAGAAAGCCGCCGGCGTGCGCAGGCTGCCGCCAAGATCGGAGCCGCCCGCCAGCCACACCTCGCCGGTGGCCAGCGCCACCGCCGATCCGCCCGAGGAGCCGCCGCAGGTGAGCGCCGTGTTCCAGGGATTCCGGGTCTTGCCGAACACCTCGTTGAAGGTGTTGGCGCCGGCGGCGAATTCGGGCGTATTGGACTTGGCGAGCACCGTGGCGCCGCGGGCCTCCATGGCGGTCACCGTGATGTCGGATTTTTCCGGCACATGGTCGGCGTAGATGGGCGAGCCGTATGTGGTGCGAACCCCGCCGACCTCGTTCATGTCCTTGATGGCGACGGGCAGCCCGGCGAGCCAGCCGGGCTGGTCCGGATTCCCCGACAGGCTGGCGGCGAAATCCCTCGCCCGGTCTTCGCACAGGGTCGGGAGCGCGTTGACCGACGGTTCCACCTCGGCAATGCGGGACAACGCCGCATCGATGAGTTCGTGGGGCGAAACATCTTTGTTCTTGAGGCGTTGGACGGCCTCGCGGGCGGTCATCCTTATCAGATCGTTCATTGTGGTTTCTTAGCATCCCCGATCCCGGAAGTCCCGGCCCGGATGGCCCGGTCTCCGTCTTGAAAGCCCGAAAGCCGTCCATTAGTTTTAAACCAGCGGAGCGGATCACGCTCCGTTTTCGCAAAGACCCGTCAATTCCGACGCGAGCGGCCGATACGGGCCGCTCCACCGAGCGGCGCGGAACCGGACGGGCGCGAGAATGGGATTGGGAAACCGGTGAACGAAAGTTCCGCAAAACCCTTTGGTCCGATGGGACCCGGCGGCGGCGACGGCTCGCGGCCGAAGTCGGGGATGGACTACAAGGTCCCCTCCCTGGACGGACGGTATGACCGGGGCGCCAAGGCGCTGCTGCGGATCAGCAGGATGGCGCTCGGCTATCCCTGGCATTGCATCGTCGCGGTCATATCGGTGATCGCGGCCGGAATCTTCCAGCTGCTCATCCCCATGTTTCTCGGCGACGCGGTCGACAATGCGACCGGTTTGCTGGAATCCGGGCAAGGTGGCGCCGAAGAGGTCAAATCGGCGCTCGTGCTGGCGGCGGGCCTGATCATCGGAGCGGCCGTGCTCCGGGGCGGCTTCACGATGATTCACAACTATCTCGGTGAGGCGATCGGCCAGCACCTGGCATACCAGCTGCGGCTCGCCTACTTCGAACAGCTTCAGCGTCTCAGCTTTTCCTATCACGACCGCATCCATTCGGGCGATCTGCTGACCCGCGGCATGTTGGACATCGAAGGCATCCGCCGGTTCATCGATTTCGGTATCCTGCGCATGATCCTGCTGGCGGTGCTGGTCGGCGGCGGCGCCTATCTCTATATGGGCAGCGACCTGATGCTCGGTCTGTTGAGCCTGAGCTTCGTGCCTTTTGCCCTCTGGCGGGGGCTGATTTTCCGAATCCGCATCCGTGCCTTGTGGCGTCAGCTTCAGGAAGCGCTCTCGGTGCTGACCCGGATCATGGAGGAAAACCTCGGCGGCATTCGCGTCGTGCGCGCTTTCGGCGCCCAGGACTTCGAGATGGAAAAGTTCGACGCCGGCTCCAAAGTGGCGCTCGACATTTCCATGGAGCGGGTAAAGGTCCGCTACGGCAATACCTCCGTGATGAACTTTTCCTATTTCATCGCCATGGGGCTCGTTCTCTGGGCCGGCGGCGTGAAAATCCTCGCCGGTGAGTTGACGGTGGGCGAACTGACCCAGTTCCTCGCCTTCATGACCATCCTTCAGATGCCGGTCCGGCAAATCGGCATGGTGATCAACGGCGTCGCCCGCGCCTCCGTGGCCGGGGTACGGCTGTTTGACGTCCTCGATATGGAAGCGGCGGTCGGCGACAAGCCGGACGCCCGGCCGTTGGCGCCCACCGAAGGGGTGTTGAAATTCGATCGGGTCGGGTTTTCCTACGAGGGATTTCCGGGCGAGCGAACCATTTCCGATATCTCCTTCGAGGTGCGGCCCGGAAAGACCCTTGGAATTGTCGGTCCGCCCGGCAGCGGCAAGTCGACCATCGTCCACCTGATCCCGCGGTTCTACGATGTCACCGACGGCGCGATCACCATCGACGGCCAGGACATCCGCGACGTGACGCTGGATTCGCTTCGGAGTTCGGTCGGTGTCGTGCAGCAGGATACGTTTTTGTTCACCTCCCCGGTGTCGGCGAACGTTGCCTACGGCGATCCCTTCGCCGAGCAGAACCGCATCGAGGAGGCGACGGAAGCCTCGCAACTGCACAATTACGTCGCCGCGCTGCCGCAGGGGTATGAGACCCTGGTCGGCGAGCGGGGCGTTTCCCTGTCCGGCGGCCAGCGCCAGCGCTTGTCTATCGCCCGCAGCGTCCTGCTGACGCCGACGGTGATGGTATTCGACGATTCGACCGCGGCCATCGACGCCGCAACCGAACAGCGCATCCGGGCGGCGCTGATGGATCTGACCAGGGACCGGGCGACCATCATCGTCTCCCATCGGCTGAGTTCGCTCATGCATGCCGACGAGATCATCTTCCTGGAGGATGGCCGGATCGTCGAGCGGGGCGCCCACGGCGATCTGCTCGCTGCCGGCGGCCGCTACCGGGCGCTCTACGATCTCCAGATCGTCGGCAAGGAGGCGGGCGGCGGGCCGGCAGGACCGGAGCGGGCGGAGTAAGCCCATGTCCCTGACCGCACCAAGGAAAACCACGCCGCCCGGCCGGGAATCCATCGATCGGCTGAAGGCGCTGACGGCGGATCGGGACGAGGAGATATTCGCCGCGGCGTTCGACGGGCGGATCATCCGCCGTTTCCTTGGCTTCGTCCTCCCTTACCGGACGACCGTTGCGATCGGGATTGTCGCGGTCCTGGCCTTTACGCTGACCCAACTGACCATCCCCCTGGTCATTCGCGAGACCATCGACGGCGCGCTGGTCGACGGTGCCGCGTCCGAGAACCTGCTGGAGATCGCGGCGGCGGTGTTTTTCGGCGTCATCATCACCAATTTCATCGCCAACTATTTTCAGCTGACGCTGGTGGCGCGGACTGCCGAGCGGATGTTGGTGGATATGCGCCGGGCCATGTACAAGCACCTGCAGCGGGTCTCGCTGAGCTTCATGGACAAGACCGAAGTCGGCCGACTGATGTCCCGGCTTCAGGGCGACGTCAGTTCGATCCAGGAATTTCTCGAAACTTCAATCCTGGCCATCGGGGATTTCGTCCTCATCGTCGGCATTGTCATCGTGCTCTTGAGTCTCAATGTGGAGCTCGGCCTGCTGACCCTGACGGTGGTGCCGGCGCTGGTCGTGTTCCGTCTCATTTGGCTGCCCGCCGCGCGCCGGGCCTTCATGCTGGCACGGCAGACCTCTTCCATCGTCAACGGCGCGCTGGCCGAGAACATCAACGGCGTGCGGACGGTTCAGGAGATGACCCGCCAAGGGGTCAACTTCGAGGTCTTCGAGGGCAAGGCCCGCGACAACCTCAACTCCCACCTTCGGGCGACCCGGCTCGCCCAGGTGATGGTGCCGACGGTGGATACCTTGACCGGTATAGCCATGGCCATCGTCGTCATCGTCGGCGGCAACATGGTCCTCGCCGATACCCTCGATCTGGGCGTCATGGTGGCCTTCCTGTTCTACGTCCAGCGGTTCTTCGACCCGATCCGCTCGTTGATGATGCAATACAACATGATGCAGCGCGCCATGGCGTCGTCTCAGCGCATCCTCGAAGTGCTCGACGTCAAGGTCGAGGTCGAGGACAAGCCGGATGCCGTCGACCCCGGCTCCATCGACGGCGCGGTCCGGTTCAAGGACGTGACCTTCGGGTATCTGCCCGGCCAGCCGGTACTCAAGAACATCAACATCGACATCAGGCCGGGAGAGACGGTGGCCCTCGTCGGTCCCACGGGTTCGGGCAAGACAAGCACGGCCGCGCTTATGCACCGGTTCTACGACGTCTGGGAAGGCGAGGTGCGGGTCGGCGGCTACGACGTCCGCGACGTCACCCAGGAGAGCCTTGGGCGCAACGTCGCCATGGTGCTTCAGGAACCGTTCCTGTTTACCGGGACCGTCCTCGACAATGTCCGCTACCACAAACAGGACGCGACGCTGGAAGAGGTCATCGAGGCGGCCCAGGCGGTCGGCGCCCATGAATTCATCGGCCGCCTGCCCGAAGGCTACGGCACCATGCTTGGGCAGCGCGGCGTCAACCTGTCCATCGGGCAGCGGCAGTTGCTGAGTTTCGCCCGGGCGGTCATCGCCGACGCCGGCATCCTGGTGCTCGACGAAGCGACCGCCAACGTCGACAGCTTTACCGAACGGCAAATCCAACGGGCACTGGCGAAACTGCTCGAAGGCCGAACCGGGATCGTCATCGCCCACCGCCTGGCGACCGTGCGGAACGCCGACCGGATAATCGTTCTGCAGGAAGGCGAAATCATCGAGCAGGGCACCCATGACGAACTGATCGCCATGGGCGGCCTCTACAACCGCCTCTACACCATGAACTATGCATCCTTCGACGACGTGCCCGACGAGGAAATCATGGCCGCGGTCTCCATGGCGACGACTTAGCCCGCATCTCCCGCTACCACGCCGATACTCAAGGAGCGCATCATGTCTTTCACCGGATTCGGCCGGGATTTTTTCGAGTTTTTCGAAGAGCTGGCGGACAACAACGAGCGGCCCTGGTTCGAAGCCAACAAGGACCGGTATCGCGAAGTGGTGGTGGCGGCCTGCATCTCGTTCATCGAGGAAATGGCGCCGCGCCTCGCCGGGATTTCAAGGCACTACGTTGCCGATCCCAAGCCCAACGGCGGATCCATGTTCCGGATATACCGGGATGTGCGGTTCTCCAGGGACAAGCGGCCCTACAAGGAGCACGCGGCCGTGCAGTTCCGTCATTCGGCCGGCAAGGATGCGCACGCCCCCGGGTTCTATCTTCACCTCGAGCCCGGAAAGGTGATCTACGGCGGCGGAATTTGGAAGCCCCCCGCACCGGAGCTCGCCAAGATCCGGACCGCGATCAGCAAGGACCCCGCCGCCTGGAGCCGGGTCATCAACAACAAGGTGCTCAACGCGAAAACCGGCGGCATTATGGGGGATGCCTTGAAACGGCCGCCCAAGGGTTTCTCGGCCGACGAAACGCATGTTGAAGACATCAAGCGGCAAACCTTCTTCGCCATGTGTTACGACACCGAACGCGCGGCCCGCGCCAAATCCTTCGTTTCCGACGTGGAGGATGGCTTCAAGGCGGTGACGCCGTTGATGAAGTTCGTCTGCAGGGCCGTCGACGCACCGTTCTAGAAACCCGAAATTCGTTGAAATCCGCCGGCTAAACGCCGCTTCCTTGAATTGGGGGGAGAGACGGGTTTTCGAAAGCCGGTCGGGGATCGCCGTACGGCTTCGAACGAACGATCCGTCGTCAGGAAGAAATATCGTTGAAGACCATTTGGGCGAGATCCAGGAGGTCGCCCCGCGGCATTTCCCCCGTCAGGGCGTAGGACAGCGGCCCATCGGTCCAGTAGAAGGCGACCATGCCGTCCTCGGAAATAAACCGGAATGCGGAGTCCTTGTCCTCGAACGCCTTGCGCACATAGAGCGTGACCCGTTTGGCGCGTACGTTTTCGTACATGAGCTGGGCGGCCGGCATACCCGTGTCCGACACCAGACGGCCGCCGATAAGCTTGAAGCCGTTGCTTGCCAGGTCGGGGGTCATGAGCTTTTCGCCGATCCGCTCGGACAGCCAGTCGACCAGCAGCTGCTCCTCGTCGATGCTGACCTCGACCGGGCGCTGTTCGTCGTGGGAGTAGACGGCGTGGGCATAGAGCGCGTTTTGGACGAAGCTCCGCCCGGCGGTTTGCTCCGGCGATCCGGCCTGGGTGATACCCCAACCGGCGGCGCCGCCGGCCAGCAGAAGCAGGACCGAGGCGGCCAGCCTCGTCCAGCCGGGCCACCAGTTCCGTCCGGGCTCTCCGGTCAGCATTTCCTCGGCACCCTCCGGCCACGGCGCCTCCAGGCCGTCGTCGTAGAGATCATGCATCAAATACTTTTGGAGTTTGATGGCATGCAGTTGGGCCGCCGCCTCGGGAGTTTCGGCAAGCCAGCGCTCGATTTCGGCGAGGGTGGCCCGGTCCAGCTCGCCATCGGCATAGGCGTGAAGGTCGGTTTCGGTGAATCCCGTCTCGCCGGTCATTTGACACTCCTCAGGGCGGGGACGCCCTCAGCCATCATCCTTCGAAGCCGCTCCCGGCCGCGGGCCAGGCGCGACATGATCGTGCCCACCGGCACGCCCGTAACCTCGGCGGCCTCGGCATAGGTCATGTCCTCGAGCCCCACCAGCAGGACCACTTCCCGCTGTTCGTCCGGCAGATGATCGAGGGCGCGCTGAAGATCGCGCGCCGTCAAGGGGGCGTCCTGCGTCGGGCCGGCGCCGCGCCGCTCCTCGAGTTCGTGGTCCAGGGGCACGGCTCGGGGGCGTCGGCCGAGGGTGCGCATGTTCTGGGCGTGAATGTTGTGCAAAATGGTGAACAGCCAGGCCCGCATATTGGTTCCCGCCTTGAACAGATGCAGCCGGCTCAGCGCCCGCGAGACGCAATCCTGCACCAGATCGTCGGCGGCCACGGCGTCCCGGGTGAGGGCGCGGGCATAGCGCATCAAGTGCGGCATCTGCTCGATGATGTCCTTGCGTTTGTCCATCGCGGGCTGTGGTCCAAAGAAATCCCAGGGTTGGGTCGGCGGGTCACCGGGAGAGTGCCCTCGCACACCTCCCGGTCACCGGAGTCAACTATAACGAAGCGGCCGCCTATTTGGACATCTTGTCCTTTTTCATCATGGTGTCTTTCTTCATGGCGTCCTTTTTCATCATGGTGTCTTTCTTCATCATGGCGTCCGAGGCACAGGCGGCGACCAGGAAGAGAGCGGCAAAGGCGGCAAGGATTTTAGGCATCATCGAGTCTCCCTATGGGATCGGGTTACGGTTGTGGGCGCCGCATCGCGGCGCCTCGATGATATCAATGCCCGGGTGGAGGAATTATTCCCCGCCCAAATAACGATTTGTTTTCAACTGGTTACCCTGTTTTTCATGTTCTCGGGCGCGCCGTCCAAATAGCAGCGGAAGTTGTGACGGATGATCGGCATGGCCTGATCGACGTAGCCTTCGGTCCGACCGCCCATGTGCGGGGTGATGATCACGTTGGGCAGATCCCACAGCGGCGAGGTTTCCGGCAGCGGCTCATCGACGAAAACGTCCAGGGCGGCGCCGGCGATTTGCCCGCCCCGCATGGCCTCCACGAAATCTTGTTCGTCGACGACGCCGCCCCGGGCGAGATTGATGAAATAGGCCGACGGCTTCATCGCCCGGAAGACGGGCCGGTTGATCATGCTGCGGGACTCGTCGGTCAACGGCGCCAGCAGGATCACGAAATCCCCCTCCGCCACCGCCGCCTCCATGTCGGCGCGCGCGTACACCTTGTCGAGGTTGGCGACCTCGCGCGGCGTCCCGGAGACGCCCAGGACCCTGAGGCCGAATGCCCGGCACCGGGCGGCCAGGGCATCGGCGATCAAGCCGATGCCGATGATGACGGCCGTCTTGCCCTCCAGCTTGGCGGCGGTGAACCGTTGCCAGCGCCTACGGGTCTGGTTCTCGAGCATGAACGGCAGCCGCCGGACGAACGACAGCATCATGAGGAACGCCATTTCCGCCATCTGGGGGCCGTGGATGCCCCGCATGGAGCTGAGAATCACCTTGCCGACATCGACCCGGTCATCGAATCCATCGACCCCGGTTCCGAGGGCCTGAATCCACTTGAGGCCGGTGGCTTCGGCGACCAGTTCGTCGGTCAATGCCGGCCCGAACCCGATCAGCACGTTTGCATCCGCGAAGGATGCCGTGGCCTTTCCCGTGACATCTTCCACGGTGACCTCGAGTTCGGGAAACTCGGCGCGGATGAGTTCTCCATAGTCGCTGGCGTTGAAGGCAACGATGTGCACCCGGTTCATATCGGCGTCCCCCTGCATCAACCACGGTCGAAGTGTTGGCTTGAGTGTCCGGTTTGGCTAGTTTGAGAAAAATGAGCATAGTCCGAATTTTGCGGTGTGACAGGAGAGGATTTCCCTGATGCGGCTCGTTTCCTACCGGCATCACGATGCCCCCGGCGTCGGGGTCATGGTCGACGACACGGGCTTCGTCGCGCTCGGCAATGCGGCGCCCGATCTTCCGTCCAATTTGCGCCGGATCATCGCCATGGAGGACGGACTGTCGCGCGCCGCCGCGGCGGCGGCCGGCAAGGCGGCCGACCTGACGTTCGACGACGTCGAACTCGAACCGGTCATCACCGATCCCAACGCCGTCTGGGCGCTGGCGCTGAATTTTCAGAGCCATATCGACGAGACCGGCCTGACCACGTCGCCGGACTATCCCCATATTTTTCTGCGTCACGCCAAATCCCATGTCGGACATCTGCGGCCGCTGCTGGCGCCGCCGCCGGATGTGGGTCAGGCTTTCGATTACGAGGGCGAGTTGGCGGTGATCATCGGCAAGCCCGGCCGCCACATTCCCAAGGACAAGGCGATGGACCACGTGGCCGGGTACTCGATCCATAACGAGGGCAGCGTCCGCGAATTCCAGAGCCACAACCGTCAGTTCGGCCTCGGCAAGAATTTCGAGGCGTCCGGCAGCTTCGGGCCGTGGATGATGACCCCGGATGAATTCGGCGATCCCTACGAGAAGGAGATCATCACCCGGCTCAACGGCAAGGAGCGCCAGCACGAAGGCGTCAACGGGCTGATCTTCAACGTCGAGGCGCTGATCCACTACATTTCCATCGGCCACATCTTGCGGCCCGGCGATGTGATCGTCACCGGCACGCCGGGCGCATTGCCGCCCGCCGACGACGATATGGAGGCGCAGATCGAGAGCCATGTGGACGATGGCGGCGGGGTCAAATATGCCGGCCGGGTCCACATGAAACCGGGGGATGTGTGCGAGGTTGAAATCACCGGCTTGGGGATTTTGCGCAACGAGGTCGAAGCGGACCTCCCCAACGCCTACCGCGCCGGCTGAGGCCCGCTCGAAAGCGATTGCGGTTCCATCCGCTGCGGGGGCGAAAGCGCTCGGCCCGGCGCCCGCAGCTGCCGTGACAGGGAGATTTCAGGAGGTGGTGCGGGCGGGGAGACTCGAACTCCCACTCTGTCACCAGAACTGGATTTTGAATCCAGCGCGTCTACCAATTCCGCCACGCCCGCGGCGACGCCGGATGATAGCCGCCGATGCGTTGGGGTCAATCTCTCAGGTGGCCGGGCGCTCAGGTGGTCAGGCGTTCATGTGGCCGGGCGAGCGGGCGCCCGATTGGTCCAATCCCATCTGGGACAGGATGGCCGATGCGATGGGACTGTCCGCCGCATAAATCCGCGCCGCCATCTCGAAATGATTGCACTCGGCCAGAAAGCAGGTCGTGACGGCGTGCCCCCCATCGGCCAGCATTCCGGCCAGCGCCTTGCCCTGCCGTTGAAACTCCTCGAGCTCGCGTCCGCCCCAGGCCACCGTCACGTCCCTGGGGAGGCGGTCGAGGCGGCGGTTCGGCGTGTTTCGCTCGACCGCCGCGTCGTCGAGGAACAGATATTCGTTCCGGGCGCTCAGCTTTACCGGCGCCAAGTCGTAGGGCCCGCTGACGAGCGTCAGGCCATTGATGACGTCCGACGGGCAACCGTACTCGGACCAGTCGGCAAGGCAGGCGGCGGCGGCCAGGTGCGCGCCGGAAGACATGCCGCCGAGATGGATGCATGACGGGTCGCCGCCGAATTCCCGGGCGTGACGGTAGACGTGAGCGATCGCCGTCCGGCACTGGTCCAGGATCGCGTCCAGCGTGGAGTCCGGCGCAAGATCGAACTCCACCGAGACATGGAGGCCGCCGGCCGGAACAACCAAATGCGCGGCGCCCCCGGCGTGATCCTTCGATCCCCAGCGCCAGGCGCCGCCGTGGAAAAATACGAGTATCGGTTTGCTTCCACCCCCGGCGCCGTAGACATCCATCACTTCCCTCGGTCCGGTTCCGTAAGCCACGTCCAGCGCGCAATCGAACGCCTGTTTCGCGGCGGCGGATTTTTCGGCCTCGGCCTCCATATAGGGCGTGTTGTCCGGAACGAGCGTCGCCTGATCGTATTGCCGGTCGAGCTCGGCCTGTGTGTAGCCGCCATAAATGATGTCCCGGGCCATCCCCGATTTTGACACTCCCCGCGAGACTTCGAAAGCCCCGCGGCGTCCGGGTGCGTGGTTTGCCCTGGGGCTCGGAATCGGATAGCAAGCCGCATGCTTCGCCGCCTCTACGACTGGACCCTCGACCTCGCCGGGCACAGGCACGCGCTCTCGGCGCTGGCGCTGGTGGCCTTTGTCGAGAGCTCCGTCTTTCCGATCCCGCCGGATGTCTTGATCATCCCGATGGTGCTGGCGGCGCGGGAAAAGGCCTGGAAAATAGCCTTCGTCTGCACGGCCGCCAGCGTCCTCGGCGGCATATTCGGCTACGCCATCGGCGCCCTGCTGTTCGATCAGGTGGGCAGTCCGGTGCTCAATTTCTACGGCTATGCCGAGCGCTTCGACGACTTCCGCGCCTATTACAACGATTGGGGCGCCTGGGCGGTCTTCATCGCCGGCCTGACGCCGTTTCCCTACAAGGTGATCACCATCCTCTCGGGCGTCACCGGGCTGGACCTGCTGGTGTTTACCATCGCCTCCATCCTCGCCCGCGGCATGCGCTTCTTCATCGTTGCCGGATTGCTGTGGTACTTCGGCGAGCCCATCCGCGCCTTTATCGAAAAGCGGCTCGGTCTCCTGTTCGTGATCTTCGTGATCCTGCTGGCCGGCGGTTTCATGCTGGTCAAGTTCGTCATCTAGGCCTTTAATCCGGGCTCATGGCCGGCCTTGTTTCACGCAACCTGTTTCCATTGATGACGCTGGCGGCGCTGGGCGCGCTCGGGGCTGCTCTCATTGCCCAGTTCGCCTTCGATCTCGAGCCCTGCGTGTTGTGCATCTATCAGCGGGTTCCGTATGCGGCGGTGCTGTTTCTGGGCGCCGTCGGGATCTGGGTCACGATGATCAACCGGGCCCATCTCGCGGTGCTGACCGGATTGGTGTTTGCCGCGGGCGCGGGCGCCGCGCTCTATCACGTCGGGGTGGAGCAGCACTGGTGGTCCTCGGCGGCCGGTTGCGGCGGCGTGACCGACATTCCGGCCAATTTCGAGAATTTCCGCGCCGGCTTGCGGGATTTGAAACCGGTCATACCGTGCGATGAAATCGACTGGACGCTTTTCGGGCTCTCCATGGCCACCTACAATATGGCCGTATCCCTGGTGCTGGCCGCGGTCTGCCTGTTCGCCGCGCGCCGGATGGATGGAGGAAAATCCGCGTGAATACGGCGGCCAAACGCGCCAAGCGATTTTCACGAATGCCCGGTGATCCGCCGCGGGACGAAATGCTCGCCCGGATGATCCGCGTCGATCAGGCGGGCGAGTACGGCGCCAAGCGAATCTATGACGGGCAGTTGGCGGTCCTCGGTCGGTCGAAGGACGGCCCGGTACTTCGCGAGATGGCAGCCGTCGAGGAACGGCATCTCGAAACCTTCAATGAACTGATGGTGCGCCGCCGCGTGCGGCCGACCGCGCTGACGCCTGTCTGGCATGTGGCGGGGTTTGCCTTGGGCGCGGGAACGGCGCTGATGGGGCGCGAGGCGGCCATGGCCTGCACAGTGGCCGTCGAGGAGGTGATCGAGGAGCATTACGCCGACCAGGCTAGACGCCTGGAACGCGAGGCTGATCCCGAACTGACCGGGATCGTCGAGAAGTTCGGCGCCGAGGAGGCCGAGCACCGTGAGACCGCCCTCGAACACGATGCCGAGAAGGCGCCGGGCTACGAGCCCCTGACCGCCGCCATCAAGGCCGGGTCCCGTCTCGCCATCTGGTTGTCGGAGCGGGTCTGATCGACGGCGCCCGGGCCCGCTGCTTCCTTGGATGAGTGAGACACTCCCTCAGCAGGGTCCCCGCGCCATCATCAGGGCGGGTGCCTGGATGGTCGGCGCGATGCTGGGGTTCAGCGCCATGGCCGTCGGCGTCCGCGAGCTGCACGATACCATGGGCTCTTTCGAGATCGTCTTCTGGCGGGGTGCGCTCGGCCTTCCGGTCCTGCTGTTTCTTGCCTGGCGGGCCGACTGGCAGCCCATGCGAACCCGGCGGCTCGGGTTCCATATCTTCCGCAACCTCATTCACTTCGTCGGCCAGTTTTCCTGGGTGGTGGCCGTCGCCATGCTGCCCCTGGCCGAAGTGTTCGCCATCGAGTTCACCGTCCCCATATGGATTCTGATCCTTGCCACCATATTCCTGGGCGAAAAGCTGACGAGTGGCAAACTGATCGCCGTCGCGGCGGGCTTCACGGGCATTCTGCTCATCGTCCGGCCCGGATTCGAGGAAATCCACGTGGGCACCTGGATCATGCTGATAGGCGCGGTGGGGTTCGGCGGAGCCCTCACCTGCACCAAGAGCCTGACGCGCACCGAATCCCCGCTCACCATCCTGATCATGATGTCGATCATTCAACTGCCGCTGGGGCTTATTCCGGCGACCTTCGACTGGGTCAATCCGACTCTAGAGGATGTTCCGTATCTGGCGGTGATCGGTTCCACCGGGATGTTCGCTCACTACTGCATGGCCCGCGCCTTTACCCTCGCGGACGCTACGATTGCGATGCCGATCGACTTCCTCCGCCTGCCGTTTATCGCCGTGGTCGGGTTCTTCCTCTATGACGAGGCGCTGGAACTGTGGGTGCTGTTGGGCGCGTTGATCATCTTCGCCGGCAACTACTACAATCTCCATAAGGAACATCGGGCGGCGACGGCACAAACCTAGCTCCCGGCAAGAAAAGGGCGGTCCCGCCGGACCGCCCTTTTCCCTCGCTGGACGCGAGAATTTTGCGTTTTCCCGGTCGAATTATATTTGTTCGAGAAGCGTTTCGGCGCTGCTCTCGCCGAAGGAACCGGCGGGTTCAATGTTGAGCTGCCTGACGACGCCGTCCTCCACATACATGGAGTAGCGCTGCGAGCGCGGGCCGAGGCCGAAGCCGGAGCCGTCCAACTCCAGACCGACGGCCTCGGTAAACTCGCCATTGCCGTCGGCCAGCATGAGGACCGTATCGCCGACGTTCTGGGCGGCGCCCCAGGCGCCCATGACGAAAGCATCGTTGACCGACAGGCAAACGATGCTGTCGACGCCCTTGGCCTTCAGCGCATCCGCATTGTCCACGAAGCTCGGCAGATGCTGGGCCGAGCATGTGGGCGTGAAGGCGCCGGGCACGGCGAAGAAGGCGACGTTCTTGCCCTTGAAGATTTCATCGGTGGTGATTTCATCGATCCCTTCGGCGGTTTTGTGCCGGAGGGTGACGGCGGGAATGGTGTCGCCAACGCTGAGTGCCATGATGTCTTGTCCTCTATGGTCAGGTATTCGGAAGATGCGTCTTTATAGGGCGCGGCCCCGGCGCCGTCAGCGACAAATTTAGTAGGGTTTTTTTGGCGGGTTGTCCGGCCGGTTATTTCGCCGCCAGCACACCGCCGGAGGCCTTCTCGATACCGCCGAGCACGATGCCGGCGGTGAGCAGTTCGGGGAGCACGACGCCGTTTTCCGCGCCCGGGCCGTAGACCGCATTGAACGGGATGCCGAAGCGGTTGAAGCCCGCCAGATACCTGGAGATGGTCTCGTCCGGACGGGTCCAGTCGCCCTGCATGGCGATCACGTCATCCCCTTTGAGGAACTCGTTGACCGCGCCCCGGTTGAGGACGGTGGCCTTGTTGACCTGGCAAGTGATGCACCACTCGGCGGTGACATCGACGAATACGGTCTTGCCTTCGGTGACCAGCTGCGGGATCCGCTCGGGCTCGAAGGGTGCCCAGTAGGCTTCCTTGGTTATGTTGAGTTCAGCCCGCGGTGCCACCTGGCCGGGGACCAGGAAGGCCGCCAGCATGGCGACGGCGAGGCCGGCCATCGCGGCGCGCTTGCCGGTTTCGGCCATCCGGCTGCGCATCCACAGGATGACGCCGATGGCGGCCATGATGATGCCGATGATCACGGCGGCGGCCGGGCTTACCTGCACGGCGAGGACCGAGAGCAGCCACAGGGTCGTGGCGGCGAGCGCGAGGCCCATGAATTGCTTGACCCGGACCATCCAGGCGCCCGGCTTGGGCAGCTTGGTGGCCAGCGCCGGCACCCCGGCGATGATCAGGAACGGCAGCGCCATGCCGACCCCGAGGGCCGCGAACACGGCGAAGGTGTCGGCGATGCTGCCGGCCAGCGCGAAGCCGACGGCGGTGCCGAGGAACGGCGCCGAGCAGGGCGTCGCCAGCAGGGTTGCGAAAGCACCGGTCGCGAAGTGGCCGCCGATGGAATGCCGGTCCCCCTGTTGGGAGCCGCCGAGCGCACCGGCGAACCGGGCCGGCAGATTTATCTCGAACATGCCCCAGAGGTTATAGGCGAACAGGGTCACGATGATGGTCAGCGCCACCAGGAACCAGGGGTGCTGGAACTGGATGCCCCAACCGACCGCCGATCCCGCCAGCTTGAGCGACACCAGCCCCGCCGCGATGGCCAGGAACGAAGACACGATCCCCGCCGAAGTGGCGAGGAAACTGGTGCGCACGGCCCGTTTCTCGCCGCCGCCGTGGCTGATCACGCCCAGCACCTTCAGCGATATCACCGGCAGCACGCAGGGCATCAAGTTGAGGATCAGCCCGCCAATGAGCGCCAGGCCGAGGATGATCGGCAGCGACAACGGCAGCGCCGGTCCGCCGGTGGGTTCGGCTTCGCCCCGCTCGACGGTCAGCGGTTGCTCGGCCGCCCGCCGTCCATCCGTCAGCGTAAAGGTCAGATTGGCCTGCTGGAGCTTGAAGCCCTCTTCCACATCGACCGGGATGCGCGCCGTTGCGACGGTGCCGCCCTCGCTTACCTCGATGTCGGGCTTGAAGAAGATCATCGTATCCGGGCCTTCGACGAAGATGTCCGGCGACTTGAACGGGATGTCGGACCGCGCCGTCACCCGCACCAGGCCCTTCCGGAATTCATCCTTCACCGGACCCAGGTCGCCGCCGGTGATCGCGGTTTCGATCCTGATGCCGTGGGCCGAGCCGTCGCCCGGTACCTGGGAGAGGTACTTGCCGATCAGGTGGGCATGGCCAGTGGTGTCGCCGTTCCCCGCCGGCAGATCGAAGGAGAAATTGGTCTGGTAGGGGATGCAGACGTCGTCGCAGGCCAGGTAGTCGAGCTTGGCGCGGAGCTTGAGCGGCTCGGTCGGATCCTCGACCCGGGCATTGATGGGGAAGACCACTTCCTTCTTGTAGCCGGTGGTCTCGAAGCCGAGGACCGAGAACCGCACCGGCGCCGGCCAGGCGAAATCGGTCTCCTTGAGGTTGGCGGAGTCTTTCCAGTCGACGCGCGGCGGATAGCCGGCGTCTCCCGGGGTGCGCCAGTAGATCTTCCAGTTGTCCTTGAGCTTGAACTGCAGTCCCAACTGCACGGCTTCCTGGCCGTCGACGGCGGTTTTGGCGGAAACCAGCCGCACTTTGGTTTGTTCCGTGGCGGCCCAGGGCGTCGCGGCGGCGGACTCGCCGGCGGCCAGCGCCGGGGCGGCGGCAAAACCCGCGACACTGCCGGCGAGCAGCGCACAGATAAGGGTCCTGTTCATTTTTCTCATGGCTCGAACCACATTCTAGCGCCATTCGGCGCGGTTGGGACCAGCTTTAGCCGAACATATATAGGCATGAACGGCGGGATCGAAATCACACCGGCGTCAGTTCACGGGAACTTTACCCGCCATTTGGAGCCGCCCTTTGATAACCAAACCGTGTATGCCAGAATGCCTATGGCTCGGCGTTTTAAGAATAACGGCGGAAAAAGAGGATCATTCCCGGAAATGTCCAGTTCAGACGAGACCCCCGGCGACAACGATCAAAGCGACGATCCCTTCCTGTCCGGCCAGCTGCTGATCGCCATGCCCGGGATGCAGGACGAGCGGTTTGCCAAGACGGTCATCTACATGTGCGCCCACACGCCGGAAGGCGCCATGGGTCTGGTGCTCAACCAGGCGCTCGATTCGCTCACCTTCCCGGACCTGCTCGAGCAGTTGGGGATCGAGGAAGAAATCGGCACCACCGACGTCCGCGTCCATGTGGGCGGTCCGGTGGAGGCGGGGCGCGGTTTCGTGCTTCACAGCGCCGATTACTCCCAGGAGGCCACGCTTCCGGTCGATGACGGCATCGCGCTGACGGCGACGGTCGATATCCTGAAGGC
>JAPPFK010000144.1 GCA_028823885.1 Rhodospirillales bacterium | reverse complement strand
CCCCCCCCCACCCTCGACGCCCGGCTATTGCCGGCCGTCTCGACCTCCCCCTCCAGGGGGGAGGTGACCCAATCCGCCTATTCCCTCCCCCCTTCGAGGGGGAGGGTCAGGGAGGGGGGATTTAACGCAGGCCGGGTGGAGATAGCAATTACGCCGCCTTTTGCTCGAAATATTCCTGTGTGCCCCGGTGGAGGACCGTGTCCGTCACTTCCACCGCCGCCGGCGTCAGATCGGCGGCGGTTTCGAGCCGCGCATACAGCGGCGCGAAGTCCTGGTAGCACTCGTCGAGCAACGCCTCGAAGCCGTCGATGACGAAGTAGGTCTGCTGGTAGTCGTCGATCCTGTAATCGGTGCGCATGACGCGCTCGGCGTCGAAGGCGATGCGGTTGGGGGACGCATCGTCGAGCGCGAAAACGCTCTCGCCCTTGGACGATAGGATGCCGGCGCCGTAGATGCGCAAGCCCTCGTCTCCGTCCGGCGGGGCCTTCATCAGGCCGAACTCCACCGTGTACCAGTAGAGCCGCGCCAGATGATCGAGGGCGCCGAACTCGAGGGCGCGCAGGCCCCCCTCGCCGTAGGCCGCCATGAAATCGGCGAACACCGGATGAGTGAGCATGGGCACATGGCCGAAGACGTCGTGGAAGACGTCGGGCTCTTCGAGGTAGTCCATCTGTTCGGGCTTGCGGATGAAGCGCCCGGCCGGGAATCGGCGCCCGGCCAGCATCCGGAAAAACGCCCCATCGGGCACCAGGTCGGGCACCGCCTCGACGGTCCAGCCGGTCAGCCCATGGAGCTTTTCGTTGAGGCGCCGGAAATCGGGGATGCCGCCCTCATTGAGATCCAGCTTGGTCAGCCCGTCCATGAACGCATCCGCCGCGCGCCCGGGCAGCATCTCCGCCTGGCGGCGGTAGAGCCGCCGCCACATCCGGTGCTCGGCCTCGGTGTAGCACTCCCAATCCTGGGGAATGGTGTAGTCCCGGTCGAGATCGGTGGTGTGTTTCGGCGATCCCATGGCGCTGTCTCCCGCGTCCGGTCAGTCGGGCCACTTTCGGTCAGGATACGGAAGGCTCGCGGTCAGGTGTGACCTGATTTGGACCATAAATCGATAAAATAAGTCATAAATTATTTTATTTTTGAATAATACGGCGATAATATGACCTTATGGACCTTTCGGCCACCGACTTGAAGATCCTCGGCGTGCTCCAGACCGACGGGCGGATCAGCAACGTGGACCTCGCCGAACGGGTGGGCATGTCGCCGTCCCCCTGCCTTCGCCGGGTCAAGGCGCTTCAGGACGCGGGCGTGATTTCGGGATATGCGGCCCTGGTGGACCGGCGGGCCATCGGCCTCGGGGTGCGGGCGGCCTGCCACGTGAAGCTCCGCGACCATGCCGAGGACAAGGTGGGCGCGTTCGTCGCCGAGGTGATGGCCATGGAGGAGGTGACGGCCTTCTTCTCGCTCACCGGCAAGTCCGATTTCCTGCTGATGGTGATGGCGACCGACCTCGACGCCTACGGCCGTTTCGCCACCCATCGCCTGTTGCGTCTCCCCAACGTGCAGGAGGTGGAATCGTCGCTGGTGCTCGAAACCTACAAGAACTCGACGGCGCTGCCCCTTTCCCATCTCAAATAGCCCCGAAATAGCCGTGCCGCGCTTGCCCGCCGGGCCGGGCTCCCCGATACTTCCGGAAACATTGATCCAGGGGAGGAAGCCCGATGCCCGACCGCTATCCCGCCATGCCGCCGCGCGACCCCAATCCGCCCTACAAGCGGATCGCCACCGAGGAGGCGTGGCTGCCCCCCGATATGATGCAGATGTACCTGAAGGAACTCGCCGACAAGAGTATCGACGATCCGGGCTTCCACAGCCTGTGGGGTTTCTTCACCGGCTCGACGCAAAAGGCCCGGGATCACTCCCGGCGCATCCAGAGCCTGGGCGAGGAACGCATTTCCGACATGGACAATTCCGGCATCGACATCGCGGTGGTGTCGCTGACCGCGCCCGGCGTGCAGCTGTTCGACCCGACGACCGCCACCTCACTCGCCGTCAGCGCCAACGACCAGTTGGCCGAGGGCATCGCCCGGTATCCCGAGCGCTATGTCGGCCTCGCCGCATTCAGTCCGCTGGACCCGGCCAATGCCGCCAAGGAGCTGGAGCGCGGCGTCAGGCAGCTGGGCCTCCGGGGCGGCATCCTCAACTCCCACACCCTCGGCACCTACCTGGACGATGAGCAATACTGGGAGATCTTCGAGGCGGCCGAGGCGCTGGACGTCCCCATCTACCTCCACCCCCAGACCCCGCCGGCGCAGATGATCGAGCCGTTCCTGAAGCGCGGCCTGGACGCGGCGGTCTACGGCTTCGCCTGCGAGACCGGACTGCACGCGCTCAGGTTGATGGCCGCCGGGCTTTTCGACAGATTTCCCAAGCTGCAGATCGTCCTCGGCCATTGCGGCGAGGCGCTGCCCTACTGGCTCTACCGCATCGACTTCATGCACGGCCACATTTCCGTCAGCGCCCGGTATGAGCATGTGGGCCCGCTGAAGCGCCGGGCCTGGGACTACCTGATCGACAACTTCCACTACACGTCCTCGGGCGTCGGCTGGGGGCCGCCGATCAAGTTCTGCCAGGACGTGATCGGCGTCGACCGGATGATGTACGCCATGGACTACCCGTGGCAGTTCGTTCCCGACGAGGTCGGCGCGCTGGACGCCATGGACATCGATGACGGCGCCAAGAAGGCATTCTTCGAGGACAACGCCCGCAAGCTGTTCAGGATCGAATAGGCCGCAAGTCGTCGTCACCGGGCTTGACCCGGTGATCCACGCTTTGGGGGCAGCGGTGCACGTGG
>JAPPFK010000201.1 GCA_028823885.1 Rhodospirillales bacterium | reverse complement strand
CCAGAATCCGGTGGGATCGAATGTTGTCGTTGCCGAATATGACCGCCAAACCCAAGTTCGTCGAGAAATGTGATTTCATCATTTTTGCAAGGAATGGAACGCGAAACCATGCCCAAAAAAAGATTAGTGAATCTCAATATTGATAAGAGTCTGGCGCCATGCCAACTCGAAATACGCCGCCTTGTTCGCTGTCTGGCCGCCGGGTTCCCCTGGCAGTCGAGATGCGTGTATCGCCGCAACCGAACCAGTCAAATGATATTCAATATGTGCCGGATGCGAGGCCTTCCGCGATGACCCGTGTTCACTTATGGCAGGATTCGATCCCGGGAGTTGCCGTCATTTTGTCAGCCTGCACCGGATTCCACGGAGAAAGGACTATCGACATCAAAACGAATCGCCTGGTTATCGGGTCCGTCGGGTGAGAGCGGCCTCAAGCGGAACAGGGTTCGCAAGCTGAGACAATCGGGTCTGAGGAAGGCGCATGTTATCAGGGGAGAACATCGGTCAATTGCCGGAATTGAAAACAATCAATATCAATTATGATATGGTTTATGTTCACACTGCTTGGTATATTGCGCATTCGAGGAATCCTGCCGGGAGTTCCTGAACCCAAGTCGGTCATGGCTCATTCCGACCGGGAAACACGTAACCGCGCAAGTGAGGTCCGGTGCAAATGTGTATTCGCCAGTCCGGTCAGATGACACGTTTTTCGCCGCTCGGGCGCATCGGACTGGAAGCAACCACGCTCTTCATCCCAAACGCATCGCCCTTGTCCGTAAAAGCGCCGCCGCACGCCCGTCTTGACGCCCCGGCGCAAGATCCGGCGCGAATCGGAGGCCACCCATGAGTGGTCCCCGGTTCAAGATTCCCTCCACCAACACATTGCTCGCCTTCGAGGCGGTCGCCCGGCTTGGAAGCGTCGGCCGCGCCGCCGAAGAGCGCAGCACGTCGCAATCGGCGATCAGCCGCCACCTGAGCAATCTGGAGGACGCGCTCGGCGTGATGCTGTTCGAGCGTTCGGGCCGGGGCATCGCGCTGACCCGGAGCGGCGAGAAGTATTTTCTCGCCGTCCAGTCGTCAATGGCGGCCCTGCATGACACCGTTCACGAGCTTCATGCCCGCAAGACCGGTCTGACCATCGGATGCACCCTGGAGATTTCGGGCCTGGTCATGCTGCCCATCTTTTCCAGGCTGAAGCGGACCCTGGGCGACGGCGTCGCGGCCCGGATCGTGGTCTACGACTACGACATGCTGCACATGCTGATACCGGCGGGCCTCGACATCATGTTCGAGACTTCGGTTGGAGTGGCGCACCCGGACGAGGATGCGGTCAAAGTCCTGGACGAGGAGATCGTGCCGGTGGCGTCCCCCGCTTTCCTCGAGCGGTACGAGCCGGTGCTGGCCGGGCCGCCACGGCATTGGTCGGGGGTGCCGCGCCTGGACATCGGCCTGCGCACCCCGGGCTGGGCGACATGGGACACATGGTTCGACGCGCATGGATGCGCGCCGCCGGACGCCCCGGTGGAAACCTTCGAGAATTACATCCATCTGCTGCGGGCGGCGGCAGACGGCGACGGAATCGCGCTCGGCTGGAACGGTTTCATGACAGATTACACCGAAGCGGGACAGCTGGTGGCCGTCCGGGACGAATGGCTTCGAACCGGGCTCTCCATGTACGGCGTTCCGACGCCGGGCGGCAAGCGCAACCACGCTACTCGTGACTGCCTGCGGGAGCTCGGACGGCTGATCGGGGAGATATGCAGCCGCCGGCCCGTGGCGGTTTGAGTCGCGAGAGGTTTCACATTGCAGAACGGCTGTCCGGCTATTGTCCGGGCCTGATTCCGGGTCGTTTCCGATCCATTGATTCGCTCGCCTTTGCGCAATTCCATCCACTTGACCTCCAACTCGTCTGATTCATCCCTTCGCGCCGTGAAATGGATGCCGTTTGGGCGCAAACTCCTGTGATTCCTGCTTGGAAATCGCCGGGGAAGGGATGATTCACATCAGCAAGCCTTCTCGATTCATGCTCTGGATACCGCAAGCGCAATCGTCCCGACACGCTCGCGCTGCGCGGCGCACTCACGCTCACAGCCGTCCTTGAGCCGCGCAGCCGTCGCCTGCGACAATCCCTTCACCGATTCGCCGAACAGCGCCGTGAGCGCCTCGCCGCAGGGAAATCGTTCGTCGATACCCCCTTCAGTTACGGCCACGGAATCACCGCCTCCATACGCTTCGTCTTCTTCAAATACGGCGGCGGCAACTCGGAGCGGAAGCGCCGGCCCGCGCCCGGCCCCTCCCGCGTCCGCGGAACCCGGACACGGGCCGGACCCACACCCGTCAACACCGCCCGCGACGGCAGGCAGCCGCCCGGAGCCACCGCGCGCCTGCCTGGCGCGTCACGGTCGGCCGCATACCCTTCCAGAAAGGCCTCCAACTCCGCTTCCACCGCCTGGCGGATGATTCGTTGCGCGCCCTCGCGCACCAGTTCGCTCAACCCGTTCCGATAGGCTGGATTTCTTAAGGGAATCGTCGTATCTTCTCTCATGGCGCCGCATATCCTGTGCGCTGAATGACCGGGCTATTTGGCAAACCCATTTCAGCAGGATGCGCCGCCTTCTTCCATTCAGCCCATACACAACTTCTGACAGTAACTCGTCGGGGAGTGCCCATGGATCCAGGCTGCGACCGAATCACCACCGAGGTCATCGCGCACCGCTTCGCCGCCGCGGCCGACGAGATGATGGCCACCCTCGTCAAGACCGCTTATTCCCCGAACATCAAGGAGCGGCGTGACTGCTCGGTCGCGATCTTCGACGCCGCGGGCAACCTCCTCGCCCTGACCGCCATCGCCCCCATTCACCTGAGCTCGCTCC
>JAPPFK010000044.1 GCA_028823885.1 Rhodospirillales bacterium | reverse complement strand
CCCCTGGAGGGAGAGGGATGCGAAGGCTTTGCGAGGCGAACGCCGAGCCTACCCGTAGCTGGGTGAGGGGGAATTTCCATATCACCCCCACCCTAACCCTCCCCCTTCGAGGGGGAGGGGATAAAACGGTGTGGGAGAGGGAACAGACGAAGCGAGGGATGCGCTTTCGCGCCCGCGCCCGCGCCGGCCCCGCCCTACTCTCCGGCCAGGCTCACGGATTGCCTGCCGGCGCGAAATTCGTCCAGGGCGGCAACCTGCGCCTCGGCCTCGTGGCGCATGTAGTTGCGGAATTTGGCCACCCCCAGGTCGTGCTGGTAGAGGTTCTCTTCCGCCGGCCAGGGCGGCATCCGTTCGAGCATGTCGCGGTCCTGCTCGATCACCTCCCAGGTCATCTTCTCGTACATCATGTTGAACATGAACCGGAACATGGCGCCCTGCCAGCCCGCAACCTTCCGCATCCGCCAGGCATTGAACTGGCAGCGGTTCTCGTCGATGGGCACCGCGGTCGCGATGATCCGCAGCACGCCGCCTGGGCCGCCGCCCGGCGGAATGAAGACCCCGACCCGGTCGAAGAAGCAGCCGGTGTCCATGATCTGCATGACCTCGACGTTGCTTTCCCGGTCCTCCTTCCGGCGGACCGCGAAACCGTCATCCGTCTCGTCGACCTCCACCACGTCGGACTTGTCGCCATAGGCGAGGGTGTAGGTGTCGTCGTGGAGGTACGGCGGGTGCATGATGTCGACCACGTTGTCGAGGGCGTACTGGAAATTGCAGTGCCAGGTGTTGGAGACGATGAACCCGGTCCATTCGGGAGACGTCAGCTCCTCGGGGAATTCGAGGGGCGGCGGCTCGGGATGGGCCTCGTCGCCGAAATAGGCCCAGATGCCCTGGAAATGCTCGATCACCGGATAGGATTTCACCAGTTCCTGTCCGACCAGATTGCAGTCGGGGTACGCGGGCACGGCCAGGACGACGCCGTCCCCGCCGACCTGGACGCCGTGATACCGGCACGTGAGGCGGCCCTCGATGACGCGGCCGTAGGACAGCGGGGCGGCGCGGTGGGGACAGCGGTCCTCCACCAGATTGACCTTGCCGGTTCCGTCGCGCCAGGCGACGAGCTTCTCGCCCAGGCGGGTCATCGCCACCGGCGCGTCCTGAACCATCGCCGACGGACAGATACAGTACCAGCGGTTGCGGATACCGAGCGACAGCAGCCGTTCGACGCGCTCATCCTTGTGCTCCAGCTTGCTCATGTCAGTCTCCTCCGTGACTCCCCGGTCCGGGCCGGTCGGTCATCGACGTGCCCGGCGGGACGACGCCGGCCGGGTGTTCGCCGAGGGGCGCCCCGGCGCTGTTGGGGTAGGCGCCGAGACGCTCCATCTCGGCGGCGAAATTTTCCTCGGTCCAGGCATCGGAACCGGGCGGCCGGACCTCTGATTCGTTGAGGGCCGAAACGATGCCGGGCAAATCGTGAATGCTCTTGGACAGAATTCCGAACAGGGTCTTCGAGAGCGCTTGCTCGTACTCGCCGGGATCCGTGTTCAGCGTCCGGTGCACTTCGCGTGGCAAATCGTCCATATCACTCTCCCATCAATGACGATTCATATCGCCGAACGGCTATTGATTCCCTCCGGTCACAACAACGACATTCCCAGGAACTCGGGCAGCCAAAGCGCCAATGGCGGGAACGACGCGACAATGGCGAGCCGTATGAGGTCGGCGGCGAAAAACGGCCCGATGCCGTAGAAGATCGTCTGCAGCGGAATGTCCGGTCTCATCCCGTGCAGCACGAACGGAATGATGCCGATGGGCGGCGTCGTCTGGCCGATCTCGATGACCATGATGTTGATGACGCCCCACCAGATCGGATTGTAGCCGAGATCGATCATCAGGGGGAAGACGACCGGCAGGGTAATGATCATCGCGGCAACCGTATCGAAGATGGCGCCCAGGACGATGTACATCACCAGCAGCAGGAACAGCACCATGGGCGGAGACAGCCCGGCGTCCCGGATGCCGCCGGCGAGCGCTTCGGGCAGCTGGGTGATGGTGATGAACGCCGAGAAGATGTTGGCGCCGAAAATGATGATGTAGATGAACCCGGTGGTCGCCGCCGTCTGCCCGAGGACCCGGCGGACCGTCGGCCAGTTGAGCTTGCCCCGGTACCAGGTAAACAGGATGGCGAAGATGCAGCCGACCGCCGCCGCTTCGAGAACCGTGAACACGCCCCCGTAAATGCCGCCCGAAACGACGAAGACCATGACGATCACCCCCCACGCGCCGGCGATCACCGGCAGCCGCCGCGCCCAGGCGAGACGCGCGCCGGACGGCGCCATGTCGGGCCGGACGCGGACCAGGATGGCGATCGCGATGAAGTAGATGGCGATCGAGATGAGGCCGGGAATGATCGCGGCGGTGAACAGGGCGATGACGAATTGCTCGGTCAGGACGCCGTAGAGCAGCATCAGGTTGGACGGCGGGATGAGGATGCCGAGGGTGCCGCCCGCCGCGATGCAGCCGATGGCGAGAGACGGCTTGTACTTCCGGTCGAGCATTTCGGGGAGGGCGACCCGCATGAAGGTGGACGCGGTGGCGATGGAGGAGCCGCAGACCGCGCCGAAGCCGCCGCACCCGGCGACGGTCGCCATGGCGAGGCCGCCCCGGTAGTGGCCGACGAAGCCGTGGAACAGGCGGTAGAGATCGCCCGACAGCCCCGCCGCGGAGGCGAAACTGCCCATCAGGAGAAACATGGGGATCGCGGCGAGGCTCTGGTGCACCAGCAGATCGGTGGGCGTGGTGGCGAAGATGTTGGTCGCTCCCTCGATGCCGATCATCGCCCAAAGACCGAAGAAGCCGGCCACCGCCATCGCGATGCCGATGGGCACATGCAGCGCGATGAGGATGAACATGAAGACGATGCCGAGGCTGCCGAGCGTAATGGGGTCCATCAGCCTGCCTCCGCCGCCATATGCCGAACGTCAAATCTCATGGGATTCGCCTTCGGTCTCGACCGCCTCGCCGGTCACCGCCTGATATACGGCATGAACCAGGACGCCGAACTGCACCACGGCGGCGATAAAGACCACCACGGCCACCACCCACCACCACGGCCACTGGGGCACCTCCAATACGCCCGAGGCGAGGCCGTTCTCGGTGACCCGTATGGCGAACAGGATGAACTGCCAGCTGTAGAGCGCCATGGCGAACAGCGTGATCGTCGCGCCGGCCACCTCGAGCCAGAGATGGCAGCGCACGCCGAGCGCGCGGCCCAGGAACCGGATGGTGACCAGATGCTTGCCCACCAGGCAGAGGGGAAAGAAGCTGGCGATGACGATGGCGATGTTGTAGCGGTTCAAATCGTCGACGGCGAGTATCGGCGCATTGAAAATCCAGCGCATGATGACGTCGCCGGTGATCGACGCGGCGATGACGATCACCGCCACCGCGCCGATCAGCGCGACCCAGTCCATGCTGCGGCCCATGCGGCCGCGGGGGCCCAGAAAACTATCCATGAAAGACACCTTGAGCGCCGACCCGGCGCAGCGGCCGCGATGGACCGCCGCGCCGGATGACGCCGGTTATCGAGGGCTTAGGAGCTCGAGTTCACCTGTTTGATGATCTTCTGGATTGCGTCGTACTTGCGCTGTCCGTCCTTGACCCGCTTGATCCAATCATCGTGCAGGACCTGGAACTTCTTGCGAAACGCAGCCTCCTCGGCGCCCATGGGCTTGAGGATGGACTTGCCCTTCTCGGCCGCGGCCTTGCGGACCCGGACCTGGTTGCCCTGGTTGAGATTGCCCATGGTCTTGGCGAGGGTCAGCCCCGAATGCTTGTCGAAGGACCGGCGGGCCGCCGCGGGCAGGGCGTCATATTTGTCCTTCCGGACGCCGACGATGAACGAGCGAACGCCCGACGGAACATCCACATGAGTCTTCAACAGGGGTTCCAGGCGGAACGTGCGAAGCGCCGACCAGCCCGACAGCAGGCCGGTGATGACGCCCCTGTTCAGGCCCTCGGCCACCGCGGGGATGCCCATGCTGACGGGCGAGCCGCCGAGAATGGAGATCACCTTGGCTTCCTCGGGTCCCGCGGCGCGGATCTTGTTGCCCTTGAGATCGCCGATGGTGTTGAGCTTCACCGACAGGTGGATTCCGCCGTTGTCATTGGTGTAGACGGTGGCCACGTAGAGCTTCTCCGTTCCGGTCAGCAGCCCGGCCTTATGGGCGCGCCAGGCGATCTCCGAGCCCTTGTCCGGATCCGGGAACATGTAGGGCAGCGAAAATACCGTGTAGTCGGGGAAAAGTTTCGCGGTGTAGGCGGGCAGGATATTGGCGCCGTCCTGGATGCCGCCGAGCACCGCCTCGTATTGCTTGGCGAGACTCCGCACCAGGGCGCCCCCCCAGAACGTCTTGATTTCCAGCGTGCCGCCGGAATCCCTGGTCACGGCCTCGGCCCAGGGCTGCAGGCCTTTGCGGATCAGCGACGACTTCGCCGGCGTGCGCGATCCAATCCGCAAGGTGTTGTCGGCGGCGTCGGCCGGCGGCGCGAAGCTGATGCCGGTGACGATGACGGCCGCGCCCGCGGCCAGCAAAACGGCTTTCTTCATGGTCTACTTCCTCCCTGTGTTCGGCCTTCGGAATGGCCGGCGCATTTGGCGTCGTTGCGCTTCCGCTCGAGCCCGCAACCACGCCCGATTATCAAAAAATCCTAGGACTGATCGGCCTGTCCGTCAATTTGAGCATGATCATTATTATTAGAGCTCGTTGGGATCGTGATCCATTTCTCCGACGGCGGCGGTGAGGCCCTTCTCGCCGTCGGCGAGGTGATATTTGCCGTCCCGGTCCCGGCCGAGCCTGCCCTCATCGCGTAATTCGTCCAGGGCACACGCGACCTCGCGGCCATCGAGGCTGCCGACCGCCTCCATGACGTCGGCGAAGTAGAGGGGCTCCGCCTCCAGGGCCTGCTCGACGGTCTGGTAGCGCGCCTGGCCCTCGAACTTTTTCGCCCGTGGCCGCTGTGCGGTCACCCGGTCCTTGGTTTCCATGGGACGGGTGCAGTCGAAACCGGCCTTGGCGCCGGTGCGTTCGCCCAATAGGGACGGGTCCATGGTCATGCCCTGCATGCCCTCGAAAACCATGATGTCGCGATGGGCCTGGAACCGGGTGCCGAACGCCCATTCGGTCTGACGGTCGTCGAAGATGTCGATGTCCTCGTCATAGACGAACACGTGCTTTACGCGCATCACCTTGCCGAAGACGGCGGTGATGGCGTTGCGGGCCTCGCCGTGCCGGGTCTGGCGCATGGCGACCCTGACCGTCTGGGCGCCGCCCGAGTTGGTCATCATGCGAACCGCAACCGGCTCCCTTATGGTCTGGCGGAGAAGGCCCAGAATCTCGGCTTCGGTGCGCAACGTGTTCATGTTGTTGGAGTCGCAGCGCTCCAGAATTCGCCCGGAGCCGTGGAGCAAGGACTGGTGCAGGGCATCCCTGCGCATGGTGATGGCGGTGCAGGTGAAAACAGGATCCTGGTGCATGGGTCCGTAATATCCCATGTACTCCCCATAGGGCCCTTCGGGCTCGACATAGCCGCGCTCGTCCAGATAGCCCTCGAGAACCATTTCGGCGTCGGCCGGAATCTTGATGTCGTTGGTCACGCTCTTGACCAGCGGCACCGGCTCGCCGCGGAGCGTGCCGACCTCCTCGATCTCGTTGCCCGGCCGCCGCATGCCCGCGCCCATTTGGTCCAGCGGGTGGGCGCCGACGGTGAACGTGATGGGCAGCTTTTCGCCGCGCGCAACGACCTTCTTGTAGATGCGCTTGAGGTCCGAAGGCGCGGTGACGTTGGTGCCTGTCTGAAATTTGTTGCGAAGGCTCAGCCGCCGGGCGCCCACATTCGTGTCGCCCGTGTCCGGGTCGATGGAGTGATCGATGCCGCAGGTCAAATACACGCTGCCGTCGAACTCGTGCTGGGGATGAAACGGCAGCTTTGTGAGGTCCACGTCGCCGCCGGTGACAATCACTTCATGGACCGGCGCTTCATCCGACGGCACCTCGACAACCGGCTGCTTGTTGGCGATCCGGCGGAGAAATTCGTCGGCAACCGTGTCCGGTGCCGCATCGAACGCTGCGGCGAGACGCCGGCGTCCCCCGCAAACCGCGGCTGCGATCTCGAAATGCTCCGGTCCTGCATCCTTGAACAGGACACACTTGTCGGTCGCCTCGATTATCGAACTCATGTGCGCCAACGGCACCGGTTCGTCATGCACATCGACCTCGCCCATGTCGATCAATCGTTCGACGAACCGGCGCAGGCGGAACTTGTCAAAATCCACTTTGGAACCGACAACTGTGTCAGGCATCGTGTCTTCCTCCCCTATGCAGGCTTTAGTATTGGCCGCTTATCGGACACAATGAACCCAACCTGCTTACCGGTAAAGCGTCCAGCTTGATTTGTGATCATGATCCGTTTTTCATCATGTCGTTGATGGGAGGGTGTCGGCAAGATGGATCAGAAGCCATCGACAATCGAAACCGGATGGCCCGAGGAAGGGCTGACACGCGTTCCCTACGGTGTTTTCGACAGCGAGGAAATCTTCGAGCGAGAGCAGGAACGTCTGTTCAGGGGGCCAACCTGGAACTATCTGGGCCTGGAGTGCGAAATCCCCAAGCCCGGCGATTACAAGCTGAACTTCATCGGAACCACGCCGATCATCGTCTGCCGCAATCACGTGGGCGACGTTCGGGCATTCGTCAACCGGTGCGCCCATCGCGGGTCGCTGCTGTGCTTCAAGAACCGGGGCAACGAGAAGGTCTTCACCTGCGTCTACCACAATTGGTCATACGATTTGGACGGCAACCTCAGGGGCATCGCGTTCCGCCGCGGCGTTAACGGCCAAGGGGGCATGCCCGAAGACTTCGACGAAGAGAAACACGGGCTGGAGGCCGTCCGGGTGACGACGCGGGGCGGGGTGGTGTTCGGCACCTTTTCGGACGGCACGCCGGACCTCGAGAAATATCTCGGCCCCCAAATGACGGGGTTCATCGACCGCATGTTCAACAGGCCGCTCAGGGTCATGGGCCACTATTCCCACCGACTCCGCAACAATTGGAAGCTGGTGATGGAGAACGTCCGCGATCCTTACCACGCCAGCATCCTGCATCTGTTCTTCGGTTCCTTCGGGCTGTCCCGCCACACCATGGAGGGCGCCGCGTTGCTTGATGACAGCGCTTGGCATCACATCGTCTACACCAAGCGCGCCACCGACGATATTTCGGGCTCGGAATATGAGGGCGGGAAATTGAAGTCGATGAAATCGAACCTGAGCCTTGCCGATCCGACGTTGCTGGATGAATGGCAGGAGTTCGATGACGGGATCACGAACATGGTCCAGACGGTGTTCCCGGCCGTGACGTTCCAGCAGATCACCAACTGCCTGGGTGTCCGCCATCTGGTGCCCAAGGGCCCTGACGAGGCCGAGATGATTTGGACCCTGTTCGGCTACGAGGACGATGAGGATTGGCAGCGGGAGATCCGCCGCACACAGGCCAATCTCGTCGGCCCGGCCGGGCTGATCTCCCTGGAGGACGGCGCCGTTACCAACTTCGTCCAGCGCGGCATCCGGGGACGCGAGGGTAACGAGGCCTCGGTGGTGGAGCTCGGCGGCGACGCCATCGAAAGCTCGGAAAACAGGGTAACCGAGGCGACCGTGCGCGGCTTCTGGAAAGGCTACCGCGACGTCATGGGTCTCTAGGGCCGGAGACCGCGATGGATACCTTCGACACCCGGCATCAGGTCGAGCAGCTTCAGATCGACTACGCCTATTGCATCGACTCCGGCCATTTCGAAGACTGGCCGGAATTCTTCACCGACGAATGCGTCTATCAGATCATTTCCCGGGACAGCTACGAACAGGGGCATGAATCGGGTTTCTACTATTGCCGCTCGAAAAATATGCTTCGCGACCGCGTCCTGGCGCTTCGCGAGACCACCATTTACGAGCCGCAGCGGTACCGCCACATCATCGGCGGCACCCGAATTCTGGAATCCGACGAAAAGAGATGCAGGGCCGAGTCGAATTTGATTGTTGTCCGGACCCTGCAGGCTGGCGAAATGGGCATATTCGCGGCCGGCGCCTACCTCGACACCATCACGTTCGAGTCGGGGACGCCGAAATTCATCGAAAAGGTCGTGGTGACCGATTCACCCCAAATTGACATGCTGCTCGCCGGCCCGCTCTAGGAAAATTCGTCTGGAAGGACACACATGACGGTTATCGATATCCACACCCATATGCTGAGCGAGGACTGGCTTCAGCGTCTTCGCAAGTACGGCGCGCCGGCGTTCGAGCTGAAGCCGCTCCCCGACGGCGGGGAAGTTCTCTTCGAAGAGGGGGTGCAGAGTTTCGTTCCGTGCCCCGAGATGTTCGACTACGACCTGCGGGTCAAGGACATGGACGCGGCGGGCATCGACATTTCGGTCGTATCGCTGACCAGCCCGTCGGCCTACTGGGGCGGGGCGGAGGTCAGTGCCGAAACCGCCCGGTCCATCAACGGCAGCATGGCGGCCGCCCAAACCGCCTACCCCGACAGAATTCGCTGGTTCGCCACCTTGCCGTGGCAGTATCCGGATCTCGCGGTCGAAGAATTGGAGCGCGCCGTCGGTACCGGCGCGGTCGGCGTCATGGTGCTGGCCAATATTCACGGCACCACGCTGGTCGATCCGTCTTTGGCGCCGGTTTGGCAGGCCATCGACCGCCATGCCCTGCCGGTGCTGGTTCATCCGACCACGCCGCCCGGCGTTCATGAAATGAATCTCGGACGGCTGCGGGCGTCGATCGGTTTTACCTTCGACACGTCGCTCGCCATTGGCCGCATGGTCATGGAGGGTTTCCTCGATACCTATCCGAACCTCTCCCTTATCGCGTCCCACGGCGGCGGCAATTTGCCCTATCTGGCGAGTAGGATGGATTTGTTTTTCGAGCAGCGGACACCTGCGGCGGAGAGGAAGATCAACGAACCGCCGAGCGCGCATCTCGGGCGGATTTACTATGATTCAATTGTCTATCAGCCGACCTGCCTGAAACTTTGCGTGGAAATGGGCGGGGCGGCGCATGTGCTGTTCGGCACGGACTATCCTCACCCGGCCGACATACCGCGTCTCATGGAGTTGGCTGATGGATTGCCCGCCGATCAGTCGCGCGCCATCAAGGGCGGGAACGCCCGCCGCCTGTTCGGGCTGTAGGAGGAGGGAAAATGGATACGGGCATCGGCCAGCCGGTTCGGCGCAGGGAAGACGGCCGCCTCGTCACCGGCAAAGGGACGTACAGTGACGATGTGAACATGCCCGGTCAGGCCTACGCCGTCGTGGTCCGGTCGCCGCATGCCCATGCCCGCATCCTGTCCATCGGCACCTCGGCCGCCGAGGCCGTTCCCGGCGTTCTCGCCGTTCTGACCGGCACCGACCGGGAGGCCGACGGGCTGAACCCGATTCCCCATGTGGCGCTGCCGAGTTCGGGCCTAGACATCACCCTGGTGCCCAAGGGCGGAGAACCGTTCTACGGACCTCACCATATCCTGACCAACGACAAAGTGCGTTTGGTCGGCGAAGGCGTGGCGCTGGTGGTTGCCGAAACCGGGGACATCGCCAAGGACGCCGCCGAGCTGGTCGAAGTCGACTACGAGGTTCTGCCGTCCGTGACGGCGACCCTCCCGGCCACAGAGCCCGGCGCGCCGCTGGTATGGGACGAAATGCAGTCCAATGTCGTAATCGATGCCGACGTGGGCGACCAAGCGGCCACCGACGCGGCATTCGAAAAAGCCCACAAAGTGGTCCGGCTCGAAACCTGGGTGCGGCGGGTAACCGGCGTTCCGATGGAGCCGAGGAGCGGTGTCGCCGCCTACGATCCGGAGACCGGGCGATTCAACGTCCATTGGGGCGGCGGCGGGGTGGTGCGGCCCAAGCGGGAGCTCTCCGTGGTCATGGGCGTGGAGTTCGATGACGTGCGGGTGACGGCCAAGGACATCGGCGGCAATTTCGGCACCAAGAATAGTTTCTACCCGGAGACCGCGCTGGTCGCTTGGGCGGCCAAGCGGATCGGCAGGCCGGTGAAGTACGTCGCCGAGCGAACCGAGGCCTTCCTTACCGATTACCAGGGCCGGGACCTTGCGGTGACCGCCGAACTGGCCCTCGATTCGTCGGGCCGGTTCCTCGCCATGCGCGGATCGAACCTGTCGAATATCGGCGCCTACCCGGTGTCCATCGTGCCCCTCACCAAAGGGGTGGAGATCATGACCGGGGTCTATGACATCCCGGTCGCGTATTTCCGGGCCCGGGGGGTTTACTCCAATACCGCTTCCACCGCCCCTTACCGAAGCGCCGGCCGGCCGGAGGTGATGTTCGTCACCGAGAGGCTGGTCGATCTGGCGGCCCGCGAAATGGAAATGGACCCGGCCGAAATCCGGCGCCGGAACCTCGTGCCGACGGGTGCGTTTCCGCACGAAAACAAGCTCGGCATGACCTACGATTCCGGCGACTATGCGGGCGCCATGGAAAGGGCGTTGGAACTGGCCGATGTGGCGGGTTTCGACAGCAGGAAGAAGGAGACCGAAGCCAAGGGTCTCGTCCGCGGCCTCGGCATCGCCAATTACATAGAAACCTCCACCGGCCTTCCGCGGGAGCGAAGCGACATCACGGTACGCCCGGAGGGGTCCATCGACGTGGTGGTCGGCACCCTCTCCAGCGGTCAGGGCCACGAGACCAGCTTCACACAGGTCGTCAGCGAGTGGTTTGGCGCACCCCTCGAGGAAGTCAATCTTGTCCAGGGGGACACGGATATCGTCGTGTTCGGCGGCGGCTCCCACTCGGGAAGGTCCATGCGGCTCGCCGGCCGGGTGATGGGCGAGGCGACGGAAAAGATCATCGCCAAGGCCAAGGAAATCGCCGCACACAACCTGGAGGCTGCCGTCTCGGACATCGAACTTGCCCGTGGCAAGCTGACGGTGGTCGGTACCGACCGGTCGCTCGGAATCTATGACGTGGCGCACCTGGCCGAGACCGACACGACCTTGCCCGAAGAACTCCGGGGACCGCTCGCCGCGACGGGCGATCAGACCGCGACCGTGCCCGACTTCCCGTTCGGCTGCCATATTTGCGAGGTGGAGGTGGATGCCGAAACCGGCGCTTTCCAAATCGACAGATATTCGGCCGTCGACGATGTCGGGCGGGCGATTAATCCGTTGATCCTTCACGGTCAGGCCCATGGCTCCATCGTTCAGGGTCTGGGACAGGCGCTCTCCGAGCTTGTCCATTACGATCCCGAAACCGGCCAATGCCTGTCGGCGACGTTCATGGATTACGGCATGCCGGTCGCCAGTCAGTATCCATCATTCGTCACCGAGATCAGCGAGGTACCCTCGACAACCAATCCCTTGGGGATTCGTGCGGGCGGCGAAGGGGGCACCACCCCGGCGCTTGCCGTGGTCGTAAACGCGGTCGTCGACGCGCTCGCCGACTTCGGCGTCAGTCATCTCGAAATGCCGCTCACCGCGGAGAGTATCTGGCGGGCCGTCCATGACACATCCGCCTAGTCTCATTTCTGCCGGAGACCGGTCCGGTCGGCGCTTAAGCGCGCTCCACAATCTCAACGAGCTTTCGGGGAGGAAACGTGATGGACAATATTCGCACCGGGCAGGACGGCGGGAATAGCTTTTGAGCAACTTGGAAGCGGCCGTTCGGCATGTTCGCCACGCGAACATCCGGGATAGATAAACGCTTGCCCGGCTATTCAAAAACCGTTTCGTGCCTGTACCATTTGTCCGAACACTCTTTCATTGGGAGGAAAACATGCAGCTTTCAAAATTCCTACTGGCAGCCGGTTTGGCCGCGCTGGTGGCCGCTCCGGCGGCTGCCCAGACCGTGGGCGTCGGCACGACCAAAGGCGGCTTCACCAACCAGGCCGGCCAATCCTTGTCCAAGGTCGTGTCCCAAATGACCGACATTCAGATGCGGTCCCAGCCCTTCGGCGGGTCGAGCGTCTATGTCCCCGCAGTCAATGCGGGCAAGCTGGAATTCGGTTTGGTGAACGAGCTTGAATCCCTATACGCCGTAACGGGCACGGGCATCTATCCGAACCGCAAGCACCCCAATCTGCGAGTCGTCACGGCGACCATCCCCTTCCGCGTCGCCATCTTCGTGCAGAAGGATTCACCCATCAAATCCATCAAGGATTTGAAGGGCAAGCGGGTACCCAGCGGCTGGTCGTCCCAGCGCATCATCCAGCCGCTGATGGATGGTCAATTGGCCAACGCCGGGCTCAGCTACAACGATGTGGTCAAGGTGCCGCAGCCCAATGTGGTGAAGGGCGCCAACGACTTCGCCGCGGGCAAAACCGATGTTTTCTTCTTCGTGTTCGGCGCCGGCAAGGTCCGTGAGGTCGCCGCCAAGGTCGGCGGCGTCCGCGTTCTTCCGTTCGATCCGTCGCCGTCGGCGGTGGCCGCCGCGAAGAAATTCGTCCCGCCGGCATTCGCCAAGCCCGAAAAGCCTTCCAAACGGAATGTGGGAGTCGACGCGCCCCTGCATGTCATGACCTATTGGCACACCCTCGCGGCCGGCGCGCACGTGTCCGACGACGTGGTCTATAAAGTGACCAAGACCATGCACGAAAACCGCGGCGCGCTGGTCAAGGCGTTCCCCGGTTGGGGCGGGTTCCGGTCGGACAGCATGGCGATCAACTTCAAGGGGCTCACCTACCACCCGGGTGCCGTGAAGTTCTATAAGGAAAAAGGTATGTGGCCGCCCAAATAGGGTGACCCCGTCAGACGGCCCACACACACCTTAGAGGCTGTCAGTGACCGACGCTGTCCCGACTGACGCCGGCAGCGGCACAAATTCGGCGATGAACGGCTTTATAGCCGTTCTCGCCGTTGTGTTGACGCTGGGCTCGATTGCCTGGGCTGCCGACCTGTTCCGGATGGCGGGCCTGCTGCTCTATACGGAGCAGTTCCTGAGCGGCATCCTGGCAGTCGCGGTGCCGCTGGTATTCCTGTCCATCCGCGCGCGCAAAGGAAGCGAAGGCGCGCCCATCCCCTGGTACGACTACCTGTTCTCCATCCTGGGGTTTGTCTGCGCCGGCTACATGGCGGTGCGCTATCCGCAGCTGGCCGAACTGGTCTCGGATGCGCCGATCGATGGCCTGGTCCCCGGCATCATCATGGTCGCTCTTCTGATCGAGGGGCTTCGGCGTACGGTCGGCCATGTGCTGACCGTTCTGGTGATCGCCTTCGTCTTTTTGGGCCTATTCGGCCACTTGTTGCCGGGCAAGCTGGCCGGCAAGGAAATGCTGACCCGGGATCTGTTCTATTACCTGGCCTGGGACCCGACCAGTATCCTGGGAATTCCGATGAAGATCGTGACCTCCATCGTGATGGCATTTGTATTCTTCGGCCAGGTGCTGACCAAATCGGGCGGGTCGGCTTTTTTTACCGAGTTTTCCATGGTGCTGGTCGGCCGCTACCGGGGCGGTCAGGCCAAGATCGCGGTGACCGGATCGGGCTTCTTCGGCTCCATCTCAGGGAGTGTGGTCTCCAACGTGGTCACCACCGGCGTCATTACCATCCCCTTGATGCGGAGCGCCGGCTACCGGGGCGTTCAGGCGGGCGCGATCGAGGCGGTGGCCTCGACCGGCGGCCAGCTTATGCCGCCGATCATGGGGGCGGCCGCCTTCCTCATGGCCGAGTTTCTGGAGATTCCCTACAAGGAGGTGGTGGTCGCGGCGCTTATCCCGGCGGTGCTCTACTACGTGGCGCTGTTTATCCTCGCCGACCTGGAGGCGGCGCGCACCGACATCCAGCCGCTGAAGGACGAAGAAATACCCAAACTGTGGGATGTGGTGAAGACCGGCTGGTACTTCCCGCTCCCCTTTGCGGCCCTGATCGTGGCCTTGTTCAATTTCAATTACTCGCCGGAAATGTCGGCGCTCATCGCGACCGGGGTCATCGTCGCGACCAGTACGATCTTCGGCTACAAGGGCAAGCGCCTTACGCTTAGAGATCTTCTGGATGCCGTACGGGCCACCGGTCACGCCGTCCTCGACATCATCATGATCGCGGCGGCCGCCGGTATCGTCATCGGCACCCTCAATGTGACCGGTGTCGGCTTCGGTATGTCGCTTTTGCTGGTGGAGCTCGGCGGCACCAATCTCTTCCTGCTTTTGCTGATATCCGCGGTGGTCTGCATCATCCTCGGTATGGGCATGCCGACGGTCGCCGTCTACCTGATGCTGGCAACCCTGGTCGCGCCCGCCCTGATCGAGGTCGGCATCAACCCCATGGCGGCGCACCTGTTCATCCTCTATTTCGGCATGATGTCGATGATCACGCCGCCGGTGGCCATTGCCGCCTTCGCGGCCGCGACGCTCACCGGGGAAGACGCCATGAAAACCGGGTTCGCGGCCATGCGCTTCGGCTGGTTTGCCTATCTGGTGCCGTTCCTCTTTGTTCTCAGCCCCAGCCTGCTGATGGAAGGCGGCGCATTCGAGGTTATCGCCACAACGGTGACCGCCGCAGGGGGCGTATGGCTCGTTTCCATTGCCATCATGGGGTACTTCGTTCGTGAGCTGGGGCTTCTTTGGCGGGTTCTGTTCGGACTTGCCGGCTTGGCGCTGCTCATTCCGGGCTCCGGGTTCGAGGGGGCGCGGTTGACCGACATCGCCGGACTGGTTGTCGGCGTGTTGCTGATCGGGCGGGAAGTGGTGGCGAGCCGGGCGGCAAAAGCGAGCGCTCTTTAGCCAACGCCCCGCACCTTGTCGATCAGGCCCGCTGGATCCGGAATAGTGGAGCCCCGCCAGGCAACGACCTGATCGGGCCGAATGAGCGCGTGGTCGGCTTCGTAGAGGTCACGCGCCCCGTCGATTTCGACATCGAGAGACCGCAAGGGCAGTCCGGCCGTTTTCGCGGCCGCTTCAAGCCGTCGGCCTTCCTCCCTGTCGCCTGAAAAATTCAGGTGAGTAAACTCGAACCCAAACCGGTCATAGAGCGAGGTGTCCTCGTCCAGCCAAAGATGCGGCGCCCGTCCGCCGGGGCAGGCCGTCGGCACATACTCATTGGCGCGGTCGGGCGGCGGCGATGAGCCGTCGGGAGCGATGATGGGCGATCCGTCCAGTCGCGTGCCGAACGTAATTCCGGGGATATTGAACTCGGTTCGCCCATGCCGATCGAAATATTGTCCCGCCTCCGCGCGCAGCCTTGCGCCTTCATCCGAGTCTTCTTCGAGCCGCGGGTCGGGTTTGAAATTACCCAATGAATTGGCGAAACCCCTCGCATACCCCGTGTTGCGGACCGCGGCTGGATGCCTCTCCGGATGATAGGATTCCAGGAGCCCGTCTCCGCCCCAGCCATTGACCGCCGCCGCCAATTTCCAGCCCAAATTGACCGCGTCCTCGATCGCCGTGTTGTATCCGAGCCCGCCCGTGGGTGTGAACAGATGAGCGGCGTCTCCGGCGATAAACAAGCGCCCCTTCTGCAGCCGCTCGGCGACCAAGGCGAACCCGGCCCGCCACGAGGACCTGGTGATGATGTCGAAATCGACCTCTTTTCCCATACATTGGGCAAACATTTGGCGCGCCTGGATTTCCGAGATGTTGTCCCGATCCTCGCCGGGCTTGAGCTGAGTGTGAAAGACGAACTCCATATCTCCGTCGACAGCCACCAGGAAACAGCGCCGCCGATGATCCACATTGACGTTCATCCATGCGGGTTCGCCGCTCATGTTTTCGTATATTTCCCGGCTCCGGAGATAGATGGCGTGCATGTCGCCGCCGGCGAAATCCCGCTCTATACCCGCTTCTCCCTCGTACTCGACGCCCATATGGTTTCGCACGATGCTTCGGGCGCCGTCGCAGCCCACGAGGTAGCGGGCGGTGAACTCCATCTCGCGCCCCTGGTGAACGGCTGTCGCCGAGACATGATCGCCGTGGTCGCCGACCGACGTTACCGCGTGTTCATAACGCAGTTGGACCGATGACAGTTTTTCCGCCTGAGCATGGAGAACGCGTTCGACGTACATCTGCGATACTCTGTGAGGCAGCTCCGCCGCGCTCCAGGACCCCGAGAGTTGTTTGACGAGCCTGGCCGCTTCCTGGGCGGACGGGAGTTTAAACCGCGCCAGTTCGTGACCTGAGAACGTCGTGTAGTAGGCGATATCGGTGGGGTAGTCCCGGGGCAGACCCATTGCCCGCACCCGGTCGGCAAAGCCCAACCGGCGGTAATGCTCCATGGTCCGGGCCTGGGTTGCATTGGCCTGCGGGTTGATGGCCGTGGAGAGATCGTCGTCCAACAGCACGGTCGAGACGCCGCGCCTGCCGAGCTCGTTGGCGAGCATCAGCCCGGCCGGACCGCCGCCGACGATGATAACGTCCGATGCCGCCTCGTTCGGGGAAATCACTCTCGCCGTCCCTTCCCGCCCGATGTGTCGATGTCTGAGCCCCGCGAGCCGAGGCCAATCGCCATCCAGACCCGCATGACTTTATCGAGCCGCGATAGATCCCAACCGAATGCGTGACCGGTTATTCCGCGGCTTCGCTCCGCGGCCGGCGCAGCCGGCCCCGGAAGTGGGGCATGACCTCGGTGGCGAATAGCTCCATATTCTTCCTGGTCAGCTCGTGGGGCAGGGTTCCGAACTGCAGGATGGTACAGAGCTGTCCGAGACCGATCCGGTCCTGGAATTCCTCCAGGCGGGTCCGCACCGTATCGGCGCCGCCGCATATGAACATGCCGAGATCGTTCATTCGTTCCATGGTCTTGCCGCCGCCCAGCATTTCCCGCTTGGCCAGCGCGATGGCCTTCAGCGAACTGATGGAGGTATAGCCCGGCGGCAACAGGAGTTCGTTGGGAATCCGCAGAAACTTGTTGAAGAACGCCTCGATGTGCGGCCTGGCTTCCTTGGCGGCGATCTCGTCGGTCTCGCCGACATATATGGGGACGGCGAGGCCGAGCTGCCGGTCCTCCGCCTCGTAACCGTAGTCTTCCTCGCATACCCGGCGGTACATGCCCATGAACTGCTCCACCGCCGAGAACGGCGAATAGACGTTCAGATAGGTGTACTTGCGGTCGGGATGAGCCGCCCAACGGATGGTTTCTTCCGAGCCTTGCGAGGGGATCCACACCTCGGGATGGGGCTTGGAATAGGGCCGTGGCCACAGATTGACGTATTGCAGATGGTAGTGCTTGCCCTCGAAAGCGAAGGGCCCGATCTCGGTCCAGGCACGAACCACCAGATCGTGGGCCTCATGAAAACGCTCCAGGGAGAACGCCGGGTTGATTCCCATCGCGTGGTACTCGACGCCGAGCCCCCGGACGAAGCCCGCCACAAACCGCCCCTTGGTGATATTGTCGAGCATCGAGAACTCTTCGGCGATCATCAGCGGATTGTTGACCAGCGGCAGCGCCCGGCCGAGGACGCAGACTTTTGCCTGCCTGGTATTTCGGGCCAGCGCGCCGGCGATAACGCCGGGCGTCGGCATCAGGCCATAGGCGGTCTGATGGTGTTCATTGACGCAGACCCCGTCGAAGCCCAGCTCGTCGGCATATTCCAACTCGTCGATATACCGGGTGTAAAGCTTATGGCCCTCCTCGGGGTCGTAGTAGCTGTTGGGCAGCAGCAGGTTTGCCGAAGCGTATTTCTTGTCGTACTCCAAATCCAGCGCGCCGTAGGGCATGAGGTTGAAGAAGAAGAAATCCATCAGGCCGCTCCCTCGGTAAACGTCAACAGGCGCGAGAGAAAGGCGTCCCTTGCTTCGGCCATTGGCACGTGACCGCAGTTTTCGTAGATTTCGAGTTCCGAACCCGGAATCAGTTCGTGATAGGCATGAGCGTAGGGCTCGGGGAATATGCCGTCGCTATCGCCCCAAATGATCAGCGTTGGCAGCTTAAGGCGATGCAGCCACTTCCTGAGATCGGGGTTGTGGAGCCGCGGCGACCAGCACAGCCGGGCCGCCATCTGCCTGTTCTTCAGCATCACCTCGATCTTTTCCTCGGACGGTTCGTAGGCGAGCATTTCGTCGATAACGGGTTGCCGGGCGAACACCCGGCGAATGGTCTCCTGCGGCGACCAGGCGAACAAATCACCCATCGGCGTGCCGTTCACCCAGATTCCGGCCGATGAAACGAGGGTCAGTGACTTGATGCGATGGTGATCCCGGACGGCGATCTCGGCAGCGATCCAGCCGCCCATGGAATGGCCCGCCAGGTGGAAGCTTTCCAGGCCGAGGGCCTCGATCACGTCGAGGTAGAAGTAGGCCATGTCGGAGATGTTATCCATCCAGCCCGGCGCGTCCGTATCCCCGAATCCCGGGTGATCCGGCAGGATGACGTCGTACTTGGCCGACAGGGATTCGACTGTGGGAAGCCAGGATGCATTGCCGTTGGCGCCGTGCAGGAGCAACAAGGTTTCGCCCTCACCGGCGCGGCGGACGATTAGCTCGACGCCTGAAACATTCAGGGTCTCTGTTCTGATACCGGTCATGGCTATCCCTGTCTTTCAAGGCCCGAGACTGCCCGTTTGCCATAGATTAACCGGGACATCAGGAAACGCCAGACCCGGTTCCCGCCCGTTGGGGACTTCCGGTTTGCATCTTCATCGGGTAAACGTCAGGCATCGGAGCCCGGGTATCGGCCTGATCGTTTTGCGATCCAACGCGGATGTCACCCAAGAAATAGTCTCCGTTTCCGTCCATCGAACATTTACGCACCGGTGCTTGTACAAACCGTTGAGATGCGGTCAAAACAGATGATGAGTGGATCAATAGGGTACAAGCGATGGCGGCGCTCGTCGGCGGATTTGGCACCTCGCACAGTCTAATACTGGTGATGGAACCGGACGACTGGTCCGCGCGCGCGGAATTCGACCGCACCATCAACCACCCCTTCCGTGGCGAAACCTTGAGTTTTTCGGAACTGGTCGAACGGCGGACGGACAAGGATTATGCGGCCCTCGCCGAACTGCCCGCCCGCCAGGCCCATGCACAGCGTAACCAAGCCGCCATCGACGCGCTGGGAGACGCGATCCGCGAGCTCGATCCGGATGTCCTGGTGGTCATCGGCGACGATCAGGAAGAATGGTACAGCGCCGCCATGCAGCCGGCGATCACCATATTCCATGGCGATCGGCTGCTGAATTCCGCCTACGATCCGGAAGATCACAAGCACAAGCATCCATCCATCCAAATGGTCGAGAGCAGGCGCCATACGCCCGAAGACACCTACTATCCGGTGGTTACGGATCTCGCGACCCACATGGCCGAAACAGCGACGGCGAGCGGTTTCGAGATCACCGCGTCACGCGACATCCCGTTCGACCGCAGCGGCAAGCCGATCGGCATCGGCCACGCGTTCACATTCATCTACCGCCGGGTACTCAGGGATCAGCCCATCCCCATCGTGCCCATTCTGGTGAATACGTTCTATCCGCCGAACCGGCCGCTTCCGTCGCGGTGTTTTCGGTTCGGGCAGATTCTCGGCGATGCGATCCGAAGCTGGAACTCGGATCAGCGCGTAGCGGTGGTGGGCTCCGGCGGGCTCAGTCATTTCGTCATCGACGAGGAATGGGACCGGCAGATGCTCCGGGCCATGGCCGACGGAGACTTCGCGCCGCTGATCGAGGAAGACGATGAGATTTACCGGTCCGGCACTTCCGAGGTGAAGAACTGGATCATCATGCTTGGGGTGATCTCGCAATCCAATTTTGAAATGGAGTTGATCGATTACGTGCCCTGCTATCGCTCGGAGGCCGGGACCGGGACGGCGATGGGGTTTGCGGTCTGGCGTTAGACGCGCGTGTCGCTAGCCGGCCACCTCGCGAAACTCTTCCAGGCGCTCCGCCACGGGAGGTGCCACCAGTCCGGGTTCGCCTGGAAGCGCGACGCGCCCGTTATCGATGTTCAGAACGTCACCGCACAGATCCGTCCTGAGCGGGTTCTCGTTAACGTCCATCTCGCAGGTCGTGGACTCGCCGACGGCCGCGGCAATAGACAGTGCGGCCATCTGGCCGACCGCGGTTCCCATGAAGTGAGGCCAAAGCGCCACCCCGCTGGGCAGCCGATTGGACAGCTTCAGGGCACCCGACACGCCCCCCCATTTGGCAACGTCGGGCTGGACATACTTCAAACCGGCCCCCGCCATTCGCAGGAACTCGTCGACCCCATAGATGTTCTCGCCGCCCGCCAACGGGATCGATGTCGCCTTCGCAAGCTGCTCCCATTCGTCCAACCCCGAGTTGGCCGGTATAGGTTCCTCGGAGAACAGTGGATCGAATTCCTCCAGCGACTTGAGCATGCTTTCGGCATGCGGCCGGTCCCATGTCTGGTTGTTGTCCAGCATGATGCTCGTGCCGGCCGGCCGAATGGAGGAGGCCTTTTCGACGAAGTCCCGGTCGGCATCGTCATCGAACCCGATCTTCAACTTGAACAGGGATTGGCCCCAGTCGGCATGTTGCAGCATCAACCGCTCGAGATCCGGAGGATTGATCGAACTCGCGTAGCAGGCTGCGCTCGCGTCATCCAATCCCATATGCGCGGCGAAGGTTGAACCCGCGCTGCGCAGCGCAAGGTCCCACAGCGCAATATCGATACCCGCCAACACGTGTTCGAAAACCTGAAGCTGACCGACATGAAGGAAGTACGTCGACAGCTTCGAACGAAGGAACCCGTCGACTTCCTCGGGCTCGGTGAAGGTGAAACCCTCGAGGCGCGGCGCGATCACATCTTCTATCAGATGAGTTTTGTGGAGGTTTGCACGGGGCGGGAAATTTGCCCAGACCTCGCCCCAACCATGGCAGCCCTGATCATCATCTATCCGGACCAACAGCGCCGGGCGGGTCGGCATCAACCCGAGCGCCATGTTGGGGCTTACCCCGCCGCTGGCTCGAACGGGCAGCGCTTCGACTTTTTTTATTTTGATGGGCCGGTTGAAGCTCATGAACTCGAATTTCCCCGTCAGGGGACCCGAATGGCGCGGGGAACCAACTCGTCCATGTACTTCCTGCCCTCCGCCTGGGTCAGGTAGTTCTCCGGCGGGAAATCCAGGGCGAGATCCCAATCGTCGCCGGTCTCCTCCATGTGCTTCCTGATGCGTTCATCAAAATCGTCCATCAGCCCGGTCAATGAACCGTCATCGGCAAGGTTTTTGATCTCGTCGGGATCATTTTGGAGATCAAACAGCATCTTGCGACGCTCGGGTTGACGCACATAGAGCCAGTCCTTTGTCCGAATCCCGCGCTCGGGCATGCAGGTAAACTCCGAAATGTCGCCGTCCAGCATCTTCATCGACTGATACATGACCGCATCACGGGTCTCCTCCGCCGTCCCGTCCAGGAGAGGCAGATAACTCGTCCCGTGTACGGAATTCGGGGTGGGAATGCCGCATAGCTCAAGCAGGGTGGGCATGGTGTCGACGGCGACATCGATCAGCGCGTCGACCTTTTTGCCGGCGGGAAACTTCCCGGGATAGCGAACGATGAACGGGACCTGCATGGCCGCCCGATACGCCGTCTTCTTGATGCCGCAGTAGTATCCATGCTGACCAAGCATGTCGCCATGATCGCTGAGGAAGATCACGATGGTGTCCCCGGCGACGTCCAGCCGGTCCAGCGCATTCAGGACACGGCCCACATTGTGGTCGACGCCGGTGATCATGCCGTAGTACTCGGCAATGAATTTCCGGGTCTCTTCCTCCGTCTCCTGTTCGCCCTGCGGTTTGTGTCCGTCGCCGGCGTGGCTGTGATCCTCGGACTTGAGGTTCGCCGCGTAGTCGTACTTCAGGCGCTCCTGGCGGGCCGCTTCGTGTTCCTCGGGGCTGAGAATACTGGGCGGCAATTCGATCTCCGCCGGATCGTAGAGGTTCCGCAGATGGTCGGGCATGACGTTCGGGAAGTGAGGCGGCCCGTAACAGACAAACCCGAAGAAGGGATTGCCGTCATCCTTTGCAACCGATTGCTCGATGAAATCGATCAGATGCTCGGTTTGGTACTCGGGCTCCCAACGCGGGCAGTGATAGGGCCGACCATCATCTTTGTAGAAGATTGACTTGAGATAGAAGTGTCCGCGGTTGAAGCCGATGAAATAATCGAACCCGAACCGCCTCTCTCCCGGCGGGACGAACCCGGGCCGCGGACCGCCCTCCAGGTGCCATTTGCCGACGTACCCGGTGTGATACCCCGCGTCCTTCAGGAGGTGCGCCAGGAATATCTGATCGGCGCGGAGCGGGAAGTGGTTCTGGTACAGGCCGTGCCCCTGAGCGTACTTGCCGGTGAACAGCGATGCCCGAAACGGGCAGCAGACCGGATAGGAAACATAGGCATCCGTAAAATGGACGCCCTCGTTGGCCAACCGGTCGATGTACGGGGTTTTGACAATCGGGTTGCCGGCGCACCCCATGGCGTCGGCGCGCATCTGGTCCGGGTAGAAAATCAGAATATTGGGCCGATTTTCATTGCCGCTCATCATGCATCCTCCGCCCGTGCGAACATTTTGCTTTTCGCCCAACCGACCAACGGCCCGCCGAAGATCGTCAGCGCCAGCGCGGCGTATATCCCGAGACCGATCGGCGTGTTGAAGAATTCACCGACGCTCCCATCCGCGATGACCAGAGACTGGCGAAGCGAGTTCTCCAGGATCGGTCCAAGCACGAATCCAATACTGAGCGGCGCAATTGAATATCCCAGCTTCCGCACGACATAACCGAGAATACCTGCGCCCAGCAGCACCCCGACGTTGAAGAAGCTGTTGGAAACGCTGAAGATTCCGACGAAGCTCAGAAGCAGAACCGTGGGCACGATAAATGTCGTCGGTACCTGGATCAGCTTGGCCGCAAAACGGATCGCCATCAGCCCGATGACCATCATCAAAACGTTGATGATGAAGAGACCAATGAAAATGGCGTACATCAGGTCCGGCCGCTCGGCGAAGAGCTTTGGTCCTGGCGCCAAACCGTGGATGAGGAACGCCCCCAACAGAACGGCGGCGGCTGGGCTGCCCGGGACGCCGAGGGTCAATGTGGGCACAAGGGCGCCGCCGACGGTGGCATTGTTGGCCGTTTCGGGGGCAACAATGCCCTCCTCGTGCCCCGTGCCGAATTTCTCCGGAGTCTTGGACCGCCGCTTGGCTTCCGAATATGCGAAGAATGCCGCAACGGCCGCGCCCTCGCCCGGGATGATTCCGATGACGGTTCCCAGCGCGGACGACCGGAACAGGACGTCCTTCATCTTCATCAGCTTGCGGAAGCCCGGCAGTTTCACCGTCAGACTGGTCTGATCGAAGTCGAGTTTCTGGAGGGCGCGCTCCGCACCGATCAAAACCTCGGAAACCGCAAACACCCCGACCAGAAATGGTACGAGAGGAATTCCCTCATATAGGTGGTAGCTGCCGAAGGTGTAGCGTTCGGTCCCGTTCAGTTCATCCAGGCCCCAGGTCGTCAGGAAAATCCCCAACCCTCCAACCAACAGCCCCTTGGACAAACTCTCGCCCGCCACCCGAACGACAACGACGAGGCCGAACACACTGATGGCCAGGAACTCCCGCGGTCCGAACTTGATCGCAACGGTCGCGAGGATGGGCGCGATAAAGGCAAGGCAGATGACGCTAAACAATCCGCCGATGATGGAACCGGTCAGCGAAAGGCCCAGAGCCTCACCGCCTCTTCCCGCCTTGAACATTTTATTGCCATCCTGGACGGTGGCGATGGCTGCCCCGGTCCCGGGAATCCCGACGGCGATGGCCGAGATTGACCCGCCGTAAATGGCCGCGGAATAAATGCCGAGAAGCAGAATGATCGCCGCGATGGGTTCCAGGTGAAAGGTGAACGGAAGCGCCAGGGCGATCGCGATGGGTGGCCCGAGCCCGGGCAGAACACCGATGATGAGGCCGAGAACGATGCCGCCGACGAGCAGCGCAAGGGTTATCGGCTCGGCAAGCTGGCCGATGGATTGGGCGACAACGTCAAATCCCGCGAACATTCCCAGCCGCCCCTACGTGAATTGAACGTTCAAGAGCTGGGTGAAGACGAGATAGACGATACCGGACATCAACAGCAAGGAGACATACATCCAGGCCGACCGAACACCCATGGCCAACGCGCAAGCCGGGCCGATGAGGATCAACATGGGAATGAAGCTCCAAAGAGACCAGGTGAGATAGCAAGCGACGGCGACCGCGAGGACGAGGAGTCCGCGCCGCGCCGCGCCACCGTCTTCGAAGACCGACGTTCCCTTGTCCGTCCCGGCGTATCCCTTGAAGACATAGGCCCCGATCACGATCACCGAACAAAGTCCGATGAACGCCAGCATGAGCTGCGGAAAGAATTTGGAAGGCAGGCCTGTACTAGCGAGCAAACCAGACGTTTTAAATGTCTCCGCTTCCAGCGCGAAGAAAACGGCTGCCACGATCACCAGGATATTGAACGCGATATTCGCGGCGCGTTGCGTAATCATATCCCCACCCCCATGAGGTTGGTGCGCTGGGGACCCGGGAGCCACGCCCCAGCGCACCAACTCCGTTCTAGTTCTTCACCAGCAGGCCAAGACTTGCCAGGAGCGGCGAATAGAGATCGATACCGTCCTGGATTTTCTTGCGGGTGGCCTCGGTCCCGTGAACCCAGTCATAGCTCACACTCTTCGGAACCCGGGCGATGAACGCCGGCTTCCCCATGACCTTGCTGGCTTCGAGCAGCCGGTCGACGATGTGCTGCGGCGTGCCCGCTTTCACCGCTAGGCCGCCGTGGACCCATGTCCCCGCGTTCTTACCCGGGAATACTTCCCCAACCGTGCGGACCCCGGGAAGATCCTTGGCATAGAAGGCCTTGCGGTTGTTGTCCAAGATGACCAACGGACGAACCTTGTCACCATATTTGTGGATCGAGGCCACCTGCCCGACCGCGACGTCGACCTGGCCGCCGAGCAAGCCGGTCATGGTTGCCGGAACGGTCTTCAGGGCAAGCGTCTTGAACTCCAGCCCGAACTCTTTTGCCATCTGCACGGCCGAGAGGTTAGGCGGCGCACCCAGGTTGTTGACACCGATGGTGAGTTTTTTGGCCTTTGCGCCCTTAATGAACTCCTCGAACGTCTTGTATGGGGAATCGGCTCGCACATAGAGGGCGTTCGACGCGGAAATCCCTGCGAACAACGGAATGAAGTCGCGCAGCGGCTTGTAGGGGACCTTGCGCGTCAACGGCACGACCATGAAGCTCGGCGGCGACCAGTTGAACAATGTATAGCCGTCCGCCGGCGCCTTCAGGACAAACATGGTGGCCGGAATGTGAGCGCCGCCAGGCTTGTTCAGAACGTTGACCGGGACACCCAACTGTTTGCTGAGCGCGTCGGCGTTCATCCGCGCGACGATGTCTGCGTTACCGCCGGCCTTGAACGAGACGACGATGTTTATCGGCTTTGTCGGCCATTTGTCTTGCGCGCTTGCCTTGTCGCCAATTCCCGTTGTCAGGAGAAAGGCGAGTGCAATCGTGGTTACTGCGAATTTGAGGAATTTCATGAAGCCCTCCTTGCTTCGGAATTTCGATAGATCGGGTACTAAAAGGCGTAGGATTCTAGCCAAATCAGGCTGTATAAAGTGCTATACGTCTATACCTTTATAAAAGGATGGCGAAATGTCAACGGATTTCTTCACGCTTGGCTCACAGCGGACGCCGGGCGAGGGAGTATGTTTGACCGGTGGGACCGCCCTCCGGGCGGGTTGCCAGGTAAAGCGCAAACTCACCAATTTCGTCCGGATGCTTCAGGCGCTCCGACGGCGGGAAGTTGGGCGGCGTCTCGGCGCCGAAACGCTCCAGGACTTCGTCGGGCGTCGCGGCCCCGGGCGCTTCGCGGGTGAAGTTGGTTGTCGCAACCGGACCCGGGATAAGATTATTTACATCGATCCGGCGCGGCCAAAGTTCATTTGCCAGTGACTCGGTAAACATGTGCAGACCGGCCTTGGCGACATGGTACGAGCTGTTCCGGTTGCCGGCGCTCAAGCCCACGCCGGAGGAGAGATTGATGATCTTCGCGCCGTCCGCGAGACCTGGAAGGAGAAACCGGGTAACCAGATAGGGGCCGCGCACATTCACCTCGACCGTCTTCCACCACCGGTCCGGATCGGACTCCGCGACCGGGCTGGTCTCGAGCTGCGCGCCGGCATTGTTGACCAGCACATGGACCTCCCCGAACTCGGCGAGAATTTCGTTACAGACGGTTTCGGTCGCCTTTGGATCGGAAAGATCGGCGACACCGATGAAGCACCGGACACCGAGGTCCGCGACGGCCTCCTGCGTCGCTTCAAGCTCGGCGCGCGTGCGGGAGCAAATGGCCAGATCCGCTCCGGCCCTAGCAAGCGCCAGGGCAATCGACCGGCCGATTCCGCGTCCCGCCCCCGTTACGACCGCCACTTTGCCGGTCAGCGGCTTGTTGTCGGCCAAATTACTACTCATCGTTAAATCCTCACTGCTTCCGAGATCACGCCTCGCCGCCCAACGCTGCGATCTTGGCATCGATTTCCGCCAGTCCCGCCTCCCAGTCAGCGGTCTTCTGCGCGACGTAGTGCGCCATGGGCAGCGCTTTCTGCAGGCAATCAATTCCAGCGAATATCCGGGTATCGCAAACCATGACGTAAGGTTTGCCGGTAACGCCCTTGGCCTCCTCGAACGCCTCGAGCACTTCGGTAACGCTGTTTCCGTTGACCCGCCGCGCAAAGAACCCAAACGCCTCGAATTTTTCCGGAACCGGCTCGACGCTCATCACGTTCGTCGTGGCGCCCGAGGCCTGAAGGTCGTTGTTGTCGATGATGTAGACCAGATTGGAGAGCTTCTGGTGAGCGGCGAACATGGCGGCCTCCCAAACATTGCCCTCCTGAAGCTCGCCATCGGAGAACAGGCAATAGATTCGCTTATCGGTTCCCCTCTGTCGCTCCGCCCAGGCGATACCGGCCGCCTGCGACGGCCCCTGCCCCAGCGACCCGGCGGTGATTTCAAACCCCAGTTGCCCCTCGATGGGACTCTGATCGATCTTCGTGCCGTCGGCGTTGTAGGTCCGCAACTCCTCGAGCGTGTATGAGCCATGCTCCGCCAACGCCGCATAGGTCATGATCGCGTCGTGCCCGTTCGACAGCACAAACCGGTCATGAAACCAGCCACGGCCGTCGGGACGCAGCTCGTCGAAGTAGAGGCACGCCGCGATATCGGCCAAGGCGACGCCCTGCCCCGCGTAGCCGCCGCGCTGCATGCAGATGTCCAGCGTATTGCGCCTGATTTTGGCCGCAAGGATTTCCAAATTCAGGACGCGGCTGTTGGAACTGGCGCTCATTGGCCGGCCTCCCGGATACGATCCGCAAGCCCCACGGCATCCAGTCCAAGCTGTTCCCGGATATACGGCAGCGTGCCGCCGGGCGCCCAACTGCCGGGCACCCCAAGACGTGTGATGCGGGGCCCGCCGCCGACATTGGAGACCACCTCGGCAACAACGCTCCCGAGACCGGTGACGATTTGGTGGTTCTCTATGGTGACGATCCGATCGTGGGCAAAACAGAAGTCCGCCAACCCGGCCTCATCGACCGGCTTGATCGTCGGGACATGAAGAAGCGAATGATCGATCCCGCGATCCTCGAGTATTTCGGAGGCTTCCAATGCCCATTGGGTGGCGTGGCCGGTGGCAATGATGCCGATCCCGCTCCCGGAGCGGAGGCGATACGTCCTGCCCAGTTCAAACTTGAACTTTTGCGGATCGAGAAGCCGCGGGGTATCGCCGCGATGACCCCGCATATAAACCAGGCCGGGCAGATCGACGGCGACGTCGAGCGCCTGCTTGAAGTCGGTGACATCCATAGGGTCGATGACGGTCGCGTTCGGGATCGACCGAAGCATGCCCAAATCCTCCGCCGCCTGGTGATGAATCCGCGCCGGATTGGCGATGCCCGGCGTAAATCCAACAACGATGCTCGTATGCGGACCGGTCCCCATGCAGATCATCATCTGATCATAGGCGCGCCGGGTCGCGTAGACGGCGAACGTGGTTGCCACCGGGACAAAACCCGCCTTGGCGACGCCGGCCGCAACGGAGATCAGGTTTTGTTCCGCCATCCCAACGTCGAGGTGCTGGTCCGGCAGTTCGTCCTTTACCCGAATGATCTGGGTGTACTTGCTCAAGTCCGCACTCACCATGACGACATCCTTGCGGCGCGAGCAAAGATCGAAGCTGATCCCATCGAATGGGGCGCTGTCGAAAGTCGTCTCCCCCTCAAGCAGCATATGCCGTCCTCCCTCAGATGTTCCGTCGGCTCCGATCAGCCGTTGATAATCCCGCCATCGATATTGATGACCTGTCCCGTCATGTAAGAGGCGTCCTCGGAGATCAGAAATGCGATCACGCTCGCGACCTCCTCCGGCTGGCCGAACCGGCCGAGAGGAATTGAAGACATGAGCGCCTCCCGCCCGCGTTCGTTGATCAGTTCGCGCGGCATGGACGTATCAATGATGCCGGGCGCCACGGCGTTGACGTTGATGCCTCGGCCGCCGACCCGGCGTGACAGTGCGCGGGTCAGACCGACGATGGCGCCCTTGGCCATCGAGTACGCGATGCGGTCGGGCGCGCCTCGGTTAAATGCCATCGACGACGTGAAGACCATGCTGGCGCCATCCCGCATATGCGGCAGCGCCGCGCCGGCAAGGTCCCATGCGTTTGTCGCATTGGCCTGCATGGTCCGACCGTAGATATCCCGGCTCTCCGGCTCGAGGTCGTCGGCGACAAATATGCCGGCCAGGTGGACCAGGGCGTCGATCTCTTCGCCGTCCGGCAGCGCATCAACGCAGGCCTCCCGGTCTTCGAGCCGGCTCTCTTTATTGGTCGCGCGGCCCGGCAACTCCGCACTGAGTTGGTCAAGCCGGCCCTGATCGATATCCACGAGGTGCAGGCGCCAACCGTCATTTGCGAGCCGATGTGCGAGGGCAGTTCCGATCCCTCCGGCGGCGCCCGTAACCATGGCGAGCGGTGCTCCGTCAGCCATTGGTCGGACCTCAGCCCTTTTTCCCGACGACGTCTCGGGCGGCCTCGACGATCGCCGTGCTATCCAATCCGTACTTTTTCATGAGATACGGGGTGGAGCCCCCTTCGGCGAACCGGTCGGCCAAGCCCACCCGCCTGAAGGGCAGCCCGATGCCGGCGTCACACAGGACCTCCGCCACGGCAGACCCCACGCCGCCGATCACCGAGTGATTTTCCGCGGTTACGATGGCGCCCGTCGCCTTGGCGCGGTCGATGACCAGATCAGCGTCCAGCGGTTTGATCGAGGCCATATCGACGACGGAGGCTTCGATTCCGTCGGCGACCAGCCGGTCCGCGGCGGCAAGGGCCTCCGTGACGGATAGACCCGCTGCGATGATCGTGAGGTCGCCGCCGTCCCGGGTCAGAATGCCCTCGCCCTTTTTGAATTCCTTGGGAACGATATCGTTCTCCGGCGGGGTCTCGGGTCGCTTCAGACGAATGTACGCTGGCCCGTCATGGGCCAGCGCCACGCTTACCGCCGACGCAT
>JAPPFK010000090.1 GCA_028823885.1 Rhodospirillales bacterium | reverse complement strand
GCTTTTCCTACAACCGCCATGTGCTGATGCCCGACGGCTCCCGGCGGGAGGAGGAAGTATCCGATTACGCCTATCGTCTCTACCGCCGGATGTTCGGCGGAAACCGGCCGTTGACGGAGGCCTTCGTCGACGCCCAGGCGCTGACGCCCGGCGATCATCTGGTCATGCAGGCGGCGGTGCAGGAATTCGTCGACAGCTCCATTTCCAAGACCATCAATTGCCCCGAGAACATCTCCTTCGAGGATTTCAAGGACATTTACATCCAGGCCTATGATCTGGGCTGCAAGGGCTGCACCACCTACCGGCCGAACGAAGTCACCGGGGCGGTGCTCGAGGCCAAACCGGCGGAACCGGCCCAGGCGGGCGAGCAGGAGGAATTGCCCCTGGAGGCGCCGAGCGAGCCGGCCAGGCCGGTCGATCAGGGCGATTCCGGCGCGCTGGTGTATCTGACCCAGCCGCTCGACCGCCCGGAGGCCCTGGAGGGCTCCACCTACAAGGTCCATTGGCCGGAGAGCGATCACGCGATCTACATCACCCTCAACGATATCGTCCAGGACGGGCGGCGGCGTCCGTTCGAGGTGTTCATCAATTCCAAGAACACCGAGCATTACGCCTGGACCGTCGCCCTCACCCGGATGATTTCGGCCGTATTCCGCCGCGGCGGCGACGTGTCGTTCGTCGTCGACGAACTGAAGGCCGTCTTCGATCCCCGCGGCGGCCAGTGGATGAACGGAAAGTACGTGCCGTCGCTGCTCGCCGCCATCGGTCAGGTCATCGAAGACCATATGATCCAGATCGGATTCCTGCCGACGGAGGCCGAACCCGGTCTCGCCGGCGAGGCGGTGCCCGCGCTCAAGGTCGTCAACCTCGAGGACGCGCCTGACGGCGCCGGAAACAGGTTCAGCCAATGCCCGAAGTGCGGGCAGGCCAGCCTGATCCACGCCGAAGGCTGCGACATCTGTACGGCGTGCACCTATTCGAAATGCGGATAGGTTGCCGCGGGGTTTTCCCCGATCCGGCCCAATACCCCGGCTCCCGAATAGCCCTCAGGTAGAACACCGATTCACCACGTCGGCGTTTCCGGGGGTGCGAATTCCGCCCACAGGGAGTAAAGCTATCCCATGGATTTCGCGTTTGGGGCAATTTCGATCCTCCTGCTGGTGGCGATGATCGCGACCGCCCTGGTTCTGTTCTTCGGCGTGTTCTCCATGGGGCGGCGGGGACGGCTGTTTTCCCCCCGGTTCAGCAACATCCTCATGCGTTGGCGGGTCGGGCTCCAGGGCGTCGCGGTCCTGCTGGTCTGCATATTGGCGTTATTGGCGTTCCTCAAGTAGAAGACACGATGATCAAGCTCGACAAAATCTACACCCGCGGTGGAGACGGCGGCGAAACGTCCCTCGCCGGGGGAAATCGCGTTCAAAAGCATTCGCCGAGGGTCGAGGCCTGCGGCGCCGTCGACGAAGCCAATGCCATCATCGGCGTGGCCCGGCTGGGCGCCGCCTTGGAACTGGACGAAGCGCTGAGCCGAATCCAGAACGACCTGTTCGATCTCGGCGCCGACCTCGCGACGCCCGATTCGGAAACCGAGGGGGCGCTCCGGATAAGCGACGGCCAGATCCGCCGTTTGGAGAACGAAATCGACGGGATCAACGGCCGGCTGGCGGCGCTGACGTCGTTCGTGCTTCCCGGCGGTTCCGAAACCTCGGCGCACCTGCACCTTGCGCGGACCATCGTCCGGCGCGCCGAGCGGCGGACCGCGGCATTGGCCGCCGGGGAGCCCGTCAACCCGGCGGCGCTCAAATACCTCAACCGGCTGTCCGATCTGCTCTTCGTCATGGCCCGCGCGGCCAATGACGGCGGAAATGCGGACGTATTGTGGGTGCCGGGGGCCAACCGCTAGAACCGCGTTTCTCGGCCTCGGCCGCACTTTCTATGTTGCATTGCAAAATAATTCGTGAAACGCTCCCTTTCGAAGGGTTTCCCGAGGACGCACAGGCCAAAAATGAAGGTTCTGACCGCCGTTAAGCGGGTCGTCGACTACAACGTCAAGGTTCGCGTCAAGAGCGACCAGACGGGGGTGGAACTCGCCAACGTCAAGATGTCGATGAACCCGTTCGACGAAATCGCCGTCGAGGAAGGGGTGCAGCTGCGCGAGGCGGGAACGGCCGACGAACTCATCGCCGTCTCCATGGGCCCGCAGCAGTGCCAGGAAACCATCCGCACGGCGCTGGCCATGGGCGCCGACCGGGGCATTCATGTCCTCTCCGATGAAGAGCTCGAACCGCTGGCGGTCGCCAAGCTGCTGAAGGCCATCGTCGAGAAGGAATCGCCCGACCTGGTTATTCTCGGCAAGCAGGCGATCGACGACGACAGCAATCAGACCGGCCAGATGCTCGCCGCCTTGCTGGGCTGGCCTCAAGGCACGTTCGCATCGGAACTCTCCATCGCAAACGGCTCGGCGGACGTGACGCGGGAAGTCGACGGCGGACTGGAGACCGTCCGTCTCAACATGCCCTGCATCGTGACCACGGACCTGCGGCTCAATACGCCCCGCTACGCGTCCCTGCCCAATATCATGAAGGCCAAGAAAAAGCCCATCGACAGCCTCGCGCCGGCCGACCTGGGCGTCGAAACCGCTCCCCGCCTGACGACGCTGAAGGTCGAGGAACCCGCCAAGCGGGAAGCCGGCGTCATGGTCGACAGCATCGGCGAACTGGTCGAGAAACTCCAAAACGAGGCCAAGGTCATCTGATGCCGGTCCTGGTCATTGCCGAACATTCCAATGCCGAGTTGAAGGCATCGACGCTGAACACGGTAACCGCGGCGGGGGGGGGGGGGGGGGGGGGGGGGGGGGGGGGGGGGGGCGGCGGCGCGGCGCGGCGCGCGGCGGGGCGGCCGCCCCCGCGCG
>JAPPFK010000021.1 GCA_028823885.1 Rhodospirillales bacterium | reverse complement strand
AGGTCCGCGAGCGCGTCCGCCACCAGGCGCGACAATATGGCCCTGTCCCTCAGCGGGAGGGGGTCGCCCTGTTTTGGCCGGGCCTTACGGCCATCTTCCCTGGGGACTCTCAGCCCCACGGACGCATTGGCGTCTTGCTTGCTGGCCAGGGTGTAATTCGAAAGGGCCTCGTAGCCATCGGCCTGGCTCCGCAGCCGGATGTTCGGGTCCCGGCCCGCAAGGATGTCCTCCCGCGCCGCCGCCAGGGTGTCGATCAGGAACTCGTACCGCTGTTCGGTTTCACTCCACGAGAGTTTATCGAACTTCACTCGAGTAACGAACTGCTGCCTGTACGTCTTCTGCGCCTTCGCCAGCCTTTTCTCCATTACGTCGAGCTCGCCGGTCTCGATGTTCCGGAGCATGATATTCGCTTCCAGGAGTTCCGCCTGCAAACTAGCGCGTTTCGCGGCGGCTGTCTCCTTGCCGAGCTGGGTCTTGACGCGGTTGAATTTCCGCGTCTGTTGGTCGATCCGGCGTTGCAGATCCTCTATCCGGGTCTCCAGGGGGTCCACGTGGGTTGTCCGGTATGCGGACAGCTCGCTCTCCAGCCGCCTTACTTCGGCGGCGGCTTCCGCTTGTTGCCGCAGACGCTTGTCCGTACCGCCATCGCGAATCCTTACCCCGTCGTCGCTTATGTCCTCGAGCAGTTCGAGCAGGAGATCGTACGCATCCCCGTTTTGAACATCCCCGGGGTCGAGGGCTCGCCTGTAGGGGTTGGCGACGCCGGGATTGGCGTTGGCCCACTCCAGGTAATCGATGGCCCTGGCCAACGCGCCGCCGGAAACGTCCGAGAACGTGGCGGCGCCCATCGGCGTTTCAACCATCCGGTCCAGCTCCGCGACGCGGGCATATCCCCCGGGCCCGAGGTCCTGGTGCCTGACGAAAATCTCCGCGGCGGCGACGTAGTCCTCCTCGAACGCCCGCAGTTCTTTCCTTGCTATCTTGCTCCAGAGCGTTTGTGCCTTTTTCCTTTCCGCTTCTCCCGCTCCCAGGAAACTGTAGAAGTGATCGTTGTTGATGGCGACCGCTTGCCGGTACAGTGAGGCGAAGTCCCGATGCTCCGCGCTTTCGTATGCCCGCCTCATGCGCTCCCGCGCCATCACGAACGCCTCCATTTGGCTCGTGTACGCCCGGGGATCCTTCTGCGGGTCCGCGGTCACCACGCGTCTTCTGAACCACTCCATTTCCAGCATTTCGTCCTCGAGGGCGCGGAGGTCCTCCGCGGCGTCGAGCCGCGCGGCCTGGTCCAGTTCCGCGGATTGCCCCGGGTTGCTGGCAATGGCCGAAGGGTCGGGCAAGGACGCGATCGCCGGCAAGCCCCCGGGGTATTCGTATTCAAACGGTTGTTCATATTCAAAAGTTGTGTCGGCCCCGGAATAACTCACGTTGGGTTTGGGAGAGCGCTCCGCGCCGGGATCGCGCTTCTTCAGTATGCCTTTCACTGCGGGATCGTGCTCCGCCGCCTCCGTCAACCCGTCCGCGGGAGTTTCGATCCATTCGCCGTCCACGCTCCGCGCGGCGTCGGCGCTCGGGTCCGGGGACGGGACCCGCGGGGGCGGGGCCTGGACCGCGCCGGGCTGGACCATGCCCGGGCCCGTGGCCTCGTGCCTGGCGTCCGCGCTGGTGAACAGCCCCCCCGACAGGACGTTCATGAGGTCGTCATCGGAGTTGTCCAGCTCCGGCCTGTGGGGCCTTGTCACGGTTTCGGGCAGGCCGGTCTGCGCGTTGATCCCGTGCGTTTGCTCGTAGGCGGGGGCCACCCTGGCGCCCCCCGGGCCGTCGAGGTCGACGAATTCCCCGCCGCGCCGCAAGTCCGCCAGAACCTCCGCCTCGGCGCCGTTGCTCGCCGCCCGCGTGTCCTCCGCGACCAGGCCCAGGTCGCCCAGGTCCTCCAACGCGTCCGCCGCGTCCGCCGCGGCCACCATGTTCTGGACGGAGGCCGGGTTCGCCGGCCCGCCCAGCGCCCCCAGCATCCCGCGCCCCCCCATCTTCGGCGGGACCGGCGGCGGCGCCGCGGGCGGCGGGGCGACCTGGGAGTTCGCCTGCCCGCCCTGGGAGAAATGGCTGCCCAAATTCAGATTGCGCACGCCGAGCCACGTCTGCATCAGCGGCGCGAAACCCGTCGCGTGCGTCTGCAGCACATGCCCCTCGAACACCACCGTGCCGCAGTTGTGCACCCCGGGGCCGAACTCCCGGTCGAACGCCACCACCGCGTTCTCCGAAAAGAACCCGTCGGCGAACGCCGAACCGATCTTCTCCTCCATCCCGACCAGCCCGCCCACCGTCACGTCCAGCGGCGCGGTGACCCGCGACCCGCCGCCGATCACCATGTCGTCGCTCATCCCCGCCAGCAACAGCGTCGCCCCCGCGAACGTCTCCACCATGCTGCCGCCCAGCATGAACGCGTCGCTGTGGGACTTGCTCTTCAGCTTGCCCTCGACCTTGAAGTCCGCCACGTCCACCAGCGTCAGGCGGTTGTCGCCCACCGACTCCGACAACGACCCGAGGATCCGCGCCTCCTCGCCGCCCTCCGCCAGGTCCACCGCCGCCACGCGCCCCACCGACAGGCGGTCCGAAACGCCCGTCCGGCGCTCGTCCGCCCCCGACACCGTCCGCAACACCTCCGCGCGAATCTCGCTCGCGTCGAAACCGCTTCCGCCACCGTCCATATCCGTCTCCCCTGCGCCAACGGCGCCCTCAACCGGCGGACAATCCAAAAAGCCCGCCGCACAGTGGACAATGTACACCCTCCCGGCGGCAAGGTGAATCCCCCGGACGGGCGCCCTCCCCCCCGCCGGGCGGGACGCCGGAAACCGAATGAGCGCCGAACCGGACCAAACAGTATCGAACCGTACACGCGGCGGCGCGCGGGGTCGCCCCGG
>JAPPFK010000103.1 GCA_028823885.1 Rhodospirillales bacterium | reverse complement strand
GCATCCCTCTCCCCCTCGAAGGGGGAGAGGGGAAGGTTTCGAGTGACGTTACACGTCACTGTCGTGCCCGGCGAGGGTGACCAGCAGGTCGACAAGTTCCCCCGGCATGTCGATCATGATTTCGTGACCGCACGCGAAATCATGAACCTCCCACGACGGCTCTTTTCGCAGCCTCTCGGCGATTCCGATGAACGGGGCGCCCTCGTTCTCCGTCGCGACGATGAAGACGCGTTTGTCGATCCGCTCCCATGGGTTGGTATGGATGAGAACCTGTTCGAACGTCGCCAGGGGATGATCGCAGAGCTGTCTTTTCAACCAAGCCGCCGTGTCGGGATCGTCAATTCCCCAGAAGCCCGGGTCGGGAGGCGGAATTCGCCAGCCGTCGCCTTGCTCGCGGGCGGTCCGCACCCGTTGTTCGTGACGCTCCGGCGGCGCCGAATTCGCCAACGAGCGGCCGCTTTCGGGCACGAACGCATCCAGATAGATGATCGTGCGGAACCGATCGGCCAATTGCTCGGCGACGCCGGTAATCACCATCCCCCCATAGGAATGTCCCACCAGGACGGCGTCCTCGATCTCCTCGGACGTCACCGCCGCCACCACATCCTGTATATGCGTCTCCAGGTTTACCTCCGGCGCCGCCAAATGAAGCCGGTCGCCAAGCCCCGTCAGCGTGAGCGGATGAACATCGTGCCCGCCTGCCCGCAGCCCCCGTGTCACGTCGCGGTAGCACCAGCCTCCGTGCCACGCGCCGGGCACCAGTACGAATGTCGCCATGTTCGCTCCTCACCTGCTCCGTTGTCCCGGACAATGCCGTCCGCCTGAAATTCCGTTTGAGATATCACCACATTATCACCCCGGCGTCACAGCCGTGTCACGGGACCAGCCCAGGGTCCGCAGGCCCAAGATCCGTGGACCTCGGCCGCCTGTCCACGAAACGGACGAAGATCGCGGCCAAATTGGTGAGCCGGCGGGTCCGGCCTATATTGGCGCTAGAGCCGATCTAGCCAAGGAGCCAAACGGGGAAGCATCATGTTGGAGCTTTATCATCACGGATCGTCGGTATGCGCGGCCAAGGTGCGCATGTACCTGAACGAGAAGGGCCAGGAATGGACCGGCCACTACATTGACATCCTGAAGGGTGAGCAATTCACCGAGGATTTCCTGAAGGTCAATCCCAAGGCGGTGGTGCCGGCCCTGATTCACGACGGCAAGATCATCACCGAGTCGACCGTCATTTGCGAGTACATCGAGGACGTGTTCCCCGAGCCGCGGCTCCGGCCCGGCGATCCCCTGGAACGGGCCCAGGTCATGTACTGGACCAAGGCCGTCGACGAGGAACTCCACCCGGCCTGCGGGGTCGTCACCTTCGTCTGCTCCCACCGGCATACCATCCGCCGCCTGGGACCGGAAAAACTTGCCGAATTCCTGAACTCGACGCCCGCGTTCTCGGTCACGGCCGATTGGCACGAAGAGAAGAAGAGGATCGTCAAGGACGGGTTCTATGCGCCGGGCGCGCCGGACAAGATCCGGCTCTACGACAGGTATCTGTTCAAGATGGAAGACGCGCTCCAGGACCGCGACTGGCTCGCCGGCGGCAGTTTTACGTTCGCCGACATCGCGCTCACCCCATACGTCAACCGGCTGGACATGATGTCCATGTCCGGGATGTGGGAGAACGGCCGGCTGCCCAAGGTCACGGATTGGTGGGAACGCATTAAAGCGCGGCCGAGCTTCAAGGCCGAATTGCTCGACTGGGTCCCCGAAGACCTGACCAACGACCTCAAGACCTTCGGCGCGGACAGCTGGTACGACGTCTCGCGGCTGCTGGAGATAAAGGAAGCCGCATAGAGCCGATCATGTTTTGACGAAACCGCGCCGTGGTTCCGTCAAAACATGACCCGATCTTGCCGCGGGCCATGTTAGTATCTCCCGGGATACTTGAGTCCCGGGGGGCCAAACATGGAACTGAATCAAGCGGTTGAGGACTTTTGGAACTTCCGGCACGGCGGGCCGTTTCCCGCGCATCATGCCGGAAATCTGAAATTCGACGACGGCTTTCGCGTCTGCCTGGCGCTCCGGGAACGCCACGCCGCCGACGGCAACCCTCAGGTGGGCTGGAAGGTCGGGTTGACGGCCAAGGCCATTCAGGCCCAGGCCGGCGTGCATCATCCTTCCTGGGCGGTCCTGTACGAGCGGGGACGATGGGCCAGCGGCCACTCCCATCCCGCCGCCGATCTCATCAACGCAGGCTGGGAAAACGAGTTGTGCCTGACCATGGGCGCGACGCTTTCCGGCCCGGACGCAACGATCGACGATGCCGCGGCGGCCGTCGCCTCGGTGCAGCCGGCGTTCGAGATCATCGAGCGGCGCTTCAAGCCGGGTCCCGGATTGTTTCCGCTCGGCGCCGCCGACAACGGACAGCAGCGGGCATTCGTCGTCGGTGAAGCGACCCGGTTCGACCCCGATGCGCACGATCTCGGCGCCGCATCCGTCGAGGTATTCGTCGACGGCGAGTCCCGGGAAGTCGCCTATGGCCGCGAGGTCATGGAATCGAGCCCTCTTGCGTCGATCGCCTGGCTGGCCAACGACCTCGCCCGGTTCGGGCTGGCCCTGGAGGAAGGAATGCAGGTGATGTCCGGCTCCTTCACCAAGCAGTACCACTTCGACGGGCCCACCGAAGTCGTGGCGAAGTTCGACCCGTTCGGCGAGGTCCGGGTGACGTTTACCTGAGCGCCCCATGGGTCAAGCCGCATGAGATCGCGGGCCAGGCGCCGGTCCGGTGGGCTGGGGCGTGACGCGTGATGCTGAAGCAAAGAAGATCGTCATTACCCGGCTTGACACGGGCATCCACGTGTAGCGCCGGCCCCCCCACCCTCGACGCCCGGCTATTGCCGGCCGTCTCGACCTCCCCCTCCAGG
>JAPPFK010000185.1 GCA_028823885.1 Rhodospirillales bacterium | reverse complement strand
GGGTGGAGGAGGGGGCTCGCCCGTCAGCGGTCGAGCGTTTCGGCCTTGCCCGGCTCCTCCCACCAGGTCTCGAGAACGCCGCCGTAGACCGGCGTGAACTCGGTCCGTCCGAACTTGCTCCAGTAGGCGTAGCGGTCGCCGTTCTGGTGATAGAGGGGGATGACGTAGTGCCCCCACATCAGGACCCTGTCCATGGCGTGGATGGTCTCGGCGAAGTCCTCGCGCGCCCGCGCCTGGGTCATGCGCGCGATGAGCTCGTCGACGACCGGCACCCTGATTCCGGGATAGTTGCGCGTGCCCTCCTGATCCGCGGCCTCGGTGCCCCAGTAGAACGCCTGCTCGTTGCCCGGCGAAAGCGACACGCCCCAGCGGTAGAAGATCATGTCGAAGTCGTAGGTGTTGCGCCGGAACTGGTACTGAGCCGTGTCCACGGTGCGGACCGACGCCTCTACGCCGAGGCGTTCGAGATTGCGGATGAAGGCGAGCACGATCTTCTCGTTGCCCGGGTTCACCAGCAGGATCTCGAAAGCGAGCGGCAGGCCGTCCGCGACCCGCTTGAGCGTCCCGTCCTGCACCTCCCAACCGGCCTCGGCCAGCAGGCGCTTGGCCTCGGCCAGGTTCTGGCGCAGGCCGCCTTCCACGGCAGGCGCGTGATAAGCGGCGTCGAACACCTCGGGCGGGAGGCTGTCGCGATGGGGCTCCAGCAGGGCGAGCTCGCCGCCCTCCGGCAGGCCGCGGAAGCCGAGCTCGGAGTTGTCGAAGATGCCGTTGGTGCGCACATAGGCGCCCTGCAGCAGCGTCCTGTTGACCCACTCGAAGTCGAAGGCCAGCGAGAGCGCGTAGCGCACCGCGCGGTCCTCGAACACCGGCCGCCGCGTGTTGAAGACCATGGCGCGCAGGCCGGAAGGCCGCCCGTGCGACAGCTCCTCGAGCGTGACCCGGCCGTCTTTCACCGCCGGAAAGTCGTAGCCCGTCGCCCATCGCGCCGCCGAGTGTTCCAGGCGCAGGTCGTACTCGCCCGCGCGGAACGCCTCCATCATCACCTCGTTGTCGCGGTAGTAGTCGTAGCTGATGCGGTCGAAGTTGTTCTGCCCCCGGTTGATCGGCAGGTCCCGCCCCCAGTAGTCGGGATTCCGGCGGTAGACGATGCCGCGGCCCGCATCGACGCGCTCGATCGTATAGGGGCCGCTGCCGAGCGGCGGCGTGAGCGTCGTCTCCTCGAAGGTCACCGACGAGTAGTACGCCTTCGAGATGATCGGCATCAGCCCGAGGATCAACGGCAGCTCGCGGTCCGGCGTCTCGGTGTCGAAGTTGAAGCGCACCGAGCGCGCGTCGGGCCGCTCGATCTCGATCACCTTGTTGTAATAGAGCCTGTGGTTGGGCCGGCCCTGCTCCTTCAGCGTCTCCCACGAGAAGATCACGTCGTCGACCGTGATCGGGCTGCCGTCGTGGAAGTGCGCTTCCGGCCTCAAGGTGAAGGTGACGGACGAGCGGTCGTCCGGCACCTCGATCGTCTCCGCGATCAGCCCGTAGAGGGAGAACGGCTCGTCCCAGGTGCGCTTGAGCAGGCTCTCGAAGTAGAGGTGCCGCCCCGGCGCCGACACACCCTTGATGATGAACGGGTTGAGATTGTCGAAGGTGCCCGTGACGGCGCGCCGAAGCTCGCCGCCCTTGGGCGCGTCGGGGTTGGCGTAGTCGAGATGCTGGAAGTCGGGGCCGTACTTCGGCTCGCCGTGCATCGCGATGCCGTGGACCGGCGCAGCCATCGGCTGCGCGCCTACAAGCGCGAGCGCAACCAGTGCAGCCCCCGGCAGCAGCCACCGGGCCACCGCCCGGAGGCGAAGGCGCCCGCTGGCGCCGCTACCTGCTTTGATCATTCGCTACCTCCTGTCCTCAAAAGGTCACCACGCTGCGGATCGACTCGCCCTCGTGCATGAGGTGAAAGGCCTCGTTGATGTCGTCCAGCGGCATGGTGTGGGTGATCAGATCGTCGATGTTGACCTTGCCGTCCATGTACCAGTCGACGATCTCGGGCACGTCCGAGCGGCCCTTGGCGCCGCCGAAGGCGGTCCCCCGCCAGACCCGGCCGGTGACCAGCTGGAACGGGCGGGTGGCGATCTCCTGGCCGGCGCCGGCGACCCCGATGATGGTGCTCTCGCCCCAGCCCCGGTGACAGCATTCCAGCGCCTGGCGCATGGTGTTCACGTTGCCGATGGCCTCGAACGAGTAGTCCGCGCCGCCGTCGGTGATATCGATGATTGCGGCGACCACGTCGTCCACCGATGACGCGTCGACGAAGTCGGTCATGCCGAATTTTTCCGCCAGGGCCGCCTTCTTCGGGTTGAGATCGACGCCGACGATCTTCTCGGCGCCGACCATCCTGGCGCCCTGGATGACGTTGAGGCCGATACCGCCCAGGCCGAACACGGCGACGTTGGTGCCCGGCTGCACCTTGGCGGTATTCATCACCGCGCCGATGCCGGTGGTGACGCCGCAGCCGATGTAGCAGATTTTCTCGAACGGCGCGTCCTCGCGGACCTTGGCCGCGGCGATCTCCGGCATCACCGTGTAGTTGGAGAAGGTCGACGTCCCCATATAGTGGTGGATCATCTCGCCGCCCGCCGAGAACCGGGACGTGCCGTCCGGCATCACGCCCTGGCCCTGGGTCTCGCGGATCGAGGTGCAGAGGTTGGTCTTGCCGGACTGGCACGATTTGCACTCGCCGCATTCCGGAATGTAGAGGGGGATCACGTGGTCGCCTTCCTTCAGAGAAGATACACCCGGTCCTGTATCGACCACGACGCCCGCGCCTTCGTGGCCCAGAATGGCCGGAAACAGCCCTTCCGGGTCCTCGCCGGAGAGGGTGAAGGCATCCGTGTGACAGACCCCGGTGGCCTTGATCTCGACCAGGACCTCGCCCTCCTTGGGACCGTCCAGATTGACCGTTTCGATGGTGAGGGGATCGCCGGCCTTGGTGGCGATGGCTGCGCGGGTTTCCATGGATGTCCTCCCGGGTGAGCTGGTTTCGTCCGGGGATACTGTGGGCGAGCCGGTTTCGGGGGTCAAGTAGGCGGGTCCGGTGTTGGGACAGGTCCCAAATTCTACCGGGCAGGCGTTGACCCCCGGGGCGGAAATTGGCGACACTCTCGCCAGAACCGGCGCCGGCACTGGAGACCGGGCAACCGGCGCATGCATGCCGGGCCGGGATCTGACGGGAGACGATGCGATGCAACTCGATACCCATAAGCCGTGGCCCCACAATGCGTGGTACCACGCCGCCTGGAACAGCGAGGCCGAAGCCGGCGCGAAGCCGCTGGCGCGGACGCTGTTGAACGAAGACGTGGTGATCTACCGGGACGCCCAGGGCGCCGCCCACGTGCTGGAAGACCGCTGCTGCCACCGGGCGACGCCGCTCAGGCTCGGCGAGGTGGTGGAGAACGGCATTCAGTGCGGCTATCACGGCCTGATCTTCGACGGCGACGGCAAATGCGTTCACGTCCCGGGCTCGGACGTGATCCCGTCCAAGGCCCGGGTGCGCTCCTACCCGGTGGTGGAGAAGAACGAGATCGTCTGGGCCTGGATGGGCGATCCGGCGCTCGCCGACGAGAGCCGGGTGCTCGATTTCCCGTGGAACGATGACCATGAGAACTGGCCCCACATCCACGAGCTGTTGGAGATCAATTGCAATTACAGCCTGCTGATCGACAATCTGATGGACCTCACCCACATTCCGTTCATCCACCGCAACACCATCGGCGGCGGCGATCAGTCGGGGCAGGTCAACGCCACCATGGACGTGACGCCGACGGAGACCGGCGTTCACTACATCCGCTGGATGCTCGATATCGAGCCGCCGCCCACCTACAAGAAGGCCGCCGGCTGGGCCGACGACCAGCGGTGCGACCGCTGGCAGGATTTCGAATATGTCGCCCCGGCGACGGTCAAGCAGTGGACCGGGGCGCTCGAAGTGGGGCGCGACGCCTATGAGAGCCGCGACGGCAAGGAGGGCGGGTTCAACCTCCGCCTCTATCACGGCGTGACGCCCAGGACCGAGACGACCTGCTACTATTTCTTTACGGCGCTCAACGGCTATGCGCCGAAGGCCGAGGGCGCCACCGAGAAACTCAACAAGGACATCGTCTTCACCTTCCACGAGGACCTCGAGTTCCTGGAGAACCAGCAGGCCTGCATCGACGCCACGCCCGGCCAGGAGATGGTCAACACCAAGCACGATGTGGCCCTGGTTCCGGCCCAAAGGGCGCTCGAAGCCATGATCAACGCCGAGACGCCGAGAAAAGAGGCGGCGGAATAGTTCGGCGCCGATGCTGGAGCTTTATTACCTGGAAGAGGCCGACAGCATCTGCTCCAACCGGGTGCTGATGACCCTGGCCGAGAAGGGCATCGACGATTTCGTCCGCCACAGGCTCGTCCTGATGAACGGTGATCAGTTCAAACCGGAATACCTCAGGCTCAACCCCAAGGCCCAGGTGCCGACCCTGGTCCATGACGGGCGGCCGATCCGCGAAAGCTCCATCATCTGCAACTACGTGGACGATCTCGCCGATGCGCCGGCCTTGAAACCCGCCGACCCGGGTCTCCGCGCCGAAATGCAGGAATGGATCAAGGATTCCGACGAGACCGGCTATCAGGCCACCGCGTCGATCAATTTCGTCACCAAGTTCCGCCTCTCCGTCCCCATCGAGAAGATGGAGGCGCGCTGGAAGCAGGTTACCGATATCGATCGGGTGCACCGCCAGCAGTCCTGCGTCCGCGAAGGCTATGACAGCCCCTATGTGCTGCGCGCCATCGGCGGCTGGGAGCGCATCTTCGCCAAGTTGGAGAAGACCCTCTCGGATGGGCGCCCCTGGGTCATGGGGGACGGCATCTCGCTGGTGGAGACCACCCACGCGCCGTTCATCCGGGTGCTCCACATGCTCCGGCTCCTGCACCTGTGGTTCGAGGGGCGGCCCAACCTCCAGGCCTGGTGGGAGCGGATCGTCACCCGCCCGAGCTACACCCGGCTCGACGAATATCCGGGCCAGATGGAGGATGACGGCGCCCCCCACGCGGTCGCCGGCCGCGAGGGCGAAGCGGACGTCAAACGCATCCTCGATCAGTACCGGGAAATGATGCCAGGACCCAAATAAGTGCGGGGGCTCGGTTAGAGCAAAAACGTCAGGTTCGGGATGGCGGTGTCGCGGTTGAGCAGTACGAGCCGTTTCCGGGCGATTTTCCACGTCCCGCCGACGAGGCGCAGCTTGTGTTCGCCGTGGGCGGCGAAGGTGCGCTGATCGCCCAAATCCAGCTGCCGGTCGTCGGCGGCGCCGGCGCGGATTTCATGGATGATCTGGGACGACAGGATTGTGGCGTCGGTTTCGGTTGCGTCCTCGATCATGACGTTCGAGATCAGGTGGTGGGTGGTGCTCGGCGGGTCCTGGGCCGGGAACGAGGTTTGGGTCAGCCGGTAGACCCGCTCGCGCCGCCTCAAATCGTCGTCGTAGATGATCGAGAGGTGGTCCGTCGGGCCGGCATCCCTGTCGATGGGCAGCCAGTAGATGCCGTCGTCGGTGAACAGCTCCAGCCAGTCCTCGAAACGGCCTTCGTCCAAGAGCCGCGCCTCGGCGTAGAGGAAATCCTCGGCCTCGGCGCGGGAGATGACCCCGGACTTTACCGAACCATCCATTGCTTCCATGCCCGGTGGAGCGCCCGCTGGGGGGCTTCGTCGGTGCTGTCCGCCGTCCTGACCCCCTTGTTGTCCATAGTCTCGCGCGCCATGCCGCGGCTGAGCAATATCCAATTCACTTCCTCGGCCTGCAGGCCGGTCTGGTTGAAGGCGAAGATCTCCACGTCGTCGGGCGACCCGAAGCCCGCGGGCCCGAAAAACCGCTGATAGGACTTCAAGCGGAAGTCGTTATAGGCCTCGGACGCGCCTTTCAGCTTGTAGAACGAGATGGAGACCTCGGTGCGGTCCGGCGCGATGGGCCGCCAGGTGCGGAACTGCCCGTGGAGGATGGCCAGCGACGGGAAGATCACCAGGTTCATGGAGTTCATCATCTCGTGCGCCCGGCGGAGGCCGTACCTGCCCTCCAGCCAATCCACGTAATCGCCGAACCCGCCGTTGCGGAGCCCCGCCAGCCCGTCGGCGGTCATCGGACTTTCCCAGATGCCGTGGCCGTTCTCGAAGCCCATGGAGCGCCCGGTCATCCGGTGCTCGAAGATGTCCTCCAGATCGGCCTCGGCATAGGCGCCGTGCATGCCGCCCTTGTTGCCGAACTCGGCGATCAGCTTGAAGAAGCTCTCATGCACCGTGTCGCCGTGATAGCCGTCGGTGGAATTTTCCGCCTGGAACTTCCAGTTGCCCCGGTATTCGGTGCGGTGCGCGCCCTGCACCACCTCCACCTCGCCGTCGGGCGCCCGGTCCAGGTGGGTATCGAGGAACGGCTTGGCCTCGCCCAGATAGTCGAGGAAGCCGGGCGCTTCCGGATCGAGGTTGGCGAAGATCAGCCCGCGGTAGTTTTCCACCCGCGCCACCGGCATCAGGCCGAATTGGGATTTGTCGAAATCGTCCGGATAGCCGCCCTTGTGCTTGGAGATGCCCTGGAGCGACCCGTCGAGGCCGTAGACCCAGCCGTGATAGCGGCACCGGAAGCGGGGGACGTTGCCCCGTTCGGCCCGGCAGACCACGCTGCCCCGGTGGCGGCAGCGGTTGAGAAAGACGTGCAGCGCGCCGGTCTCGTCCCGGGACAGCACCACGGGCCTGAGCCCCATATAGGCGGTCTTGAAGTCGCCCGGCGACGCAACCTCGCTCTCGTGGCCGATATAGATCCAGGTCTTGGCGAACAGCTCCTTCATTTCGAGCGCGAAGATGTCCGGGTCCGTATAGAGCCGGCCCGAAACCCGGAAGTCCTCCGGGGTCTCGACGATCAGACTGTCGAGATGGGCGGTCGGCGAATGGGTGTCCACGATCCCCTCCCTCAAGCCGGAATTGTCGGCAAACCGGCCCGGCGGGTCAATGGAGGGGCGGCCCCTGTTCGCTGATCGGTCAGGTCGCCCATGACCCAGCTCCAAATGAAGAGCGTCATGGCCGGGCCCACTGGACCGGTGATGACGACTGGAGTGTGCCCCCTCAGAAGGGCAGTTGTTCGCCGTCGAAGTTCCAGTAGGTGCCGGTGTCGGCGATGGTCAATTTGCCGAGCACCGCGCGCATGCCCTCGCAGGCCTCCTCGACCGTGTTCATGGCGTTGGGCCCGCCGAGGTCGGTCTTGGTCCAGCCGGGCGCGATGGAGACGACGATGACGCCCCGGGGCTCCAGCCACGCGCCGACGCCCCGCATCATCATGTTGAGCGCCGCCTTCGAGGTGCGGTAGGCGTAGCGGCCTCCCATCCAGGTGTTCTCGATGCTCGACAGCCCGGACGCCATCATGGCGATGATCTTCCTGTCGCTCGCCGCCACGTTGTCGGCGAAGGCGCCGGTGACCCGGCCCTGCCCCAGCACGTTGACCTTCAGGACCTCGGCCCAGACGTCGTAGTCGTAGTTGGCGGGATCGGGGTCGTCCTTGCCCTCCAACACGCCGGTGCCGTAATTGTCGGCGATGCCGGCGTTGTTGACCAGCAGGTCGATGGCCTCCCCGCCGATCCGGTCGGAGACGGCGTCGATCTCATGCTGGAGGGTTACATCCATCTCGTGAACGCTAAGGTCTCCGGACAGATCCTTCAGTTCGCGGGCCTCGTTGGGGTTCCGGCAGGCGGCATGCACCCGCCAGCCCTCGGCGAGATACTGACGCGCCAGTTCGAGGCCGATGCCCCGGTTGGCGCCGGTGATGAGCGTCGTCGGCATGACGGGAGCGTAGCAAATAATCCCGGACTGTCAGGCCCTATTCGTACCGGAGCGCTTCGATGGGATCGAGACGGGACGCCTTCCGGGCCGGATAAAAGCCGAAGAAAATGCCGACGACGGCGGCGAAGCCGAAGGCGAGGACGACACTCTCCGGTCGAATGACGGTTGGCCAGTCGCCGAGGCTCGATATGCCGACGGAACCCGCGAGACCGACGGCGATGCCGATGAGGCCGCCGATCAGGCTCAAGGTCACCGCCTCGATGAGAAACTGGTTCTGAATGTCCTTCTTGCGCGCGCCGATGGCCATGCGGAGGCCGATTTCCCGGGTCCGTTCGGTAACGCTGACCAGCATGATGTTCATGATGCCGATGCCGCCGACGACGAGGGAGATGCTGGCGACCGCCGCCAGCAGCAAAGTCATCACCCGGGACGACGAGGCCCGCGCCTGCAATATGGAGGACAGGTTGCGGACGAAGAAGTCGTCCGGCTGGCCGGGCCTGATTTTATGGCGCTGGCGCAGAAGGCTGGTCATCTCCCGTATCGTGTCGTCCACTTCGGCCGCGGAATGGGATTTGACGTACATGGTGGAAACCAGGCGGCCCTTCAGCCGGCGCCCGCCGAGGAGCCGCTTCTTGGCCGTCGCCAGGGGCACGAAAATGGTGTCGTCCAGGTCGGTGCCCCGGGGAGTCTCGCCCTTGGGAACGAGGGTGCCGACGATGGTGAACGGCACGCGCTTGACCCGGACGATCTGGCCCACGGGGTCGTCCCCCGGTTCGAACATGTTCTCGATGATGGTTTCGCCCACCAGGGCCACCTTGGCCGCGCCCTTGGCCTCTTCGTGGGAGAACCAGCGGCCGCCGTCGACGATCCATTCCTGGGCTTCCTGGTATTCCGGCGTCACCCCCATGATGGTGGTCGACCAGTTCTTGTTGCCGAAGATGAGCTGCCCCGAACCGCGAACGATGGGCGCCGCGACCTTCACGGAATCGATTTCGGTCTGGATGGCGATGGCGTCGTCTTCGGTGATGGTCGGGCGGGAGCCCCGGGCGCCCCGCGCGCCGCTGGATGTGGTCGTTCCCGGCAGCACCAGCACTAGGTTCGAGCCCAGGCTCTTGATCAATTCGTCGACCCGCTTCTGGGCGCCGGCGCCGACGGAAATCATGATGATCACCGCGCCGACGCCGATGATGATCCCGAGGGCCGTCAGGACGCTCCGCAGGATATTGACCCGGATCGCCCCGAGCGCGGCAGTGATGGAATCCGCATAGGTCATTCCGCCGCCTCCGGCACAGCCATGCTTTTCAGAAGCGCCTCCGCATCCTCGCGTGTTTCGGTTCGGGTGTCGGAAATCACCATGCCGTCCTGGAACCGCACCACCCGGTCGGCAAAACAGGCGACGTCCGCTTCGTGGGTGACCAGCACCACGGTCATGCCGGCCTCCCGATTGAGCCGCTGGAAGATCGCCATGATCTCGATCCCCGTCCGGGTGTCGAGCGCGCCCGTCGGCTCGTCAGCGAAAATAATCTGCGGACCGTTGACCAGGGCCCGGGCGATAGCGACCCGTTGCTGCTGACCGCCGGACAACTGGGAAGGCTGATGACCCATGCGGTCGCCAAGCCCGACATCGTTGAGCACCCGCTCCGCCGCTTCACGGCGTTGGGCCTTGTTCTGACGGGCATACATCAAGGGAAGCTGGACGTTGTCGGCGGCCGAGGTGCGGGCCAGAAGATTGAAGCTCTGGAAGACGAACCCGATCCTGGTGTTTCGCGTCTCGGCCAGTTCGTCGGGATGAAGCCCGGACATATCGACGCCATCGAGGAGGTACGTGCCGCGGGTCGGTGTATCGAGACAGCCCAGCAGGTTCATCATGGTCGTCTTGCCTGACCCCGACGGTCCCATGATGGCGACGAACTCGCCGGCGGCGATGGTCAGGTCCACGTCGCGGAGGGCGCGGACCACGTTGTCGCCGAGGATGTAGTCCTTGGAGAGACCCGTCACCTGGATGAGCGCGCCGGTCATGGCAATCAGAGTCCGAAGCGGAAGAAACGCCTGGAGCTCGCCTCGGCCGACCGGTTGACGCCGGTCAGGACCACATCGCCTTCTTGGAGCGGCCCCCGGACCATCTCGGTGGACTTGCCGTCGCCGACGCCGATGAAGACCCGGACCCGCTTCGGCTCGCCTTCTTCCAGAATCCAGACATGGGCAGGGGTGGCCGGGTTGGCCCGGCGTTCGGTGATCCGGGCGCGGAACTTCCGCTGCTGGGCCGGGTTCAGAAGGGCGAGGATTTTCTGGCTGTTGTCCCGGCGCATCTTCCGGAGCGTTTCGCGGAGTTCCGGACCGCCGCCGGCCCGGCGCATCGCCCGCATGCGCTGGAACATCTGCCGGTTGAGGTCACGCACCTGTGATTTCTGCTCTTCCGACAGGCCGAGAAATTCGGCCAACTCGTTCATGCGCTTCTGCGCCGCCGCCCGCCGGGCCTGGGGATCACCGCCGGGACCGCGCATGCCCGGTCCGCCCGGACCACCCGGCCCACCTGGACCTCGACGCGCGGCGCCGGCTGCCGCAATCCGCTCCTCGCCGGGCGGGGTGAATCGCAGCGCGGTGTTGGGGATGCGCAGCACGTTTTTGCGATCGGAGACCTTGACTTCGACATTCGCCGTCATGCCCGGCAGCAACCGCAAATCGGCGTTGTCCACATCGATGACCACCGTATAGGTGACGACGTTCTGGACCGACTGCGGCTGCTTGCGAACCTGGGTCACGGTGCCCTGGAAGTTCCGGCCGGCAAATGAATCGACGGTGAAGGTCGCGACCTGGCCCGACGAAATCTGGCCGATATCGGCCTCGTCGATATTGGTCTCGACCTGCATCTCGCGCAGGTTCTGGGCGATGGTGAACAGGGTAGGCGCCTGCAGGCTGGCCGCCACCGTTTGTCCGATATCCACATTACGGCCGATGACCACGCCGTCCACCGGCGAGCGGATGAACGTGTTGTCCAAATTGACCTTGGCAATATTCAACGCCGCACGTTTCTGTTGCACCTGGGCGCCGGCATGGACGATCTCAGCCTCGGCCATCGAGACGCTCGCGTTGCGGGCCGCGACCGTCGAGCGGTGCGCCGCCAGCCGCGCTTTGGCCGAACGAATTCCGGCGACCGCGGAATCATGGGCGGTTTTTGCGGAATCGACGACCGAGACTGCAACCACCCCGCGCTCCCGGAGGCGCGCCTTGCGGTCGTATTCCCGTTCCAGGTCGATGGCATTGACCGTCGCCCGCTCGACGTCGGCCTGGTAAGCGGCAAGGGTGGCCCGCGCGTTGTCCCGGTTGGCCCGCGCCTGAATTAGCGCGGCTTTCTTGGTGGTTACGGTGGCTTCGGCTACCGCGAGTTCCGCCGCCGCCTGCTCAACCCTGGCTTCAAGGCTCTCGGGATCGATGCGGGCAATCACCTGGCCGGCCCGAACGGCCGAATTGAAATCAGCCTTCAACTCGGAGATTTGGCCGGAGATCTCGGAACCCACCGCGACCGCTACCACGGGGTTGAGTTGACCGGAGGCCGAGACGGATTTGAGGACATTGCCGCGGTCAATCGCTGCGCTCCGAAACTCGGTCTCGCTGGTGCCGGCTTCGCCGTCGATCAGTCCGAATCCGACGACGCCGACGGCCAAAACGGCAATGAATGCGATGATGAGTTTGCCTGAGGTCATTACTGGTCCCGATATTTTCTGTTTCGCGTCCGTACAGCCGGAGAAACGTGGACGGCGTTAGTTTCCGTCGCGCTCGCGCTCACGCCGGCGTTCCCGGAAGCGGCGGAAACGCTCGGCCCGGTGCTCGATCATCCGGCCTACGCTGGCGCTCAACTCCCGGCGCTGCGCGTCGGTGAGCTGTTCCGAGAGCGTGGCCAGATTGCCGTGCATGCCGCTCTGCGCCCGTTGAGAGTGCGCGCGAAGATCGGCCAATGCCTTCTCCAGCGCGGCCCGGTCATAGGGCTGGGCGGCCAGTGCCGCCTGGGCGGCCTCGTGCAGCTCGCGGAACCGGCCCCGGGATTCGCGGATTGCCGCCCGCCGTTCGCGCATGATTGCCCGGGACTTCTCCCGCACCTCGTCGCCCAGCACCCGTCCGGCCCACGGTGGCGAGTAAACGGGCGGTCCGCGAAACGCCTGGCGTTCCTTCGATTTCCAGATGCCGGCGCCGATCACCGCAGCCAGGAAGATATTCAAGGCCAGCGAAATGAAAAAGATGATGGCCCAGCGCTTAGAAGTCATTCTCTTGTCCCACATCGGCAGGCAGGTTGCCGGCGATCACCAATACGTCCTCGCCGAACCCTTCGACCACCTGCTCCTCGACCGCCGTGCCGGACAGCGAGGTGATGCCGAGGGCGATCCCCAGACAAGCCGCAGCGGCCAAACCGAGCGCCGGGCGCCAGATGGGTCCGAACGGCCACAGCGCCTTCAGGAGGTCGCCGTTGGCCGCGGCCGGGCCGCCGGCTGCGTCCGACAGCACCCGCGCCTTCAATTCGGGCGACGCCAGCACCGGCGGCATTTCGCGCAAGACGGCGGTCAGGGCCTCGGCCTCGGCGAGCATGGCGTGCGCGCGATCCGATCCCTCGATCAGCCGCCCCGCCGCATCCCGCTCGGCCAGCGGCCAGGTCTCCAGGTCCGCGCCCCAGCGGTCCAGCAGATCGGCGAATTCCTCGGGGCTCATGCCGTTTTCCCTGTATCTGCCTTGAGCCAACTAAATATCTCCTTTGAGTTCCGGCCGCAGCCCGGCCAGTGATTTTTTCAGACCCCGGCGCCCGCGCGCCAGTAAAGATTCGACGGCCTCGACACTGATTTCCATGATCTCCGCCGTCTCGATATTGCTCAATCCCTCCTGGTGCACCATCACGATCGCCGCCCTTTGACGCTCGGGGAGCTTCTGGATGGCGCTGTTAATCGCGCTTGCCAATTCCCCCTGATGGACCTCGGCGGCCGCACTCCTGGCCGGATCGGGCGGCTCGGGCACGGCGTCGATGGAAACCGGCTTGGCCTTTCGGAGCCGGTCGATACACAGGTTATACGTGACCTTGTGCAGCCAGTGAACCACGGGCGCCTCGGCCCGCCACTTGGGCGCTTGCCGCCAAAGCCTGAGGAAGGCTTCCTGGGCCACGTCCTCGGCCTCGGCCGAGTCACCAAGCATCCTGTATCCATAGCCGACAATCCGATCCAAATATAAATCCACGATGATACGGCAGGCCTCGGACTCCCCCTCGCCGATCCGGCGGACCAGCGCGGCATCGCTTTCGGGCGTGGGGTCGTTCATTCGTCTGCTCAGGGGCTCGCTTGGCATTGAGATCGTGGCGTCGCGGCAAGTCGTACTATCTACTTAAGGCGTACCCCGAAGTCGATCCCGGAAAGCGGTCTCGTCGATGCGCCGAACCGGCGGCACCTGAGCCTGATCCTGCCGAACGGCCCCTTGAACTCCCCAAACCATTCGAAACCGAAGCATGTTCGTATCGTACCAGTCTAACGCCCGGCACGCGCAAATCCGTCGCCCCGGGCACAAAAAGACGCATTAATCACACAAAAATAATGTTATTAAAGCGGCATTTACACATCAGAATGTGCAAACTATAGTGCCGCTCCACTTTTGACGGATTTCCGCCATGAGCCACCAAATGGTGACCGCAAACCGTCTGAGCGACGGCGCCGTGGTCTATATGACCGCCGACGGCGGCTGGAGCACGTCGGTGAACGAAGGTCATTTCGTCACCGACGGCGAAGCCGATGCACTGCTGAAATCCGCCGACAAATCCGTCGACGACTGCACCGTTGTCGACGCCTATCTTATCGCCGTGGAGGCCGCCGGAACCGACGTTCGGCCGGTTCGGTTCCGCGAGCAGGTACGGGCCAAGGGCCCGACAATCGCGCTGACGGGCAGCGGTCGCTAGCCCCACCCCAGGAAGCTTCGCCATGAACATGATGTACAAATACGACGAATTCGACCGGACCCTGGTCAACGAGCGGGTGGAGCAGTATCGGGATCAGGTCGCCCGCCGGGTGCGCGGCGATCTGTCCGAGGACGAGTTCCGGCCGCTCCGGCTGCGCAACGGCCTCTACATGCAGCTTCACGCCTATATGCTGCGGGTCGCCATTCCCTACGGGCTGCTGTCGTCGAAGCAGCTCCGCAAGCTGGCCTTCATCGCCCGGGAATACGACCGGGGCTACGGCCATTTCACCACCCGCCAGAACATCCAGTACAACTGGCCCAAGCTGGAGGATACGCCGGACATCCTGGCCCACCTCGCCGAGGTGGAGATGAACGCCATCCAGACCAGCGGCAACGCCAACCGGAACGTCACTTCGGATCCCTTCGCGGGCGTCGCCCGGGACGAAATCGAGGATCCCCGGCCCTACGCCGAGATCATCCGCCAGTTCATCACCCTTCACCCGGAATTCTCCTTCCTGCCGCGCAAGTTCAAGATCGCCATCACCGCGGCCGAAACCGACCGGGCGGCAATCAACGTCCACGATATCGGCGTCCGCATGGTGAAGAACGAAGCCGGCGACGTCGGCTTCAAGGTGCTGGTCGGCGGCGGGCTCGGACGCTCCCCCTTCATCGCCAAGGTGGTCCGCGGATTCCTGCCGAAGAATGAAATCCTCCGCTATCTGGAGGCCATCCTCAGGGTCTACAACATGGAAGGCCGGCGGGACAATATCTACAAGGCGCGGATCAAGATCCTGGTTCACGAACTGGGCACCGAGACCTTCACCGAAAAGGTCGAGACCGAATACGCCAATATGGAAGAGGATGACCGTTTGACCCTGGATCAGGCGGAACTCGACCGGATCAAAGGGTTCTTCGCACCGCCGGACTATGAGGACCTGCCGGACGGCACGCCCGAGGTGATCGCGGCATCGGAGAATGAGGCCGGTTTCGGGCAATGGCTCAACCGGAACGTGGCCGCCCACAAGCAACCGGGCTACGCCATCGTCAATCTGTCGCTGAAGCCGCTGGGCGAGGCGCCGGGCGACGCCACCGACGATCAGATGGATGCGGTGGCCGACCTGGCGGACGAGTTCAGCCTCGGCCACATCCGGGTAACCCACCGCCAAAACCTGGTCCTCGCCGATGTGCGCCAAAAGGACCTGCCCGAACTGTGGAGGCGGCTGACCGACCTCGGGTTCGCCACCCCCAACATCGAAGCGATCGGCGACATCATCAGCTGCCCGGGGATGGATTTCTGCTCCCTGGCGACGGCGCGCTCCATACCGGTCGCCATGCGCATCGCCGAACGGTTCAACGAGATCGAACGCCAGTCGGACATCGGCGAACTTCGGATCAATATTTCCGGCTGCATCAATGCCTGCGGCCACCATCACGTCGGCCACATCGGTATCCTCGGGGTCGAAAAGAACGGCGAGGAGTTCTATCAGATCACCCTTGGCGGGTCGTCGGACACGGACGCCGACATCGGCAAGCGGGTCGGGCCCGCCTTCGCCTCCGAAGACGTGGTCAATGCCGTCGAGACGCTCGTCGACACCTATCGCGCCCGGCGTCGGGACGGCGAGCGGTTCCTCGACACCTACCGCCGGGTCGGTGACGAGCCCTTCAAGGACGCCCTCTATGCCGCTCATTAGAGACAAGGCGCTTTCCGAGGACGAGTGGGTTTCCGTCGGCGAGGAGGACCCGCTGCCCACCGACGGCTCGCCGGTCATTGTCGGGCTCAAGTGCTGGCGAGAGCGGGGCGAATCCATCCGCTCCCACAATGGCCCGCTAGGCATCCGCCTGGACAGCGATGAAGCGCCCGACGAGATCGCGGAGGACCTGGGACGCTTCGACCTGGTGGCCTTGAATTTTCCCAATTTCAATGACGGCCGGCCGTTTTCCCATGCCCGGCTGCTCCGCGAGCGCTATGGCTTCAAAGGCGAAATCCGCGCCACCGGCGACGTTCTCCAGGACCAGCTGTTTTTCATGCTGCGCTGCGGGTTCGACGCCTTCGAATTGAGGGAAGACAAAAACGTAGACAGCGCCATCAAGGCGTTCGGCGACTACACCGTCGCCTACCAGCCCGGGTCGGACCACATGCCCGCCGCCTACAAGGCCCGCCTCAAGAGATGAACGGCAGGCGCCCGCGACATCTAAACTCTTGACGAGCCTCTTGGAGTGGTTCATTTGATCCGCCCCCGAGCAATCGTCCGGGGCACTCTCCTATCGAACGGGGCATATCGTGGAAGCTAAATCATCCAATCTGGTTGCCGTTCAGCACCGGGTTCCGAACGACGCACGCTGGAAATCCAATAAACACAAGGGAGGGGTCTTGTGGTTTACGGGCCTGCCCGGTTCCGGCAAATCGACCCTGGCGACCCATCTCGAACAGCGCCTGTTCGACGAGGGATATCAGACCTACATGCTTGACGGCGACAACGTCCGAAACGGCCTCAACCGCGACCTCGGCTTTTCGCCCGAGGATCGGACGGAGAACATCCGGCGGATAGGCGAGGTCGCCGCGTTGTTCGCCGAGGCCGGCACGGTCGTCGTCACCGCCTTCATCTCACCCTATCAGGCCGATCGCCGCATGGCGCGGGATGCCGCGGGGGACGCCTTTCACGAGGTTTACATCAAGGCCGATGTCGCGACCTGCGAATCCCGCGATCCGAAGGGGCACTACAAGAAGGCGCGCGCCGGCGAGATTCCGGAGTTCACCGGTATTTCGGCACCGTATGAGACGCCTGAAAACGCCGAGTTGATCGTCGACACCATGTCGCACTCCGTCGAGGAATGCGTGGAACAATTGGCGGGCTACGTGGCCAGATCATTCAAGCTCTAGCGGGGCCGCCTATTCCCAGCCGCCGGGGAATTCCCGGTCCACCGAACGGTATCGGTACTGAATGCCGATGAAGGCCCCCTTCAGCGGCCTCAGGCAGGCCATGGACAGGACGAAGATCACCGGCGGCCAGACGATCATGTGGACCCAGATGGGCGGCTGGTGGACCAGTTCCAACCACGCCACCATGCCGGCGATGACGAACCCCAGAAACAGGATGATCAAGACCGCCGGACCGTCGGCGGCATCGTGTCCGCCGTAGTCCAATCCGCAGAAATCGCAGGTATCGGCGACCGTCAGGTAGCCCTGAAACAGCCGGCCCCGGGCGCAGCGCGGGCAGCGCCCGGCCACGGCGGCGCGAATGGGATTGCGGGTGGCTTTCTCCGGCGGAAACGCCGTGCTCACGGCTGTAGATGGCCGAGGGGCGACGATCCCCACCAGTAGACGTTAATGAACAGGAACAGCCACACCACATCGACGAAGTGCCAATACCAGGCCGCCGCCTCGAAACCCACGTGGTGATCCGGCTTGAAGTGGCCGCTGCGTCCGCGGAAGTAGCAGACCGTCAGGAACACCGCACCGATCAGTACATGGAAGCCGTGGAAACCCGTCGCCAGGAAGAAGGTCGAGGGGTAGATGCCGTCCTGCAAGCCGAACGTGGCGACCGAGTACTCGAAAATCTGGAAGCCCAGGAAAATGAATCCGAGGATCACGGTGATCAGCGTGTAGTTGAGGAATCGGTCCCGGTTGTTCTCGATCAGCGCATGGTGGGCGATGGTCAGGGTCGCCCCCGAGCTCAGCAGGATCAGGGTATTGAGGAACGGAATATCCCAGGTGTGGAGAACCTCGATCCCCTCGGGCGGCCACGGGCCCGCCACCAGGTTCAGGATCGGCAGGCTGGAATGGAAGAACGCCCAGAAGAAGGCGAAAAAGAACATCACCTCGGAGACGATGAAAAGCAGGAAGCTGATCCTCAGACCCACCTGTACCGGCGGCGTGTGAAGCCCGGGGGTCTCGGCCTCCAGGACGACGTCTTTGAACCACACCACCATGGTGAACATGGTCAACACGACACCGAGGAGAAATCCCCAGATAAAGCCGGTATGCATGTAGATGATTCCGCCGACAGCCATCATCAGCGCGGCGACCGAGCCGACGATCGGCCAGGGGCTCGGATCGGCGACATGCCAGTGATGGGGTTTGGAGGTTGCGTCACTCGCCATAGATCGCTGTCCTTGTTCTTAACTCTTGCTGTCGGAGGCCGCCGAAGGGGCGCCCCGGTCCGCGCTCATCCCGGCCGCTTTCGATTGATCGTCGGCGGCGTAGAACGTGTATGAAAGCGTGATCGTCGAGACGTCCGCCGTATTGGCATCGGCCGCCATGTCGGGATCGACGAAGAAGGTGACCGGCATAACCACGGATTCGCCGGGCTTCAGCACCTGTTCGGTAAAGCAGAAGCACTGAATCTTGTTGAAGTAGGAGCCCGCCTTGAACGGCGCCACGTTGAACACCGCCGTTCCGACGATGGGTTCGTCGGCGAGGTTGGTCGCCTCGTAGAAGACGAGCGCCTCCTGCCCCGGCTTCAGTTTGACGCTCGATTGAACCGGACGGAACCGCCACGGCAGCTGACTGTTGACGTTGGCGTCGAACTGCACCGTGATCAGCTTGTCGGCAATCCCGCGGGGCGCCGCGTCCGCCGTCCGGGTGGTGCCGCCGAAGCCGGTTATCTGACAGAACGTCCGATAGAGCGGCTCGGCGGCGAACGCCAAACCGACCATGCCCGCAACGACGACCACGAGCGACAACGCGGTGGCGCCGTTGCCGGCCGGGCGCCGCCTGGCGATTTTCGGGCCCGCGCTCAATCCCGTCTCCTATTCGGCCGGTTGCGGACGCATGTCCGGCGTCTGGTCGTGGGTGTGGAACGGCGCCGGCGACGGCACCTGCCATTCGAGCGTCGTCGCGCCCTCGCCCCACGGATTGGCCGGCGCCTTCTCGCCCGACCGCAGGGTCTGGAAGACGATATAGAAGAACAGCAGCGAGGCGGCGAAGGAAATGTAGGCGCCGATGGAACTCACGAAGTTCCACCCCGCGTAGGCCTCCGGATAGTCCGGGATACGCCGCGGCATCCCCGCCATGCCCGAGAAGTGCTGCGGGAAGAACAGGATGTTGACGCCGATGAACATCAGCCAGAATTGGATCTTGGCCAGGCCCTCGTTGTACATCTTGCCGCACATCTTCGGGAACCAGTAGAAGAAGCCCGACAGAATGCCGAAGGCCGCCGCGATGGACAGCACGTAGTGGAAGTGCGCGATCACGAAATAGGTGTCATGGAAGGCGATGTCGACGCCGGCGTTCGCCAGGGTAATGCCGGTCACACCGCCGACCACGAACAGGAAGATAAAGCCCATGGCATAGAGCATCGGGGTCCGGAATTCGATGGACCCGCCCCACATGGTCGCCAGCCAGGAGAAAATCTTCACGCCCGTCGGCACCGCGATCACCATGGTCGCCAGAACGAAGTAGGCCCGCGTCTCGACGTTGAAGCCGACGGTAAACATGTGGTGCGCCCACACGATAAAGCCGATGAAGCCGATGGCCGCCATGGCGTAGGCCATGCCGAGATAGCCGAAGACCGGTTTCCTGGAGAACGTGGAGACCACATGGCTGATCACGCCGAACGCCGGAACGATCATGATGTAGACCTCCGGATGGCCGAAGAACCAGAACAGGTGCTGCCAGAGGATCGGATCGCCGCCGCCGGAAGCCTCGAAGAACGTGGTCCCGAAATTGCGGTCGGTGAGCAGCATGGTCAGCGCGCCGGCGAGAACCGGAAGCGCCAGCAGCAGCAGGAACGCGGTCACCAGCATGGCCCAGATGAACAGCGGCATCCGGTGATAGGTCATGCCCGGCGCCCGCATATTCATGATGGTGGTGATGAAGTTGATGGCGCCGAGGATCGAAGAAGCCCCCGCCACGTGAAGACTGAGGATCGCGAAGTCGACCGCGGCGCCGCTATGGAAGGTGGCGTTCGATAACGGCGGATAGACCGTCCAGCCGGTCCCCGCGCCGCCGGCGACCAGGGCCGAGGTCATCAGCAGCAGAAGCCCGACCACCAGGAGCCAGAACGAGATGTTGTTCATCCGCGGGAACGCCATGTCCGGCGCGCCGATCATCAACGGGATGAACCAGTTGCCGAATCCGCCGATGAGCGCCGGCATGACGAAGAAGAACACCATGACGAAGCCATGGGCGGTCACCAGAACGTTGTAGAACTGCAGGTCCTCGATGTACTGCAGGCCCGGCGACTGAAGTTCCAGCCGGATCATAAACGAGAACGCGCCGCCAATGAGCACCGAGACCATCGCCGCGACGAGGTACAGGGTTCCGATATCCTTGTGGTTGGTCGAATAGACCCAGCGGCGCCAGCCCGCCGGCGCACCATGATGGTCGTCGTGGCCGTGATCGTGTGCGGCTGCGGCATCAGACATGGATATTCCTCTCTTCTATCTCTTCTTCTATCGCTTCTTCTACCTTTGGCCGCGCCTACCGGCCGTCGGCAGCGGGCCCGGCGCCAATGCGGGCGACATCGACCGCCGGTTCATCGGCACGGGCGAACTCTTCCTTGGCCTTTTCGACCCAGGCCGCGAATTCCGCCTTGGAAACGATGTCCACGGCGATGGGCATGTAACCGTGATTGACGCCGCACAGTTCGGAGCACTGACCGTAATATGTGCCCATGTCCTTGAAGGGAACTTGGATCCAGGCTTCGTTGATGCGTCCCGGCACCGTATCCATTTTGACCCCGAAGGACGGGATCGCCCAGTTGTGGAGCACGTCGTTGGCGGTGAACAGGAGCCTGATGCTGGTGTCCGCCGGCAGCACCACGTGGTTGTCCACCTCGAGCAGGTAGAGAGATTTCTTGTCGTCCGGCAGATCTTCCTTCTGGGTCAGATTGGAATCGAAGGTGAAGTTGCCGTGATCAGGATATTCGTAGCTCCAGAACCACTGATTGCCGATGACCTTCAGGGTCATTTCCGGGTTCGGGGCCTTGTCCATAAAGAACAACAGCCTCATCGACGGCACGGCGATGGCCACCAGGATAACGATTGGAACGACTGTCCAAATGATCTCCAGCGGCGCGTTGTGCGTGGTCTTGGACGGAACCGGGTTGGCCTTCGCGTTGAACTTGATGACGATGTACACCATCAGCCCCAGGACCAATATGACGATGGCGACCTCGATCACCAGCAGCCAGTTGTGGAACTCGACGATATCTTCCATCACCGGCGTCGCCGCCTTCTGGAAATTCATCTGCCACGGATGAGGTTGCTGCGCCATGGCGCCGGCGGACGTGATCAGCCCAACAGCGAATACGGCGGCCATGGAAATCCAACGAGACATTTTCATGTAATTGCGGTTCCTCAGTTGAATAGCGCAGGCGCATTTGCGACGGGACGATAATCCCGGGATCCAATTATATTCTTCGGAAACTGGATCAGCCGATGCGTCCTTCCAGACATCTTTCGGCGCCCCGAACGGGCGGCCTTCATTGATCATCCCTATACCCGATATGACCGGGGCGGTAAAGGACATCCACACCAGGAGAAGTGGGAATATTCGGCGGAAATTCAAGCGTTTTTGCGAACCGGTAGCAATCGCGCGAGGTTCCCGCCTGCTTGGCGCGCGGCCATCGGTTGCTCCGCCCGATGGCCGGTGCTACATCTCGCCTCCCCGAGACATCATCAGGCCTCCCGTTGGACGGTCCATTGCTGTTCCGGCGCCGTATCCGTCAATAATCGTTTAAAGAGTGACCAACCCGTGACGCCCCGCTCCAAGCAAATCGTGTTCGCCGTTATTCTTGCGCTCGCCGCCATCGGCATGTTCGCGGCGACGGTGATCAAGACCGGCTGGTTCTCCTGAGGGGACGCGGCGGGCATGGCGATCCAGGTCCTTCCCCACTTGAACGCCGGCCTGAACGCCGTCGCGACGATCTTGCTGCTGACCGGGTTTATCCTGATCCGCGGCGGCCGGAAGGACGCCCACCGCGCCGTCATGATCGCCGCCGGCTGCGTGTCGGGCGTGTTCCTGGTCAGCTACGTGACGCTGCGGTTCTTTGCGCCCATCTTCGAATTCCAGGGTGAAGGGCCGGTGCGTATCTTCTATTTCACGCTGCTCGCCACCCACGTCGTGCTTGCCATGGCCATCGTGCCGATGGTGCTGATGACGGTGTGGCGGGCCCTTCGCGGCAACTTCGACGGCCACCGCGCCGTGGCCCGCTGGACGTGGCCGGTCTGGATGTACGTCTCGGTCTCGGGCATCGCGGTGTACGTGATGCTCTATCAGATCTACCCCGTCCAAACCGCCGGCCTCTGAGGGGCGCCGCCGATGCTGATGGCGCCCGCCTTCGAGACCCTGCCGCAAGGCCGCGGCCGCCGGCTGATGCGCGGCTGGGCGGCGCTCGCGGTGGCATCCCTGGCCCTGGCCGGCCTGTTCGCCGTGCTGCTGGTGCTGTCCAGAATGCCGGTCGTCTCCGAAATGGTGCCGTGGCCCGCGGCGTTTTTCGAAAAGGGACTGGTCGCCCATGTCGCCCTGTCCTTCGCCGTCTGGTTCCTCGCCGTCCTCGCCTGCTTCGCCCAATGGGCGGCCGCCTCTTCGCCGGCCGGCGAGAGCACCCAACGGCTGGGCGAGGCGGGATTGGTGCTGGCCGTCACCGGGACGGTGGCGATCATCACGCCCGCCTTCTTCGACGGCGAGCCGACCCTCAACAATTACATTCCGGTGATCATCGATCCGGTTTTCTATGGCGGGCTGGTCCTGTTCGGCCTCGGCATCCTGATTGCCGTCCTGCGCATGCTGATGGCCTTTGCCCGGGGGCCCAACCTGCTGGGCCCTGGCACGCCGCTGATCATGACCGCCGGAATATTGTTCGTCGCCTCCATGGCCGGGTTCCTGCTGGCGGCGTGGCGCCTCGGCGGATTTCCCGTCGACCACGATTTCAACGAGCGCCTGATGTGGGGCGGCGGCCATATGCTGCAATTCGTCAATCTGGCGATGATGCTGACCGCCTGGGGGCTGCTCACCGAAACCATGGCCGCCGGTCCGTTGGCCGGTCTCCGGCTCAGCCGGTGGGTCGCCGGCCTGGCCTTCGCCGGCGGCTTGGCGGGGATTGCGTTCTTCGGCCTATTCGATATTCAGACCGGGGAATTCCTCCAGGCCTTCACCGATCTCCAGTATGCCCTCGCCCCGCCGGCGCTGCTGTTTCTCGGCGCGGCCGCTTGGGCCGGCTGGCGGCGGCGCGACGCCATCGATTGGACGGGGGTCGCGGGCCTGAGCCTCGTCAGCTCGGTGATCCTGTTCGCCGTCGGCGGCGCCTTCGGCCTGTTCGTCGATGGCGCCGATACGCGGACGCCGGCTCACTATCATGGGGTGATCGGCGGCATCAATCTCGCCTTCGTGGGGCTGTTCTATACCCGCTTCCTGCCGCTGGCCAGCCGGGACGCGGGTTCGGGCAAATTGGCCTCCTGGCAGATCGTCATTTACGCCGTAGGGCAATTGCTGTTCGTCGCCGGCATGTTTGCCGCCGGCGGCATGGGCGCGGCGCGCAAGGTCGCGGGCGTCGGTTTCGATCCCGACACGGCCGCCGGCAAGCTGGCCGCCGGCATACAGTCGGGCGGCGGCGGCCTCGCCATCGTCGGCGGGGTGCTGTTCATCTACATCGCCGCCAGGGCGCTGCTCGGGGGAAATAAAACCTCGGGCCCGGCGCAAAAAGGGGATGCGGAAACGCCATCCCAAAGTGTAGGTTAGCGCCGCTTCGGAGAATTACGCGAGCAGGGTTCAGCATGTCCAAATTCTGGTCCAGGGAAAATCCGTTTCCGCCTCCTGAAGAAATGGGGCTTGTCCGCTACGTCATTCGTTACGGGTTTTTCTCTTATTGGGTCGGCTTCTTTGCGTTTGCCATGCTGATGCTTCATGCAGTTTGGGACGCCATGGGATGGATGGAAATCAGTCTCTTTCAGGTCGCGCTGTACGCCGGTCTATACAGCTTGGGCTGGGGAATTGTTTCGATCTACAAATTTTACTATCAGGACAACTTCGAATCCCCTCTGTTTGATAGTCAAAAAAACCAACCTGAGGATTGAGACTTAAAGAACTCTGATGACAGGCCCCACCGACCAAACGGCAAAATTCGCCCCCGATCGGGCAAAAATCGAGGAACCTGCCGCCAACCGGCCGATCGTCGACTACGCCCTGCTGCTCAAGCCGCGGGTCATGTCGCTGGTGCTGTTCACCGGATATGCGGGACTCGCGCTCGCGCCCGGGTCCATCGATTGGCTGACCGGCCTGCTGGCCGTGGTCTTCATCGGCATGGGCGCGGGCGCCTCCGGCGCCATAAACATGTGGTACGACCGGGACATCGACGGCCGGATGGAGCGCACCATGCAGCGCCCCATCCCCGGCGGACGACTGAGACCCGGGGCGGCGCTGGTCTACGGCACCGTTCTGGCCGTCGTCTCGGTGGTCGGCATGACCATCTGGGTAAATGCCGTCGCGGCCGCCCTGCTCGCCTTCACCATCGCCTTCTATGTGTTCGTTTACACCATCTGGCTGAAACGCCGCACCCCGCAGAATATCGTCATCGGCGGCGCGTCCGGCGCCATCCCGCCGATGATCGGCTGGGCGGCGGTCACCGGCGATGTCGGCCTCGGCGCGCTGGTCCTGTTCGCCATCATTTTCATGTGGACCCCGCCCCACTTCTGGGCCCTGTCTCTCTACCGTTCCGGCGACTACGAGAATGCCGGCGTGCCCATGCTGCCGGTGGTTTCGGGCGAGACCGAAACCAAAAGGCAGATTTTGATCTACACCTTGATCCTGGTGCCGATCACCCTGCTGCCGGTTCCCATCGGCATGACCAGCCTCTGGGGCGGCGCGGCGATCGCCCTGTTCGGCCTCAATTTCATCCGCCACGCCGTCCGTGTCCGAAGGACCGAGGGCGCGGAGGCGCCGAGGAAGATGTTCCGCTATTCCATCCTCTATCTGTTCCTGGTTTTCGTGGCGCTGCTTGCCGATCACTGGATCGGCGCGCTGGTCTAGCCGGACAATGAGCGCCTACGAGGAACTGGAGGCGCGATTCGCGCGGCTGAGCGCCGTCGGTCAGGCGGCCATGCATCTCCACTGGGACCAGTCCGTGATGATGCCGCCGGGCGGCGCCGAGGCGCGGGGAGAGCAGTTGGCGGCGCTGAGCGCCATTCGCCATGAAATCCTCGCCGCCGATGTCACCGCGGAACTGATCCAGGATGCCGAAATCGAGAGCGGCCTCGACGAGTGGCAACAGGCGAATTTGGGCGAGATGAAGCGCCGCTGGACCGGCGCCACCGCGGTCAGCGGCGATCTGGTCGCCGCACTCGCCCGGGCGGTCACCGCGTGCGAAACCAAATGGCGCGACGCCCGGGCGGCGCGCGACTTCGCGTCGGTTCGGCCTCTGTTGCAGACCGTCCTCGACCTGGTGATCGAGACCGCCGAAGCCCGCGCCGGGAAACTGAATCTCAGCCCCTACGACGCCCTGATGGAGAAGTACTCCCCCGGGATCACGTCGGAAAAAATCGACCTGGTGTTCGGCGATCTGGGCGCCTTCCTGCCGGACTTTTTGGGGCAGGTCATGGAGAAGCAGGCGGCGGAGCCGGCGCCGTTGATCCCCGAGGGTCCGTTTCCCACCGCCAGGCAACGGCGGCTCGGCGAGGACATGATGCGCCGCCTGGGTTTCGATTTCGAGGCCGGCCGACTGGATGAGAGCCTGCATCCCTTCTCCAGCGGCACCCATGGGGACCTCCGCATCACCACCAAGTACAGCGACGACGATTTCGTTTTCGGGCTGATGGGCGTGCTGCACGAGACCGGCCATGCCCTCTACGAGAAGGGCCTGCCGGCCGACTGGCGCCGCCAGCCGGTGGGCGAGTCCCTCGGCATGGATATCCATGAAAGCCAGTCCCTGATCATCGAGATGCAGGCCTGCCGAAGCCCTGAATTCCTGAGCTTCGCCGCGCCGCTCATGCAGGAGGCATTCGGCGGCGGCGGCACGGCCTGGGACCCCAAGAATCTTGTCCGGCTCTATACCCGGGTGAAGCCCGATTTCATCCGGGTCGATGCCGACGAGGTGACCTACCCGGCCCATGTCATCCTGCGCTACGAATTGGAGCGCGCCTTGATCGGCGGCGATCTCACCCTCACCGACCTGCCCGGCGCCTGGAACGACGGCATGAAGCGGCTGCTCGGCATCGTGCCGCCGGACGACGGCCTCGGGGTCCTCCAGGACATTCACTGGTACGACGGCGCCTTCGGCTATTTCCCGAGCTACACGCTGGGAGCCATCGGCGCGGCGCAGCTTTTCGATGCGGCCAGGCAAGCGGACGCGGACCTGTTGCCGGCCATCGGGCACGGCAACTTCGGGCAGCACTATGCCTGGCTCGGCCGGAACGTCCACGGCCTCGGCCGGCGCTATTCCTCCGAAGAGCTGCTCACCCGGGCCACTGGACGCCCCCTCGACGTCGAGACCTTCAAGTCCCACCTCCGCGCCCGCTACCTGGACGCTTGAGCGCCCGCAAGATAGGGTGCGGCGCATGAAGTACGTCTCCACCCGGGGCGAGGCCCCCGACCTCGATTTTGCCGATGTGCTGCTGACCGGGCTCGCCCGGGACGGCGGGCTTTACGTGCCCGGGGCATGGCCCAAGCTGAGCCGCGGCGAGATCAGGGACCTGCGGGGCCGCTCCTATGCCGACATCGCCGTCCGGGTGATGACCCCGTTCATCGGCGGCGAAATCCCCGAAGCCGATTTCGCGCCCATGGTGCGGGAGACCTATGCGGGCTTCGGCCATCCGGCGGTGGCGCCGCTGAAACAGATCGATGACGGCCTGTGGCTGTGCGAACTGTTTCACGGGCCGACCCTGGCCTTCAAGGACTATCCCCTGCAGTTGGTCGGACGGCTGTTCGACCATGTGCTCTCGAAACGCGGCCAGCGGGTGACCATCGTCGGCGCCACGTCGGGGGATACGGGATCGGCCGCCATCGAAGCCTGCCGGGACAAGGACAGCATCGATATCTTCATTCTGCATCCGCACGGCCGGGTCTCCGACGTCCAGCGCCGCCAGATGACCACGGTGACCTCCGCCAACGTCCACAACATCGCCATCCAGGGCACCTTCGACGATTGCCAGGACATCGTGAAGGCCCTGTTCGCCGATTTGCCGTTCCGCGACCGGTTCGGGCTCAGCGCCGTCAATTCCATCAACTGGGCGCGGATCATGGCCCAGATGGTCTATTACTTCTCGAGCGCGCTTTCGCTCGGCGCGCCCGACCGCAAGGTCGCGTTCTCGGTGCCGACGGGCAATTTCGGCAACGTCTACGCCGCCTTCGCCGCCGGCAGGCTGGGCCTCCCTATCGAAAAACTCATCGTCGGCTCGAACGCCAACGACATCCTCACCCGGTTTTTCGACAGCGGGGCCATGGAGACGGCCGACGTGGTGCCGACGCTGAGCCCGTCCATGGACATCCAGATTTCCAGCAATTTCGAGCGCTTGCTGTTCGAGCACTACCGCCGGGACGGCCGGGCGGTGGCCAAGATGATGCGGCGCTTCCGCAAGAACGGCCGGGTCGACTTCGGCAAGGTCCGCTGGCGCGCCATGCGCAAACAGTTCGAGGGCTGCCGGATCGGCGACAACGCCACCAAGGCGATGATCAACGAGACCTACCGGCTGACCGGCGAGCTGTTGGATCCACATACCTCCATCGGGGTGGCGGCGGCCCGCGGGGCCGAAATCGGCAACACGCCGGTGATCACCATGGCGACCGCGCATCCGGCCAAATTCCCCCGTGCGGTCGAGGAGGCCACCGGCCGCCACCCGGCCCTGCCCCCGCGCCTCACGGACCTGATGGCGCGCGAGGAGCGAATGGACGTCCTGCCCGCCGAGACCCGGGCAGTGGCCGATTTCATCTCGGGCCAACTCGCCGGGAGGCCCGCCGCGTGAACGTTCGGGTCAGCGAACTTCCCAACGGCATCCGGGTGGTCACCGACCCCATGGGGACCGTGGCCACCGTTTCCGTCGGCGCCTGGCTCGCCGTCGGCACCCGCCACGAAGACGCCGCCGTCAACGGCGTCTCTCATTTCCTCGAACACATGGCGTTCAAGGGAACCGAGCGCCGCTCGGCCCAGGCCATCGTCGAGGAGATCGAAAGCGTCGGCGGCCACCTGAACGCCTACACGGCGCGGGAGAACACCGCCTATTTCGCCAAGGTGCTGGAGGACGATCTGCCGCTCGCCATCGACGTTATTTCCGATATCCTCCTCAACCCGACCATGGCGGCGGACGAAGTGGAGCGTGAACGGGCGGTCATCCTGCAGGAAATCCACCAGGCCCACGACACCCCGGACGACGTGGTGTTCGACAAGTTTCAGGAAGCGGCCTTTCCCGGACAGCCCATGGGACGGCCGGTATTGGGCGAGGCCGGCATCATCGCCGGCCTCAGCCGCGACAGTATCGTCGGCTACATGCAGGAGCAGTATTCGGCCCCCCGTCTGGTGATCGCCGCCGCCGGCAAGGTCGATCACGACCGGTTCGTCGAACTGGCGGGCAATGCCTTCGACACGCTGCCGGCGGCCAATGGGGGCACGCCCGAGGCGGCAAGGTACACAGGCAGCGATTTCCGGGAAGACCGCAGCCTGGAGCAGGTTCACATCCTGCTCGGATTCGACGGCGTCGCCTTCAATGACGAGGGCTACTATCCCCTCGCCGTCCTCTCGACGCTGGTCGGCGGCGGCATGTCGTCGCGGCTGTTCCAGGAGGTCCGGGAAAAACGGGGCTTGGTCTATTCCATCTATTCCTTCGCGGCCAATTACGCAGACAGCGGCCTGTTCGGCATTTATGCCGGCACCGGCCCGGACGAGGTCGCCGAAGTGGTGCCCATCGTCTGCGATGAACTGGTGCGCCTCAAGGACGGCATGCCGGAGGACGAAATCCGCCGCGCCCGGGCGCAGCTCAAGTCATCGACCTTGATGGCGCTCGAAAGCACCTCGTCCCGCTGCGAGGCCGCCGCCCGCCAGTTGCAGGTCTATGGCCGGACCATTCCCACCGGCGAAGTCATCGAGCGCATCGATGCGGTCGGGGAAGCGGACCTGATCAAGGCCGCCGAGCGGCTGGTCGCCAGTGCGCCGACGCTCGCGGCCATGGGCCCGACGGGAAGGCTCGAGCCTTACGAAGAAATCGCCGGGCGGCTGGCAGGGTGAACGATCAGTCGCGTTCCGATGCGGAAGGCCGCCGGGAAACGGTCGAGTTCGCCCTGCCCGAGCCCGCCGCAACCCTCGATCTCACGATGGACGACGGCGCGCCGATACGCGTCGTGCGCCACGGCAACCCGTCCGGGCCGCGCGTGGTGCTAAGCCACGGCAACGGCTTCGCCAGCGATTCCTACTTCCCGTTCTGGCGGCTGATGCTGGAGCGGTTCGACCTCGCCTTGTTCGATATTCGCAACTGCGGGCGCAACCCGTTCCACGCCGCCGAGCCGCATGGCTACCCGCGCTTCGCGCGCGACAATGCGGCGGTGCACGGCGCGATCGCCAAGGAATGGGGCGGGAAGACCACGATCGGCGTTTTCCACTCCATGTCGTCGATCGCGGCGTTGCTCGCGGTGGCCGGCGGCGAGTGGCACTGGGATGCGCTGGTGCTGTTCGATCCGCCGGTGGTCCCGCCGGAAGGGAACCCGCTGCGAGGCCCGATGATGACCACGGGCGAAGTGCTGCGCGACACCGCCCGGATTCGGCAGAACCGGTTCCGGAATCCCGAGGAACTGGCCGAGGTGTTCCGTTTCATGCCCCGCTTCCGCCGCCTGCGGAAAGGGGTGGCGGAACTCAACGCGCGCTCGGTGCTGCATTTCGATCCCGCCAGCGGCGAATGGCTGCTCCGTTGCCCCGGCCCGGTCGAGGCCGATCTCTATGTCGACGTCGCCGGGCTGCCGATCTGGCGCAAGCCGCCCCCGCCGGCGCGCCCGCTCCTGATTATCGGCGCCGACCCGGAGCCCGAGGACGCGACGATGACCGCGCACTGCTGCAAACTGTTCTCCAAGACGTTCGGCATCGACTACGCCGTCGTGCCCGATACCAGCCACCTCCTGCAGCTCGAGGAGCCGGAACAATGCTTCGCTCTGTTCAGCGGCTTCCTCGCTGACAACGGGATTGGCGCGTGACCTGGAACCCGGCGCTCAGGCGTGACC
>JAPPFK010000143.1 GCA_028823885.1 Rhodospirillales bacterium | reverse complement strand
ATTTCCGCCACCACCGGAACCACGGAACAGCTGCAAAGCGGCATCGGCACGCCGATCGCCGAGCTGGAGGCGACGGACTTGAGGCTGTCCCGGCGCAGCCACCGCAAGACGGCATCCCGCGAGATGAAAACGTGGATCAATCCCGCCAGGAACAGGCCGAGCAGCAGCATCGGCCCCAGCAGGAGAAACGAATTCCACAGGAAATCGAGGAAAAGAATCAGTTGATCCATGGCGCTTTCTTCGTTGCCCGTTGCAAGTCGGGGAATTCCGCCACCATGCCGACTCCAGCCCAACCGTATTCGCGAGACGTCGCGTCTATCGACTACTTTACACGGTCAAAATCCATTTGGACATCTTGCAATCACAATATTTGAAGAAATTAAACAATATAACCAAAATACTCCATAAATAGAATAGTATAACATTTCTTAGAATTAGATGATATTATATTACATGTGGGTCGATCGCACGACCGAGACCCCTCGAAATGACGCTCTTCCCCGGCCGCGATGAACACTGCCGGACGTGTCGGCGCCGTCGTTCCCGGCGGGTACGAATCCGCCGCCGGCGGAAGGGAAACAACGCCGCACATGCATGCGAACCGGAGGGGTTGCGCGCTTCGTACTATGGCGGTGTGGTCTATACTAAGCTGGACCATGCGGGCGCCTGGAAGGTAAAACTCGTTCAGGAATTGAAAGCCGCTGGCTTCGACATCAACGCCAACAAGGTGATTTGGACATGAATGCGCAACTTTCTATCTCCAAGTCCGAACTGGCCGATTTCTGTCAGGCGCACGGAATCCGGCGTCTGGCGATTTTCGGCTCGGCGTTGCGGCCGGATTTCGGCCCCGAAAGCGATATCGACGTGCTGGTCGAGTTCGCGCCGGATCGCGCACCCGGCCTGTTGGGCGTGGCCGGAATGGAGATCGAGCTGTCGCCGCTGTTCGGCGGCCGCAAGGTGGATTTGCGGACCCCGGAAGATTTGAGCCGGTATTTCCGCCAGGAAGTCCTCGACACGGCGGAAGTCCAGTATGCGCAAGGATGACGAAATCCGATTGCTGCACATGCTGGATGCGGCGCGACCGTCGATCGCCTGATCGTCAATTCTCCCTACGAGGCGCCGGCGCGCCATTCCCCGGACAGCCTTTGGGGCAGGCGCCGTCAGACAGGCTTGTCGCCCTCGATGACGACCCGGTGCATCAATCGATGCTCCGAATAATCGAACAGCGCGTAGTGGAGGCTCAGGCGGTTGTCCCACACGGCGAGGTCGTTGGCCTTCCATTTGTGGCGGTACTGGAACTCCGGCGTCCTGAGATGGTCGAACAGGTACCGCAGCAGGTAGTCGCTCTCCCGCCGGTCCAGGTCCTTGATCAGGCTGGTCATGGATTCGTTGACGAACAAGCCGCGCTTTCCCGTCTCCGGGTGGGTCCGGACCACCGGATGCAGGGCCGGACGGTATCTGGCCCGCTCGCCGGAATCATAAATTCTGTAGCCGTTTTCCCACAGTTCGGGGCGCACGTGCTCGTCATAGGGCTGGTAGGAATCGTGATAGGCCTGGAGGCCCTCGATATGGGCCTTCGTCCGGTCCGAAAGCGCCTCGTAGGCCGCCGCCGAGTTGACCCAGATGGTGTCGCCGCCCTCGGGCGGGATGTCGCGGGCATAAAGCGCCGTGCCCATGGAGGGCTTCTCCCGGCCGACGAAATCCGTATGCCACAGGTCGCGGGTGACATGGGGCGGGTTGTTCGCGTCGTACTCCAGAATGTCGATTTCCGGCTCGCGCGGGTGCTTTTCGAAACCGGAGACCGCTGCCGGCTGGAGGTCGCCGAACCGCCGGGCGAATGCGACGTGTTCCGCTTCGCTGAGCACCTGGTCCCGGAAAATGACCACGGTCCGGTCGAGCACGGCCGAGTGGATTTCATCGAACTGCTGGTTCGAGACCGGGCCGGCGAGATCGACCCCCTCGATGATCGCCCCGCAAGCGGGCGACATTTCGTGCACGGTGATGGATTGGTATTGCATCGCGGGCGCGTCTCCGGTGTCTGTCCGCCCGGCGTTTGCGTCGGGCGGCTTGTTCCCATAGTAAACACCGGAATTCCCCAATCAGTCGAGACCCGGCAATGAAAGAGGCCGATCCGGTTGCCTGGATCGGCTCTATGTGGCCGAGCGTGATTTGACGTACTACACTGCCGCCATGTCACCGGCGTTCGCCGAGGGAACGGCCGGGCATTGGGAATAGCGCGCGGGGCGCCCTGGAAGCCGGATGAACGAGCTGGACGTCTATCAAAAGCAGAATTTCGGCAATTCGAGCGGGTTCGGCGACCGGCCGGCTCTCTTGATCGTCGATTTCGTCAACGGCTTTGCCGATCCGGATCAATTCGGCGGCGGGAATATCGGCGAGGCCATCGCCGCCACCCGGGCCCTGCTGGCGTCGGCGCGCGAGGCGAAAATCCCGGTCGCGTTCACCCGCGTCGTCTATGCCGATGACGGTTCGGATGCCGGGGTGTTCTGCGACAAGGCGCCCGGGCTGAAGACCCTGACCGAGCATGCGGACTCCAGCCAGGTGGTCGATGCGCTGGCGCCCGCGGCCGGCGAGTACGTTCTCCGCAAGACCCAGCCGTCGGCCTTCTTCGGCACCGGCCTCGCCGCGTGGCTGGCGGGCCGGCGGGTGGATACCGTGCTGGTGGCGGGATGCACCACATCGGGCTGCGTGCGGGCTTCGGTGGTCGATTCCATGAGTTACAACTTCCGCACAATCGTCGTCACCGATTGCGTCGGCGACCGGGCGCTCGAGCCCCACGAGGCCAATCTGTTCGACATGGGCCAGAAGTATGCCGACCTGGTTTCGAGCGAAGACGTGATGGGCTATCTCGCCCGCGTCACGGCCGGCTAGGGTGCATTCTCTTTACTTTCACGCCGGCGCCCTCTCCCCCTTTTGAAGGGGAGAGGGGACAAACGCTCCCTCGCCCCCATTTATGGGG
>JAPPFK010000095.1 GCA_028823885.1 Rhodospirillales bacterium | reverse complement strand
ACCGTCCGCGGGCACCGAGGCCGCGCCGTTCCGCTCGGCAGCGACCGACACCGTAATTGGGACCAGGTCGAACGGATCGTCGCCCGCGCCGGCGACCGGGCCGAGAAGCCCGTCCCGCGCCATGCGCCGCCAGCCGTTCAACTGCGTTCGCGAGAGGCCGTGGCGCCGGGCAACCGTCGCTCCCTCCTCGAACGTCTCCGGGACGATCCGCGCCTTCACCGCTTCCGGCCAGACCCCCGCGCCGTTCGCGCCCGTCGCGGCCGCGATCAAGGTGCCGGTGGCGTCCTCCGTCACTCACTCATGCAATGTGTCTGACATCTGTCACCTCCGTCGTTGACGGGGTCCAGATGACCACGAAATTCTCAGACTACAACGAGGGTGACGGCGCGGCGCTTACCCTCGATCCCTTCAATGGCGTAGTCGGTAATTCATTTCTCGCAAAACCAGTTCTAACCCGACTGTCCGTTGTCAGACATTCGATCCAACCGGAGTCCGTTAATTGAGTACAGACCCAATGGCGGTTGGGAAACGCGCCGCCTACATGCCGTCCTGCTGCTCCTCGTGGAACACGAAGTCGTTCGTGTCCAGGTCGGTCGACGTGAAGCCCTGCAGCGTGATGGTGCCGCCGCCCGGGACCGTAATCACGGTATTGTTGCCATCTTGCGCGACGGTCAGGTCGCTGAACCCCGTGATGCCCGTGAACGTGCTCAGATCAATGGTGTCCTCGCCGTCGGTGAAGTCGGTGATCGTGTCGTTGCCGTGGCCCGAGGCGAAGACAAAGGTGTCGGCGCCCTCGCCGCCGGTCAGCGTGTCGTCGGTGGTGCCGCCCTCGATGGTGTCGGCGCCGTCGCCTCCGGCGAAGTCGTCGAGGACGAACATGTCGGCGGTCAGGTCGGCGGACGCGACGCCCTCCAGCGTGATCGTGCCCCCGCCGAAGCCCGTCAGGTCGATGACCGTGCCCGACTCGGTCTCCGGCGTGAGGGGATCGTCCTCGACCGCCGACATCGCCTCCTGGAGTTGCGCCCAGGTGAGCGAGGCGGTGAAGGCGGTCAAGTCGATTTTGTCGCCCTCGGTCGTGCTGAAGTCCTTGACCGTGTCATTGCCGTGGTTCAGCCCGAAAACGAACGTATCCGCGCTCTTCTCGGTGGCGCACCGGTCGCCCCACAGGGTGTCGTTTCCGAGGCCGCCGACGATGGTGTCCGCGCCAACATTGCCGTCCAGAGTGTCGTCGCCGGTGCCGCCGTAGAGCACATCGTCGCCGGTGCCGCCATCAAGGGTGTCCTTTCCCTCCTCGCCATGGAGCACGTCATCGCCGGCACCGCCGACCAGCAGGTCGTAGCCGCCGCCGCCGTGGAGCACGTCGTCGCCGCCGCCGCCGTCCAGAATGTCGCCCGCCGCGCCGCCATGCATCTCGTCCATGCCGGAGCCGCGGACGACCAGAAGATCGAACCCGTCGGTGCCCTCGATGACGTTGACCGCCGGCATCCTGAACGAGGCCTCGGTGAGGTCGCTCACGGAGGTGACCCCATCAAGCGTGATGGTCCCGCCGCCCCATTCGGTAAGGTCGATGACGACTCCCGTGACCGTATTCGGATCGTCGGGATCGGTGACCGTCGTGATGCTGGCGCTCAGGTCGGCCCAGGAGATTTCCCGGCCGAAATGGGAGAGATCGACGACATCCGTGCCGGGCTCGAAGTTCGCGATTGTGTCGTTGCCGCTGTACTGTGTGAAGACGAAGAAATCCTCCTCGCCGACGCTTCCAGCGAGATCTTCGTCGCTTGTGGTGCCCACTACTCTCGCCATGTTCTCATCCTCCCGCGCCGGACGCCGGTCCGCCGCCTACATGCCGTCCTGCTGCTCCTCGTGGAACACGAAGTCGTTCGCGTCAAGGTCGCTCTGCGTAAAATCCTGCAGCGTGATGGTGCCGCCGCCGGGGACTGTAATCACGGTATTGTTTCCGTCCTGCGTAACGGTCAGGTCGTCGAACCCCGTGATGCTCGTGAACGCGCTCAGATCGATCGTATCCTCGCTGTCGGTGAAGTCGGTGATCGTGTCGTCCCCGTGGCCCGAGGCGAAGACGAACTTATCGGCGCCGTCCCCGCCGGTCAGCGTGTCGTCGCCGCCCAGGCCGGCGATGGTGTCGTCGCCCGCCCCGCCCGTCAGCGTGTCCGCTTCCGCGGTGCCGGTATACTCGCTCTGATAGAAAATGAAGTCGGACGCGCTCAAGTCGCTGATCTGGACACCCTCCAGCGTAATCGAGCCCCCGCCGTTGAAACCGAGGAAGATCACGGCGGCGTCGCCGGCTTGGTACCCGCGCAGGTCGCCGGGCGACGTGATGTCCGTGAAGGCGCTCAGGTCGATCTGGTCGCCCTCGGCCTGGCTGAAGTCGGTGACCGTATCGTGGCCGCTGTCCTGGTCGAACACGAAGGTGTCCGCGCCGCCGCCGCCGGTCAGCGTGTCGTCGGTGGTGCCGCCCTCGATGGTGTCGGCGCCGTCGCCTCCGGCGAAGTCGTCGAGGACGAACATGTCGGCGGTCAGGTCGGCGGACGCGACGCCCTCCAGCGTGATCGTGCCGCCGCCGAAGCCCGTCAGGTCGATGACCGTGCCCGACTCGGTCTCCAGCGAGTTCGGATCGTCCTCGACCGCCGACATCGCCGCCTGGAGCTGCTGCCAAGTGAGCGAGGCGGTGATGGCGGTCAGGTCGATCTGGTCCTGGGCCGTGTCGAAGTCGGTAATCGTGTCGTCGCCGGAGGTTTCGTCGAAGACGAAGGTGTCCGCGCCGGTCCCGCCGGTCATCGTGTCGTCGCTGGTGCCGCCCTGGAGAGTATCGTCGGAGTCGTCGCTGCCCACGATCTGGTCGAGCACGAACATCTCCTCGGTCAGGTCGGAGACCGACGTGATGCCGGTCAGCGTGATGGTGCCGCCGCCCCAGTCGCTGAGGTCGATCTGAACGCCCGTCACCACGTTGTTTTCGTCGGTGACAAGCGTGATCTTCGACTGCAACTGCGTCCAGGTGATCGTCTGCGAGAGGCTCTTCAGGTGGATCTTGTCCTGGGTGGTGTCGAAGTCGGTGATCGTGTCGTCGCCGCTGTCCTCGCCGAACACGAAGGTGTCGGCCCCGCCGCCGCCGGTCAACTCATCGTCGCCCTCGCCGCCGATCAGCATGTCGTCGCCTTCGCCGCCGTCCAGCGTGTCGTCGCCTTCGCCGCCCATCAGCACATCGTCGCCGACGCCGCCGTCCAGCGTGTCGTCGCCTTCGCCGCCGAAGATCATGTCGTCGCCACCCTCGCCGCGCAGCGTGTCGTCGCCCTCCATGCCGTAGATGATGTTGTCGCCGCCGCCGGCGGCGATCGTGTTGGCGCCCTCGGCGCCAAAACGCCATATGGTCGAGCCGCCCGGGAGGATGAACATGTCCTCGGTCACATCGCTGACCGAGGTAATGCCCTGAAGGACGATCGTGCCGCCGCCCCACTCGCCGAGGTCGATCCGGACCCCCGTCACCGTATTGGGGTCGTTCGGGTCCGTGACCGTCGTGATCTTCGTGCTCAGCATGTTCCAGGTGATCGCCGCGTCGAAGCCGCACAGGTCGATCTTGTCGCCCTCGGCCTGACTGAAGTCTGTGATCGTGTCGTTGCCGGAGGTTTCGACGAAGACGAAGGTGTCGGCGCCGGTCCCGCCGGTCAGCGTGTCGTCGCTGGTCCCGCCCATCAGCACGTCGTCGGAGTCGTCGCTGCCGGTGAGCGCGTGCAGCACGAACATGTCGGCGGTCAGGTCGGCGGACGCGACGCCCTCCAGCGTGATCGTGCCGCCGCCCCAATCGCCGAGGTCGATCCGGACGCCCGTCGCCGTGCCGTGCTCGTCGGTGACGGTCGTAATCTTCGAACTCAACTGTTCCCAGGTGATCGCCGCATCGAAGCCGCTCAGGTCGATCTTGTCGCCCTGGGCCGTGCTGAAGTCGGTGATCGTGTCGTTGCCGCTGTCCTCGTCGAAGACGAAAGTGTCGGCGCCGGTTCCGCCGGTCATCGTGTCGTCGTCGGTGCCGCCCTCGAGGGTATCGTCGGTGTCGTCGCTGCCCACGATCTGGTCGAGCACGAACATGTCCTCGGTGACGTCCTCGATGGATGTGATGCCCACGAGCACGATCGTGCCGCCGCCCCAGTCGCTGAGGTCGATCTGAACGCCCGTCACCGTATTGGGGTCGTTCGGGTCGGTGACAAGCGTGATCTTCGACTGCAGTTGCGCCCAGGTGATCGTCTTGTCGAAATTGGTCAGGTGAATCCGGTCGCCCTCGGCGAGATTGAAGTCCTGGACCGTGTCGGTGCCGTGGCCTTCCCAGAAGAAGAAGGTATCGGCGCCGGCGCCGCCGGTCAGGTCGTCGTCTCCCGCCCCGCCGATGATGAAGTCGCCGCCGCCGCCGCCGTCGATGGTGTCGTCGCCGGAGCCGCCGAAAATATGTTCCGGGCTGAGCCAGTCATTGTCCGAACCGGTGATCGTGTCGGCGCCGCTGCCGCCGAAGAGCCAGCCGCCGTACCCGGTCGCGACGATCGTGTCGTCGCCGCTGCCGCCGAGGATGTCTTCCCAGACGCCTTCGCTCCTAAGGAAATCGGCGTTGCTGCCGCCGAGGATGATGTTGAAGCCCCCGCCGCCGCCCGCGGTGTCGGCGCCGCTGCCCAGGTCGATGATATCGAGGCCATCGCCGCCCTGGCGGTTCTCGCCGCTCGAGTCTCCGACATGAATGTAGATCGGCATCGAACTTCACCCTCCTGAGGACTATCCCCGTATCACAAGCGTCGTAGGCCGAACCTTAACAAAATTAAACCATTGTTTGCAATTTCGATTTTTTCGGCTCTTCACGGGAAATTTGGCGCCCCCCTCGCCCGGCGCCACATGAAGAGCGTCATGGCCGGGCCCACTGGACCGGCTTTGCCGAACCGGCCGGCAAAGTGGCCCGGCCATCCACGTCTGCCGCCGGCCGCTAAGCGTGGATGCCCGTGTCAAGCACGGGCATGACGGCTGGAGTGTGGTGAATATCCTGGATGCCCCGCAACTAGGCCGGAGCATGACGGTCCCGCTCCCGAGACATTACCGGCTTTCCTGTCCGGCCGCATTCTTGGTCAGGGTGACGACGTTGCAGCCGCCCCGCCGGCGGTATTCGACGCCGTCCATGGTCCGGTTGACCAGCAGCAGGCCGAGCCCGTCCATCTCCGGCCCGCCTATCTCCTCCCCGCCCATCAGGCCATCGATGTCCGGTTCGCGCATCTCCGTCGGGTCGAACGGCGCGCTGTCGTCGACGATCGCCACGATGACCATATCCCCCTCCAGGCGCAGGATGACCTCGATGCGGTGCGGCTCGTCGTCGTCGTAGCCGTGGCTGATGGTATTGGTCAGCAGTTCGTCGATCGCCAGGTTGACGGAGTAGGCGATCTCCGGGACGACACCATGGGCCGAGCAGTATTCGTCGATGCGCGCCGCGACCCGGGCGATCTTGCGCAGGTCGTTCGTCAGGGAAATCTCGATCGTCGCATCCTTGGAACCGTCGGTCATCCGCGGGCCCCCGTCACTCAATCTTCGCGCAGCGAGCGGTGGAAGAAGTCGCTCACCGGCTTCACCAGGTAGCTGATCACGGAACGCTCGCCGGTCCGGATAAGCGCCTCGACCGGCATGCCGGGCGTCACTTCCAGGTGGCCGAACAGACGGCGCGTGTCTCCGTCTCGCCCCCTGTCCGCCTCTCCGGTACCCGCCCCCGGCGCGTCCATCGCAAGCTGCACCTCGTACCAGGAGAGGCCGGAATTCGGATCGCGCACGGCATCGCCCGACACTCGGACCACGCGGCCGTCGAACTCCGGCGTTTCGCGCGCGGGAAAAGCGGAGAACCGCAGCAGCGCGGGCTGTCCCGGATACACTTGATCCACGTCGATCGGATTGAGCCGCGCCGTCACCACGAGGCCGGCGTCCCGCGGCACGATTTGCAGAATCGGTTCGCCCGGCCGCACCACTTCTCCGGCGGCGAAGACCGTCAGTCCGAACACCTCGCCTGCAATCGGGGCGCGCAGCTCCATCCTTCCCAGGCGTTTGCGCACCAAGGCCAAGCGCTCTTTCACCTCGTTCTCTTGCGCGCTCGCGTCGCGGACCTTCTCCTCGGCCTCCTCCATATGCAGGGAACCGATCTGGAGGATCTGGATCTCCAACTCCGAGATTCGGCCCCGAATGCCGGCGATCCTGGCGGTATTGGCCCCGGACCGGCCCTCCAGGCCCTTCGCGGTGCGCTCGAGCGCGAGCAGTCTCGGCAGCTGGGACAGGCCCTTCTCGAACAGCGTCCGCTGCGCCTGGAGTTCGCGGTCGATCAGCTGGAACTGCTGCTCCAGGGACTGGGACTGGGCGCGAAGCCCGGTGATCTCGTCGCGCGCCTGGCCGATCCGTTCGCGCAACCGCGCGACCTGGTCGAGACGGGCCTGGGCGCGCGCCCGGAAAAGCCGCTCCTGGCCGTCGAGAACCGCCTTCACCTTGGGCTCAGCGGCGGCCCGCCGGGCAAGATCGGCGTCCCAGGCGATGGTGCCCGCGGCGCGCAACTCCGCTTCCAACCGGTTGCGCAGCGCGGCAAGTTCGACATGCTGCGCGGAAAGGATCGCTTCCTCCGAGCGCAGCTTCCCGTCGCCGAAGCGCAGCAGCACATCGTCCCTGGCGACCCGGTTGCCGTCGCGCACCAGAATTTCGCTCACCGTGCCGCCGTCGATGTGCTCGACCGTCCGGTTGCGATTCTCCACCTCGACCCAGCCGGCCGCAATCACCGCACCCGACACCGACGCCAGCACGCTCCAGCCGGCAACGCCCGCGACCAGCACGAACGCGCCGCCGAAACCGAGAAGCAGTCCCCGGCGTGCGGAAAATCTCTCATGCGCGGACGGCGCCGTCACGGCGTCCGGTCCCGGGTTGCCGGCGTCGCGGCGGCGATGCCGTCCCCGCCGCCTTGCGCGTCCGCATCCGGACGGTAGCCGGTGACCCGCGCGATGGCGGCGTCGATCTGTTGCTCAAGAGACCCCAAGGCGCGGCGGGCGGTGTCGAGATCGTTCGCGGGAAGCGGCTTGACCCGCGCCCCGGCCGCCGCAGGTTCGTAGACCGGCGCGGGGGGACGATCGCGCGATTTCGCCGCCGCCGGCTCCACGGGCGCGGGACCGCCCGCCTTCGCGGCCGCGCCGGCCTTCAGTTGGCGGACCGGCGCCGTGCCGCGGCCGGACGTGGCGGGGACCGGGCGTCCGCCCTCCATGACGTATACCGTGTCGCATTGCGCGAACGCGCCGTGCCGGTGGGCCACGATCACCGCCGCCCCGCCCCGCCGCTTATGAGCCTGGACCGCGCGCGCCAGCGCCATCGTCCCTTCGGAATCGAGGTTCGAATCGGGCTCGTCCATGACCAGAACGACGGGCGAGCCGTAGAATGCGCGGGCCAGCGCGATTCGCTGGCGCTGACCGCCGGACAGCGCGGCGCCGCCGGCCGAGACCTCGAAATCGTATCCCCCCGGCAGGTTGAGGATCATCTCGTGCGCCCCGCACCGCTTCGCCGCGGCGACGATTTCGGCGTCTTTCGCCTCGGGGTCCATGCGCGCTATGTTTTCCGCCACCGTGCCCTCGAACAGGACGACCTCCTGCGGCAGGTAGCCGATATAGCGTCCGAGCGCGGCGCCGTACTGGTCGAGCTCCGCCCCGTCGAGCCGCACCGAGCCGGCCGCGGGAAGCCACACCCCGGCCAGCGCGCGGGCGAGGGTGGACTTGCCCGACGCCGAGGGACCGGCGATCCCCGCCGCCTGGCCCGGCTCGAGCCGGAATGTCGCCCCGCGCACCGCCGGAACCCGCGCGCCCGGCGCGGCGACCGTGATGCCCTGGACCTCGAGGAGCGCGCGGGGGCGGGGCAGTTCCGTCCGCGGCGGCTCGGGCGGCGTCTCCTCCAGAAGCCGCGCCAGGGAGCGCCGCGCCGCCAGAACCTGCTGCAAGAGCGGCCACTGGCCCACCGCCTGGTCGATCGGCGCCAGCGCGCGCCCCAGCAGGATCGACGCCGCGATGATCACCCCGAATGTCACCAGCCCCTGGATCGCGAGCCACGCGCCGAGCCCCAGCATCATCGACTGCAGGAACAGGCGCAGCGTCTTGGTCGTCACGCCGAAGAAACCGCTCCGGTCCGAAGCCGCCATCGCGCGTTCCAGAAGCCCGCCCCTCAACTCGGACGAGCGCGCCACCACGGCGTCCTGCATGCCAAGGCCCCGCACGGTCTCGCTGCCGGCGCGCATCTGCTCGATAAAGTGCGCCGAGCGCGCCGTCGCCTCGCCCACCTCGGCCTGCAGGCGGCTGGTCCGCGCCTGGTTGATCACCGCAAGCAGAAGCAGCAGGCAACCCGAGAACACCGCCAGTACGCCCAGCATCCAGTGGAACAGGAACAGGACGCACAGAAACACCGGCGTCCACGGCGCGTCGAAAAACGCGAACGGACCGGTCCCCGAGGTGAAGCGCTGGATCGCCTCGAGATCGCGCAACCCCATCGCCGGGCGCGCCCGCTCGGACGGCGCGATCGCCCGGGTCAGAATCGCGCGCAGCACCCGCGAATCCAGCCGGGCCTGCAACCGCGCCCCGGCGCGCGCCAGCACCCGCCCGCGCGCATGATCCAGTATCCCCATCATCAGGAACAGGAACGCGGTGATGACGACCAGCGTCACCAGCGTCGCCTCCGAACGCGAAGTCAGCACCCGGTCGTAGACCTGAAGCATGAAGATGGGACCGGTCAGCATCAGCAGGTTCACAAAGATGCTGAAAAAGCCGACCGACAGGAACAGCCGCCGGCTCTCCGAAAGCGCCGCGCGTATCTCGCTTCTACCGGTGGGGGCGTTCGACATCGGTCCGTGGCTCTTATCCTATCCCGAGCGACGGCGAACGGAAGCCGCCTTGATCCCGATCTCGGATGGCGGCGGCTGCCCGCCGGCTTCGGTTTGTCCCAGGGCGGTCAGTTTTGAATTTTTCGTGCGGCGGCGCAAATCAAAATTAAAGGGAAGCCTTCATTGTACTCAGCGAATGGAGCAGGAACATTTTTTTCTGTACCCGTCCCGTGTCGCAATTCGAGGGTAAGTATAGAGGCGGTGCTGTGCGCGGCCTACGGCATCAGCCGCAAGACGGGCTACAAGTGGTTGGCCCGCTATCGTGCGCACGGCCCGGCGGGCCTTGAGGATCTCTCCCGCGCACCGCGCCGCCACGGCCGTTCGATGGCGCCGGAGACCGCGGCGGCGATTGTGGCGCTGCGGCGTGAGCGTCCCCATTGGGGTCCGCGCAAGCTGCGCGGGGTGCTGATGCGCGAGCATCCCGGCCAGGCGTGGCCGGCGGCGAGCACCATGGGCGAGTTGTTGCGCGCGGAGGGGCTGGTGAGGCCGCGCCGCCGCCGCCGTCTGAACGCCCGCCTCGATCTGGAATACGGCCGGTCCATCGTGTTCTTCACCTGGGCCGGCTTCGACGAGATGGACGAAGTCAACGGGTCGGGATCGGCCGAACTCCTCGACGACGGATCGTTGGAGATTGAGTTTGCCTACCATCTCGGCGATGAGGCCACCCTCAAAGCCGAACGAGCCACTTTTCCAGCAGCCTGTTAGAGCGAATTATTAAATCGCGGGTTCCGGCGAACGGCGGGAAACCGTCGCGACGCCAAGCCGCGCGCCGTCAAGAGCCTGCAGCCGGTTGAACTGGATCAATCCCTGAATTGTCTCCACGTACTTTTCGCCGCGCTCGGAGTAACTGGTCATCGTCGTCGCCAGTTCCAGGCCGTGGAGCGGTTGCGACTTGGCCCGTTGGGCGGACCGCAAGGTGCGGAATCCCCGGTAGGCGCGGTGGGTATTGAGATTCTCCATATACGCCCGGACCGCCTCGATCAGGCTTGGAAAGGCCTGAACCTGATGCTTGCGCCCGGCGGCGCGTTTCCGGGGCACCATGTGGCTGTTGCGGGAGAAGGTCCACTGACCGAACAGCGCGTTGCCCTCGAGCACGAACCGGGAGGTGCCCCAACCGGTTTCCTCCGCCGCCTGTGCGATCGCCAGCGAGGGCGGGATCACGTCCATGCGGACCCGCAGGCCCTTCAGATCGGCACGCTTTACCTCGTAAATCTCCGCCTTGGCCGCCAGCCAAAGCCGGTCGACCGCGGGCAGGTCGCCCTTGTGTTCGAGAATCCGCTCGAGCCGCGCACGGTCGGCGCGAATCTCGTCGTTCGCCTGAAGAATCAGCGGCAACACCGTCATGATGAACAGCGCCTTCCGCTTGGCCGGCACGCGGATCGCCCGCATATCGCTCGGCATGGCGGCGACGAAATGCCTCGGCACCAGCCCGTCCCCGTCCCGCAGCCGGTCGAGGTCGTAGCCGAGTTGGGCGAAGGTGCGATCGAGTGTGCTGACCGTCAGCAACGGCGCGGCGCGCCAGGAGACGACGGTCAACTTGTCGGCGGCAGCTGCGGCCCCGGACCAAAGGCCCAAAGCGGCAACGGTCGACACACTCGCGATCAGAAGTCGTTTCATGATTTTGTCATACTTCTTGATTTGACGACGGTCCTTGCCGGCGGCTTTGCGTTTCCGCGGCCCTCGGGCCGCGAAACGCGGACAGGTCATGTGTCCAACGCCCTGCGGTTGTCAATCTCCCGACCCACGGTCAGCCGCTGACTCTCCGGCCAGCCCTTCTCTCCGACGCGTCCTTCGTCTTGTGATTTTTGTTGCCCTTCGTATTCCATATTCCTGCTCCTGTTGGTCTACTTCGATCTCCAATGCGGGCGTATTCGATGGCTCCCGCGGGACGGTGGCGGTTCTTACCATACCATTCTTCGTGCCAGCCCCTGCTGTTTCGGGGCCGTTGACGGTAACGACGCAGGTATTGCTGCCTTCGCTGCCCTCCTTGCAACTACCTCGGTGCCTCTCGCGTCTAGGTCAGGTGCCTGGACTTCAGAGTTGCCTGCCTAGTCCAGCACCATAACCGAGCCGTCTCAACCATACGAGGCTGAATCTCCGGCATGGGCGGTGAATAAGCCTCCGCCGCTGTCAAAGCTTCCTCTGTACACCAATCGGAGCGCGCATGGATTGGGATCGACTTCCCCTCGGCCCAAGAGCCAGCGATTTCGCGGACCTCTTGACCGAGCTTGCCACGCGGGCGGCGGATAGCCACTACCGGACCGCAATTGTCAAGCCACAACTTCCTCGGCGAGTGCGCGTGCGACCGGCGCCGCCTAGCGGGATTTCGCCAAAGACAAATGCCCAACAGCTCGCTGAAGTTGCCTGAGCACCGGCCAGGTTTTTGTCCTGATCACCTAAGGCCTCGCACAGGGAACCACCGGTAATCCGCTCCGTCCCGACGGGAGACAATACCCGCTATCCGGTCACGCCCGGGCCGCCGTCGGTCACTACCTCCACCCGATTACGGTCGAGCTTCTTGAAGGCGATAAAGGCCGCAACCTCCATCTCGTCGGCGAAGCGGGCGGGGCGAGGTTCTGGTTCCATGCCCTTTACAACTGTTTCATCACCGTCACCAACCGCGATATCATGCTGCCCCTGAGCCTGACCAAGCGGCTGGTTAACCACGCCCGGCCGATCCGGAACCAGCCGCGTTGCGACTTTGCCATCGTCGATTTCGGGACGGTCCGGGCGATCATCCAGATATGAGGGTCCTGACCGATTCCGGTTGCGTTCATGATCGCGGGCGAATAGACTTCCATCAACCGGGCCGCTCCGGTTACGGTCCTTTCCGGTGGAGAAGCGGCTTGGTTGATGGGGGATCGAACGCAACTTCGATCTTTTCTTCCTTCAGAAGCCGCCCGGGTTGTCCGACCCCGGGCGGCTTCATCTTGATTTAGGTTCCTGCCGACCGGCAGCGGGTTACATGGAGTCGCCCGCTGCCTTGCCCCGCCGCTGAAACCCCTCTTGCGGCGGGGCACCGCGACCGACGCATCCCGCGGCGTTGCGTCCAGCCATTGCGTTACGGACGCTGGAATTTGCCAGGCCATTGCGCTCATTTCACCGCACCCACGAGGACCGAAGGCAGGGCCGGCAGCCGGCGCACGCCGCCGTACGCAAATCCAGCCCGGTCGAGGAGCGCGGCGAACTCCGATGCCGTCCGCTCCCTTCCTCTGGTAGCTGTCAGGAGATGAAGGTCGCACAGGCCGCCGGCGGATCCATCCTCGGGCAGCACCCTCTCGAGCACGAACAGCAGCCCTCCCGAGCGTAGCGCGCGGCGCGCGTTACGAAGAATCCGAACCGCTTCATCATCGTCCCAGTCATGGAGCACACGGGCGAGGACCACTGCGTCGCCTTGGACGTCCCAGGGCTCGAACAAATCCCCCGCCCGAAAGGTCACGCGGTCCGGTTGCACCTCCGAAGCCGCACGCTCGATCACCTCCGGGCGATCGAGAACCGTGACCCGGAGTTGCGGGTAGGCTTCCGTGAGAAGCCCGGCGAGTACCCCGAGACCGCCGCCCGCGTCGATCACCCGCTCGTCTCCCCGAAGATTAAGAGCGGCAGGCACCGGATCGTAGTCGTGCAGGGCGTAGCTCGCCAGCATCCGGTGATGGGAGGCCACCCGGGCCGGGTCGGCCGCTACCTCCCCGAATATGTCGGGGAACTGCCACCCGTTATCGGCCCGGAGCGCCCGGGGCAGCGTCTCCCACATGCGCGGGAAATGCCGCCCGTACTCCACCGCCGCATCGGCGAGCGTCCACGGGTGGCCAGCCGCCAGGAAGGCGCCGCGCCCGGTCGCACGCCACATGCCGTCCCCGACCTCTACGAGGCGAAGTTCGGCAAGCGCGCGCAAAAGCCGCCGCGCCCGGTCCGGCTCCAGCCCGCAGGCGAGGGCGAGCCCGGCAGCGGTAGCGGGCAATGCCTCGAAGACCCCCAGTTCGACGGCGGCGCAAATCGTCTGCGTCCGCCAGAACCCGGTGAGATCGTCGGACAGGGTCGCGAATTCGCTCTTCAACGCCGGACGCAGCTCCACGACGGAAGCGCCCGTCTCGCCGATAACCTCGAGGCCGCCGTCGAGGCGCTCGACCCGCGCCTGTCCGTTGTAGAACGGCTCCACCGCCGCGAACCGCTGCCCGTACAGCGGGCGCCCGGAGGCGTCGATGTGCATCCACCCGCCCTCGTCACGGGCGCGGGCGAAGCCTTTGTGAAAGACGTCGAGACCGAGAAACCAGGCGCCGTGGATCTGGGCACCCAGTCGATCGACATGCGTCGAGCGACCGTCGTCCGACTGCACGACGGCGATGCCGTCCCGGAAATCTCCCGCATAGCGCCACCGCGCATCATAGGCGGGGACGCCTTCGGGGGTGGCGGGCTTCCACGAGCAGGGCCAGGGTCTCGGCAAGCTCGCTCGGGCGCAGCGTGTAGTCGGCGGAAACGGTGTCTGAGTCGTCGGTCATGGGCGGCCTCCGGATTGACGAGAAAATGGCGAAGATCGGCACCCTCCGGATGTCCGGTCTTCGCTCCGGTCAAGGCCCTCCTTTACTGTGGGTGGCTGAACAGCATCGGAGCTGTCAGATGACGGTTTGGTGGTTGACTTCAGGCGCGTGACCGCCGACGGCGCCCGCGCACAGCGGCGGGAGTGACCCCGGGTGAAGCGGCTGGATGGAAGTTGACCAATGGATTGTAGTGCCCGCCAGGGTGGCGTTAACCTGCGGGCATGGTAAGCTGGAGCGATAGCATCGAGGCGGTCGCACGGGCCATCACTGCGAAGCGGCTGGCGCATGACGGCATCAGCGAAGAGCAGATCGCCGCCGATGTCGACATGTGGTGGCACATGATCGCGTCGAAGCTCGAGTGCGGGGTCATAGACGAGACCGGCGAATACGTGGGCGGCAAGGTCGACTGGGGGCGTGCGATGGCGGGATAGTCCCTAAGTGCGGTGATACTGCACTAAAGCGGCCCGGCCCACTATGGAAACAATACGCACTGACGCGTTCTGCCCCTCGGCATCGCAAAGGTGCAACTCTTCGCCGAACGCAAAGGCGACGGGCTGCTGGAGTCCGCCGTTAATTGCGATGTTGTCGGCATAGAGATTTGTGCGGTCATGAGTGTCCAGAATTGGGTTGAGCCGTCCCTGCAGGACAGGCACATGTCCTGTCCCGTTCCGGAAGATGACTGCTCCGCCATCGGTCAGTCTAGTGAGTTCGAGGTCAAGCGCCCCCTCGGCGGGTGTCCAGTTGTGCTCAACGTGTGCGGCAAACCCTTGTACCGCCACGAATACGGTCATCGGAAGATCGGCGGTGTGCAGGTCAAGCACGGCAGTTCCGTTTTCGTCGGTGACCGCGCTTTTCCAAGTCTTGTTGGGGAACAATGCGAGCACACTAACGCCGGATATCGGTTGGCCGGCGGTCCGGACGATGACTACGCAATCGGATGCGTCCCAGTCGAGTTCGTGCATTTCTCTCCAGGGGACCAATCTATCCGTTCCTCGGCGCTGGGGTTGGTCGCCGCCGTAGACCACGACGACGGAACACGGGCTGGTCGATTGAGTAAGATGTCTTCGGACGCGTTTGGAACCGTCAAATAGGCTGGATGATGCTGTTTCGGCGGACTTGGCTTCCACAAGTGTCGTAGCATTCGGGCGATCGACGATGAGATCGACCTCCGCCCCATTCCGGTCGCGGTAGAACGACAGATCCGTTGTTTCACCATGATTGGCTTGGTGCTTAGCGATCTCCGAGACTACCCAGGTCTCGAAGATCGCACCGCGAAGCGGATGGGCGTGAAGTTGTTCGGGCGTCCGGATGCCAAGCAGCCAGCAAACGAGACCCGTGTCGTAAAAGTGCAGCTTCGGCATCTTCACGAGCCGCTTGCGCAGATTTGAGTGAAGAGGCGGCAGGCGGAAAACGAGAAAACTGGTTTCGAGGATGCCGAGCCACGCCCTCGCGGTGGGTTGCGAAATGCCGCAATCACCGGCCAGGGACGAGTAGTTCAGCAACTGCGCCGTCCGGCCGGCGCAAAGTGCTACAAAGCGCTGGAATGTTGTGAGATCGCCCACGTTGCTGATTGTCCGCACGTCGCGCTCGATGTAGGTGGCGACGTAGGAAGCGAGCCAATCCGCAGGGTCAAGTTCGGCATCGAATATGCGCGGGTAGGAGCCGGCAAAGAGACTCTGATCCAGAGCTTCGGGATGCCGCGAGAATCGTATCGTCTCGCCCCGCGTAAGGGGGAGTAGGTTGTGGACCGCTGTCCTTCCGGCCAATGACTGGCTGACCGACTCCTGCAGGGCGAGGTTTTGCGAGCCCGTGAGGATCCAACGGCCGGGCGCCGGATCTGCGTCAATGATGCCTTGCAGGTAGGAAAGCAATTCGGGTGCCCTCTGTACCTCGTCGAGGATGGCACCTTGCGGAAACTGAGCCAGAAACGCGCGTGGATCTTCGGTGGCGAAGGCCCGCACGTCCGGGGCTTCCAGCGTCTCGTACCTGTGTTGTGGGAACAAGGCACGGCACAACGTCGTCTTGCCGCTTTGCCGAGGGCCGGTGAGCGTGATGGACGGCCACGTCCGCGCGGCTTCCGTCAACCGTGGAGTAAGGTCGCGTGCGATCATGGCGAACAGCATAACAGCGATATTGGCTAATTCAAAATATAATTTTTAATTAGCCAATATCAAAAAACCTTCTTCGCATCGTCGCTGATCCGAATCTGAGTGCGATGGGGTTAGGGAGGTGCGAGACTCTCCGCCGCACGGTGACGCAAAATTCATGTGTTGACTAATTCCGGCTTTCGGGTCAACTCCTCCGGGCTTGCCGTCGCCGGGTACAGGGTTGTCTACGAAGTCTTTGCTGGCGCTCTGGCTTGCTTGCTTCATGATGGGGCCCTTTGGCTTCGGCCTCCCAGGGTCAAAGAACTCATTGTTGGCGGCGGGGAGTTTTCCTTTCCTGTCAGGCGGGGCAGCATACAATCATCAATTTCTGGGCCTTATAGTGCGCATAGCGTCTTGCATTTGTCCGCCGCCAGCAGGAAACCCGGGAACGGAGAGCATGGCAGCCGCGGTCTCGTCGCGGATGTCGATGCCCGGCCAGAGCTGGAGCCGCGGCATTGCCCGCGCCATTCTTGCCGCCAAATGCGCTCATGTTCCGAACTTGACGACCTTGTCGTGGACGAACTCCACGCTCCTCTCGAAGATGCCGTAAATCGCCTTCACCCCCAGCCCGCAAAAGAAGGCGACCGCGTTCTGCTGCAAGTCTTCCAGGCCCAGGTTTGAGGCAATCCGCGTGCCCGATTCGGGTGTGTGGAACAACAGATTGACGACGATGAACCCGAAGATTGCACCCAGAAAAATTCGCGCCCCGCTGCCCTGTAGCTTGCGCGCGTCGAACGTGCCGTTGGCCGCCTTCTTCGACAGTGACCGCAGGAGGTATATGCATGCTCCCAGCCCGCCGTAAAACAGGGGAACGATCTGTATCGAGCCGGTCTTGCCAACAAATGCCAGCACCGCCCCCCAACCTTGCAGGGCGTTCTCGTCGGCTAAGTCGTGAGATCGGTATTCGACATAGTGGATGGACAGCGCACAGAAAATGAAAATCAGACCCCACAGGATGATGGACTTCATGTACCATGCCGACAGTGTGGAATCGCGCAGCGTTCTGCCGTTTATCGAATGTTCCGAATAGGTGATCCGGCACAACTGCGAATAGCCGACCAGAATCTCGTTTGTCGAGGAAATCCGCGCCTCGATCGCGTCCGCCTGCTTGTAGTTGACGAGTGCCCGATGCAGCGGGCAAACGATCTTCCCGTCGGGATCCATGCCGCGCTCGGTGACGTAGTGGATCAGCGCGGTGACTTCCCTGATCGAAACAACCTCGCGAAAGGATTGGAGGTTCCTGGCGTTCTTGACCTGGCCGCGCCTGAACCAGCTGCTGAAATAGCCGAAACCCTTGTCGTTCCTTCCAGAGCCGATTTCCTCGTCAATATCCTCTTCCCCGGTGCGCACGATTTCGTCGTCCTCAATAGTTCGCCGATCCTCCATGACCTGCTCAACACTCCTGCACAACACTATCCCGACGTTTCGAACGTCCGGTTCAGGATCGACGGTACTATAACGCCGGCTTTCGCAGCAAGTTCCTATCCGCACTGAGCACCGGCCGATCACACTCGCCGGCATGATCGTCTCCCGGTTTCGCGGAGAAAGATCGGCTACCTCCGGCAACCGCCCAGACGAGCTGCTTCCTGGAATTCAAAGCCCGGTCAAGCTGACCCACGGTTGATACGTTCGTGACGCTTGCCCGCGGTCTCATTGCCATCGCAGCCAATCGCTCGGCGAGCTGATATAGTTGCGCCCGGATCGTGCAAATCGTCTCAGCGGGGTTACTGGGGTCGTTCACCTGTTGCGGGTGGACGGTCGGGTTTCCCTCGTCCGAACCCGGCCGGCGCTTAGGCGGGTTCGACATTTATCGCATCCATATCATAGCTGCGGCGATATAGATGAAGGCTTGGAAGTGTATTGCTTTTCGGTCGTATCGGATTGCGATGCGCCGGAAGCGCTGGATCTTGTTGAAGCAGCGTTCGATGCGGTTTTTTGTGTTTGTAGATTTCGGCGTCATAGCCGATGAAGCGCTTTTGCATTGGATTGCAGGGGATGACGGCTTCAGCCCCGATGTCGGCGATACGGTTGCGAATGGCATTTGCGTCGTAGGCCGCGTCGGCCAGCACATGGCGGGGCCGGAACCCCTCCACCAACACCAGGGCTCTTGGTGCGTCGCCGGCAATGTGGATCTTGGTTGTCAGTCCGCTTCTGGAACGCCCCAGAGCCTTTTCCCAGCCCCCCTTCCGGTGGCCACCTGCTGATGCGCGCACGATGATACTGTCGAGCATCAAATATTCATGGTCGCGGTCCGTCGTCAGGGCATCGAACACCCTTTCCCACACGCCCGCTTTGGCCCAGCGCGTGAAACGCTTATGCGCCGACTTCCACTTCCCGTAGCACGGCGGCAGGCCGTGCCAGTGGACGAGCGGCGCTGCGAGACCGTCGTCCCTCCGAAGCCGACAGACAAACATCCCACGCTCACGACCGAATCGCCTGCCGAGGTCGCAATGTGGTCGAGGGCATGTTCTGCCGGTTCAAGGACTCTCGAAGAATCGCAACACGATACGACAAACGTGCTGACACACTCCTATCCGCCGTCCTTATCGCCGCAACACTCCTATGGTGGCTCAATTGAGTCCGGACACTAATGGACGTCCCAGTTGATAACCATTTGCTCCGCTACATGTTCCGCTAGCGCAGCGATGGTCCGCGATGGGTTCAACCCGATCGCCCGCGGCATGATCGCGCCATCAACAACGTACAAATTGGGATGACCAAATACGCGACCATTGGCATCAACCACGCCGCTAGCGGGATCGTCGCTCATACAACAGCCGCCCAAAGGATGTGGCGTGACCAGATCACGGAAAAGCTGCCAGGACAATGGTTCGACGGGGAAGCCGCCGGTCTTTTCTGAGAGCTCCTTGTGCATTGCGATCATTGCGGAAACAACCGCTTCGGATCGCGAGACGTCCCAGTCCAGGCGCAATGACCGCTTGGCGAAGGGGTTCCACCAGGGACGCCCAAGCGTCATCTGGCCATCGGGCGCATCCACTGCCTGTCCGAACCATGGCATCACGCAACTCAGCGGATCGCTATCCTCGGCCAACTCGCCCATCCGGGTAAACATGGTCGCGAGCTGGCCAGCTCCGGATGCAATCGTCTGTGTCACGTCTTGCCAGGAGTTTCCAATGACGTCGGGAAAACCCCCATCCTCGACAAAAAATCGGTTACCTTCCTGAGAGCCGTCAAGGAAATCTATCGCGCAGGTGATTGTTGGTCCACGCGTCGGCGAAATCATCCGGTTCGAATACAGTGCTGGCGTCAGGAAATCACCATTCGAACACCATCCATGGCCCAGTCGGGAAGAAAGGTTGCGCAGCGTCCTATGTTCGTCGCGGCACCGAAGCAGCAGTTCGGTCGAGCCGAGCGATCCCGCGGCGAGTACCGCACGGTCTCCGATGACTCGCCCCGGCACCAGATCACCGTTTTCTATACGATCGAATTGGATTTCGTAGGCATCGTCGTCAAGCGGGACCAACGAACGGACAAGGTGGTTCGCTCTAATCTCGGCGCCGCAATCGCGGGCACGGGCGAGGTAATTCAGATCCAGGGTATTCTTGGCGCTGACCTGGCACCCGATGTCGCAGTTCCCGCAATGAACGCACGTACCTTGGGTTTTCCCATGGGCGTTCTGCCAGGTTTTGGAATGATGATCGGAAGTCGCGTCGTCGAGCCCGTAATGCCACGATTTATCAAATGTTACCGCGAGTTCGACCTTTTGGAACCGCTCGCCGTGCCCGGCGGCGTTGGCCGCCTCCCGCATCAGCTTGAATCGCTCCGTCAATTGCGAGTCGGGCAACTCCTGGACATTTAACATCTCCCCGACGGTGTCGTAATGCGGTTTCAATCGGTCGTAGGTGATCTCGCTGGGCCAACCTGTCTCAAATACAAACGGCTTTGCCTCGATGGAAACATTGGCATAAATGAGCGAGCCGCCACCGACGGCGGCGCCTTGGACAACGGTCATATCGGGAAAACGGCGCATATCGATCCAGCCATTATTTTTGGCCGGGTCATCGTTATCCCAGACCCAGGCGTCACCCGGTCCGCGCGGATATGTCTCGGGCGTCCACTCGCGCCCCCGCTCCAAGACAAGGACGCGTCGTCCAGCCTCAGCCAACCGGCAGGCCATGACGGCGCCGCCGAAACCCGAACCCACTATCACGACATCATAACGGTCCATTCACCACTCTCCCTGCCCGGCGCGCGTTATGTGCTCGGTCCGTATATTCGCCAAAGTTCTCCCATGAAGAAGAGCCCGAACTTCGATACGGCGTCTGTTTTGTCCCCGATCGACGTCGCACCCGGCGTCTCCAACGTGGAGAGAAGGCGCAGAAGCTCGCCAAGGTCCAAGCGAAGAATCCCGGCCGCGAGGGCCGGCGCGTTCTCGTCTTCGCCTTCGTGAATGAGAGTGTGGAGGGTCGTCGTGTCTCTCCACAGGTCAAAGCATGAATCATCGCGTACGTGCTTTCGGCCGCTGAGAAGGTGCGGCGCGCCGTCACGGTCAAGTTTCAACTGGTACACCATGTAACGCAGATCGGGTTCTTCGGAGGGCGAGAACAGCCCGAAGAGACCATCATCGGCTGTGTGTTCGCCGCCGATGGGCTGGTAATCAACAGACCCCGACAATCCGCCGACATGCTCCGGATCAGCAAGAAAATCGTCGATCGAGGCGATGCTGACTTCCGCATGCATCGCCAGTCTCGTCCCGTCGGCGCGGCCTTTTCGGGCCCCCGCGACCGGATCCGTTTCGCCCATCCCAACATACCCGGCCATGGTTTCCTTGAAGCGAATTCCAGTTGCCATCCTTCCGCCCTTCCCTACCAAGGTGCCAAATCGAGCTTCGACACGATCGGGCTTCCTGTCGCCATGCCGAGCCAATTTCGTTTGCGGATAACCTCACCGTCCTCACCGATCGCAGCGACGTTGATCGTGTGCGTGTGGCGATCGACGTCGACGCGGCAGAAATTGTCGTCCTGGGTGAAGTTCCAGGCGCGATAGTCCATTGCATGACGACCGTCGATATCGAACGTGTCAGACTGATCGACACCGTCCCCATCCCGGGCCTGAGTGCCGTCATCGGTCGAATCGTGAACGAAATTTGACGGCTCGCCGTCCGCAAAAAAGAACGGCCAATAGAACGCCGACGACGTGATGGAAAACGCCTTCAGGTTCTCGGCAGCCTGGGAGCCCTCGAAATTGATTTCCGCGACGTTGGCACAGTGAATATCGCCCGAGAGGAACACGACATTCTGAATGCCGTGTTCGATTATATTTCTCAAAATGGCTCGCCGCGTGCGTGGAAACGCCGGCCACGAGTCGCTTGCTTCTTTCCATTTCGTCTTCTGTTGGTCAGAGCCCTCGCGGCCTTCGCGGGCGCCAATCGGATTCGGAACAAAGACGCTGGCGCTCACGACAAACTTTGGAATATCCCCCAAGGTTTGTTGTTGTTGGCGCAACCAAAGCAACAGCCGGGTGAGTTGGCCGGGTTCCTCCGAGGCAAGCGTCGGGCGTCCGAGCAGATGGTTGTCGTCAAGGCTTCCGCGGATATCGTCCATGAATCGCTGGGTGCGTGTATCGAGGACAAAGAACGGATACTCGTTGCAGCTGAAATTGTAGTAAAGCCGAGTTCCGAAACTGCGCGGTCCATGGCTCCACTGGTAGCTCATGTAGGCGCCAATAGCGAGGTTGAAGACCTTGCGGGACTCAGCATCATGTATCCGATCCTGCGTCCAGTTATCTTCGATCTCATGGTCGTCCAAAATCATGTAGGTCGGCGTTCGCCTGAGAAGGCGGCGCATATTCTGCGACCCGAAGGCTGTATGGTAACGCTCCTGGAACTCCTCGGCCGTATCCGCAAGTCCAACAGGCACGTTCCGGTTAAACTTGTCGGCATAGATTTGATCGCCAACCATCAGAACGAAATCAGTCGGCGCCGTCGGTACGTCCTCTTGCAGGTCTTCGTCCTCGCGCTGGGCGCTGCCGGTGGCCTCGTGCAGGAGCGGGCCAAAGATCCGGTCGGCTTCCTTGCTTTTCCAAAGTATGCCGGGATAGCGGCATGATCCGAGGATGAAGTTCAGTGACCCGGGTCCATCTCCGGCTTTCCCAAATGTCCGGAAACACGCTGTCGAGGAGCCCGAAGGCAGCGACAACAAATCGGGGAGCCAGACGCTGGCGTCAGGTAAGCGTCCCGCAAGATCTTCGTTCGCCACGTTCTGATCGTCGTCGAAGGGATCATCGAGAGTAATAATCCCGAGCAGTGCAATGTGCCGTGTTGTCGGCCTCAGGGGCGGCGAATCGCGGCCGGTGATGCACGCCTGGTCGCCGAAACAAAACGTTCCAGTGCGATCAAACTCGCGGTGCAGGCGGAAATAGAATACCGGAATGTCGCCGTCCGGATTTGCCGCCAGCTCGCGGCAGCGGACTTCAATGTCGGCGTCAGTTGGGACCGCGTCCTGGAAGGTGTCCGGCGCCTCTACCACTGCGATCACGCCAATTGTTCGGCGACCGGAGTGAAGCGCGGCGCCGGCGTCCTCATGATCCCTGGCACGGACCCAGAGACACGCGGTCGTGTCCGTCACATGGCCGACGATCGGCCCGAGGCCAGGAGTCCTTAAAGCAGGCATCGATAATCCCCCCCCATGGTTGTCCGGCGCCCGCTGGATCACTATCGCACAACGAATTCAAGCCCTGCGGCGCACAATTTCGGATGAAGACAGGTGTTACAATTTAGGCGCAAACCTACATAACCAATTATTGTACTAATCATAGGCTATACTATTTTTCATAAGGACAAAATATTATGGTCAACGGTTGGAATAGAGGCTGGTGAACCAGCCGCTGGCTGGCGCGAGACCTAAGAAACGGCGTCGAGGAGAGCGGTGCTGCTGGGTAACGAAATGGAGGGACAAACGATGAATCCTGCCGATCCGAATCATATCAATCCGCCCGACAGCCGCAATCCTGGCCTGACCACGATGCTGTCCTATCCCTTGATTCAGGCGATTGCCGAGCGACGAACTCGCCGGGTCGCTCGAGGCTGTTCTGTCGTTGCAGGACCCCTGTCGCACAACAGCGAAAACGAACCGTCGCCGTTGGGCCTGTTGGAGGAGGCTGTTCTTATCTGCTCCACGGGATTAACCGGACCCGTCATGCACGATGGTCCACTCAAGAAACCCTCGGGCGAACCTGAGGACCTGGGCTCTATGTTCTGGAACCTGACGGGCCGTGCGGGACCAAGCGCCGACAATTGCCAGGCGACGTCACTCTTCATGATCAACGACGAGGGCATTTGGCTGTTGAAGCGCCTACGCGGTAAAGAGGGTATGGACGTTCTCGACTCCCTGCCGCGGTCCTGGAGTGATTGGAGCGAGGACGACTGGCTGCGCGCCGCCGCTACCGTCAAGGTGAAGGTTCATGACGACCGGATGAGCTTTCCGCGGGAGTTTCCGTACTACATCGGCTGGAACAAGCAATTCTCGAATGTGCCGGGGACAACGATTTTTCTGCCGGTCGTGGACTGCACGCGTCAGTACATCAACATTTTGCTGATCGTGCTGTCAGAACCCGAAGGTCAACGTCCGTTGATTGTCGACGACTGGCAACGGTTTCGGCCGCGCAGCTGGAAGGACATCAAGGCTTGGGTCGGGCAACATATCGGACTGGGTCCCAAAATTCCGTATCAACCGATCGGCGGCATTGACAGGGCGATGGACGGATTCGTCAATCCGGACATCGTTGTCCCGTTGGGCGCCGGCTACGCGCTGAGAACCGACTATGAGATCTATTTCCTGCTTCAGAACCTGATGCTTCTGGGGCAGGCAATGGGTATCGGCGTGTGGGGCCATGGCTCGATCTGGCCGGCGCACGTCTTCCAGCGCGACCCGGAGAAGAAGTGGTTTGGGCTGGGTTTCCGCCACGAGTTGCCCAAAAGCGACGCGCCTTGGGCGCCGATTCCCGCCTCGCAGCACAACCCCGTTGGCCTCGACGGGATTCTTGAGGGCCTGTGCCCACCTTATGTTTCATCGATGGATGAGGCCGTCGACATCGTCCTTGAGGAAAAATACGGCCCAAACGGCATATTCACCGATCAAGATCAGTTTTCACGCCCCTACCAGCATGCCAAGGATGCCGAGACCTATTTGCGGTTTCAGAACAGGCATTCACCCGAAGCAATTCAGTACACCAAGGACGTCTGCAACTATATCCACGAAACTTACGGCCGGTTTCCCGCTCACATCGACGCCTTCTACACGCCTGGGTTCTGGGTACAGACACACCATCTAGAACTAGAGTATTATGAACGGTTCTTCGACCCGTATCTATGGCGCAACCAAGCGGCGCACGCGACTTGGCACGACGGGGATTGACGTATAGTCCGCGGTGAAGCTTTGACGCTGTTCAGCGGTCGAGGCTAGCGGCGAGATCGCCCCAGATTTCCTCAGCGGCGCCCTTGCCGATGAAGAAATCCAGATGGCCGAAACCGTCGTAAACCGTTCGTCGGTAAAGATCGGGTCCGTTGGCAGCGCACAGCATGTGGTACGAGGCTTCTGTACCCGACGGAACGAACATCCGGTTTTCACGGCCCGAAACAAAGTGGATGGGCAGTTTCAAACGGTCGAGGTTCTGAAGGTCCGAATCGGTCAGTATATGGTCGGGACGGCCTTGCTTTGCGACATCTTTGAGAAATGCGGCAATGCATCTTGGGACAAGCGGACCCATCAGTTTATGGGTCTCCGGGTCAACCCGCGAATGCTGGATTATCTCTCCGAACGTAGCGGCATGGCGATAACAGGCAGAATTGTCGCACTTGAAACTGGTCGGAATAACCTTTGAGAGAAACGAGGCAGCGACATCGCCGATCGAGAATTTGGCGTCGCCTTCGATCTGGTGAATCATGTTTCGACGCGGTAGCAGCTTATCAAGGTGCAAAGCGACCTTTCGCTCTCCGAGCGACGTGAAATTCAAATGGAGGGCGACCTGACTGGCGACGAAGGCCTTGACCGAGTCCCTTGGCACATACCCGCGGACCAAAGCGAGAAACAATGTTGGCGCAGACAGGCAATGGGCCAAAACGCTGGCTGCCTTCCCTGTTTCGCCGTGGACCAGTTTGATGACCGCAGGCCAATCATATCGGGCAACGTCGTCCAAACTGTACTGGTGCTCGTGGGCGGGTAGTTCCGGGCTTGTCCGCCAGTCAAATAACCACACATCAAATTCCCGCTCGACCAGGAATTCGACGAAGTTTTTCGGCACCGTATCAATGCAATAGCTTAGGGCTGTCATTGCCGTGCCGGGGGCTAGCACTATGGGTCCCTTAGATCCACCAGTGGTTCGATGGACTCTAAGGGCGTTTCCGTCCTTTGCAGGGAAGTCGATACGACGAAGCGACGGGAAGGCGAGCTCCCGTCGATCGTCAAACAGAGGTGGAAATGACCTCACGAATCTGGGCGCATCCATAACCAAGGTTCCATTCCAAGACAAGCAATTTCAGCAGATTGAACCAGAAACACAATACAGATCAGCAACTATAGCGATAGATGCTACACCGCCGAGCGTTGGTTAAGCCGGAGCCGCCGAAATCGTAGACCGATCACGCGGTCGTGCATATCGCATCCTGCGATGTCTATTGATTCTCGACCTGCGTCAGGGTCAGTATGCCCTCTAATGCTCTCGATGCCTATTCGTGCCTGCGGGTAGCGGCATTTTCGGGAGTTGTCCGTGTTCAGGCATACAGTGGGCCCTCGAATTGTTCGTTTGGAATGCGGAGCGGCTGGTCCGCGTGACGTCTATTCCCTCCAAATTGTGCGTGTGGAAGATCGATGACAACTGGGCGAATAAACCCATGGCGTCGATTGAATCGATCTTCTGTATCTGGATGGCTCACACAGCGGCTTCTCTGGACCAGCGCAACTGGGAACTGGAGACCCTTTCCGGGAAATTCCCGGATGTCGGCTGGCAGGTATGCGTCGATCAGTTGAAACCGGGCCCAACTCTCGGGCAACCGCTTCCCGCTGTCAATTGCCTGGCCCGAGTGATAGCGCGCTGTCACCCTGGGCGCACAAACTCTTCCTCGTTCTTTGCCGCATCCATCGATACATTAACCTCCAAGAAGCGAAATGATGCGCCCGTCTTTTATCGAGCCGGAAATGCCTCTGGCCCAGCTTCGTTCAACCCTCCGCGTCATGGCGCAGCAACCATGCCGCCAGGATGTAGCCGCAAGACGCGACAAGGCTGGCGTCCGCCGCCGTAACGACAGGCTCCTTACCTACCACCCGCTCATGTCCGGTACCCAATCGGCGGCGGACGTCATTCGCCGCCACGATCATCCTTTGCGCACTGCTCGCGATTCTTCCCAAATGCTTTTCAGCCTCAGTCGCCGGGGGCGAGCTTCTCTTGAGTCCCAACTCCGCCAAACAGCGGGTAGTCAAGTCCGGAAACCCAATATTTTCCGGTGTGCTGCTCCCCCGACGATCAAGGATGGTCTTCATTGTCGCTTCCAGCATGTTCTTGGTCGCGCCGATCGCCAGATTGGGGTCATCGGGCAAGGCATTCCTTATCCGTTCCATGTGTCGTGTCAGGTCGACCGAGGAAGCCTGTCTGACCGCCTCCAGGTCCTCGAAACCGCGTGCCACGGCAGCCAGTAGGGGATCTGAACGTGACGCAATCAATGTCGCGATGATCGCATTGACATGGGCCGGCCCCTGCGCCCACTCCTCATCCGGAATCGTCAACAGATCGGCCTCCAGCGCGGCGTCCTGCCTTCGACCCGCGAGACGCGCCTCATACCACTCAATCCAGACCTGCCACCCTTCCGCGTCGGGCAATCTGTCCCTGAAGTCCGCCCACCATCTGCTCACCCAGACCGGCGTCCCGCCAAGCCAAAGAGATTTCTCGCTGAGACCAGCCACCGTCGCCTCGGGCGGTTCCCCCGCATTCTCACCCGACTCCAGCAACTCGACGTCCAGCGCCACCGCATTCCAGAACCCCTCGATATTCGGGGCGACGACCCTTTCCGATTCATCCTCCTCCGGAACCTCCAAGAACTCGGTATCTCCATGGATACCGTCGATCGCGCTGTGCGCCGCTTGCGCGGCCAAGACGGCTGCTTCGTAAACCGTAGCCGAACCGCCTATCCCCTCCGCAGCATCCGCAACAGCAACAACCGACTGCGTGGCTTCTACCGCAGCTTCCACGGCACGTTGTACATCCTTCAACGCGCTGGCCTCGCTTTCGTAATGCCAGACCTCATAGCTCATGAAGGGTATCGCATCTCGTGCTTCAAAGGCGTTCATGCGAGCGTCATCTTCGAGATCTCTAGCTGTCGTCCTGGCATCCTGACCCGCAGACCGGGCAATTCTGTGGACTTCTCTCGCGCGTTCTGGCCATGCGCCCGCAAATCCTGATGCTGCCAGCGCACGAAACCACGGCAGGACGATATCCCGACGTCTTTCCGCCCCGTCCTCGTAAAGCCCTGCTTCCAGCACGGGTGCGGCGCGCAGTGCGGCACGCGTCGCCAGGACACACGCGAACTCCACCGCCCTTCCGTTCAACCAGTCATGCAGGGCCGAACTGTCGCCGATTCCTGCCATACCTCAACACTCCTCCTCCACCGTGCGGGTCGTCCCTTGCAGCGCGACTGTTCACCCGAGCCATAGGACTCGCGAATGCGGCAGAGTCCCCGCCCATCGAAACCGGCTGAAATCAGCTCTCCGACTCGATCGCGCCGATTTCCTTGGTCGCGTCGGTCACCCGTGCGTCCTCCCATATGTCGTCGGTGAGCATGAACTTATGGCTGTTTGTATACTAGACGAATCTGCATCGCTCCGGCACGACCGCACAGGGAATCAAGGCCGCGCGCAACGCGCGGTAATCCTTGCCCAAGAGAACCTCTGTCAGCGTATCGAAGCCATCGAGGTCCCGTAAAACCAATTTTCCAACACTCGGTGATATCAAGTCGTCCAACGACCCGAAGCCAATTTCCCCAATCCAGCCGCCAGGAACCCGAAAACCGACATACCAATTTGACTGGAAAATTCCGACCATGGGTACATAATGGGCCGCAATGTGGAATTAGCGGTATAGATAATGGATCATTGGTCGAAACGCCTTTGGAAAGCCCTATCCTGGAAGGGTTGGAGCCAGCGAGAACTCGCACGCCGGGCCGGCCTGGACGAACAGAAGGTTTACAAATACCTCCAGGGCAAGGTGGACCAACCGCGTGGAGACACCCTGCTGCGGCTCGCGGACACGCTTGGCGTCACCGAGAGTTGGCTTCGCTACGAGGTGGGCCCGGCGGTGGTCAATATTCCCGTCGTCGGCCGGTTGGCTTCCGGGGAGAGCTTCGTACCGTTCGACGACGCGCCGATGGGTGGAGGCTTCGAGGAGCTCGAGTTTAACCTGGTGGCCCCTGATCCCATCGCGGTAGAGGTCCGGGGCGAGTCCATGCTCCCCGTCTACCGGCCCGGCGACTATCTGATTTGCTCCCGGCGCCGAGGCGCCGACATGCAGGAGGCCCTCAACAAGGACTGCGTGGTCAGGACCTCCGAGAACGAGGGCTACATCAAGAAACTCGTCCAGGGTTCCCGTGCCAATACCTATACGCTGGTCTCCTACAATGCGGCACCGATCGAGAATCAGAAGCTACTTTGGGCGGCTCCAATTGTCTGGGTGAAGCGCGCCTGACCGCGGCTGTGCCGTGCCACGGAGAGGTATGGTCCGGACGGGCCCGGTTACAGCGGTGATTTGGAAATTTCTTCAATTGCGGCATTGAAACCCGCGACCCACGCTGGTGGGGTGAAGTGCGGAGCGTCGTGTCATGTCGGAAGCAAGCAAATCCATCCCCCTGACCACCGAGCAGCGGTTTGTTTTGTCCCAACTCGTGGAGAAGGGCTCGCTTGTGAAGGTGGGCGGCCAGACATTCCTCATGTCGCCGGTAAGCCCGATGATGGAAGACTTCCTGAAGGCGATCCGGCTTCCGGATGTGCCGAACAATCTTGCCGGGGCTGGTGAATCCTCGCCTCCTACCACCGACGATACTGATAACGCCATTACATTGGACGAACGCGGAGTCACGGTCGACGAGATGCTGGATCGGTTTATCACGGAACGGTCCGGGACCGTGGCGCCGACGACAATGACCACTTTCAGGCGGGTAGCAGCGGTTATTCGCGAAGTGATCGGCCCGGAAACGCTCGCCAAGAAAATCACCCGGGAAGACGTGAACCGGGTTCGGGATACCATCATCGATCTGCCCAAATTCTACCCAAGCCGGTTCAAGGGAATGTCCATGGCCCAGGCCATCCGCCATGCCGATGAACATGACCTCCCCAGAAGGAACGTCACCGCAATCAATCCCCTCCTGATCCGGGTGACCACCATATTCAGGTGGGCGGAAGCACAGTGGTTGGTGGATCGAAACCCGGCGGTCAGGCTGGCGATCCGTCCCAACCAATCGACGGCGAAGTTCGGGAGAAAACCGTTCTCCATCGATGACCTGAACACCATCTTCAGCGCCCCGATTTACAGCGGTTGCGTGGACGATTGGACGAACTTCAAAAAGCCGGGCCCGAACAAGCCGAGACGCGAGAGGTTTTGGATGCCTTTGATTGCTTTGTTCAGCGGTCTTCGGTTGAACGAGATCTGCCAGCTGGATGTGAACGATATCGTCGAGTATCACGACGTTCCGTGCTTTCGGATTACCAACGAATCGGAAGAGGGGTACTCCGATACATGTCCCAATTCATCGGGAACTCATCGAAATCGGACTGCTTCTCTATCGGAATGAGATGGCGGACGCCGGGGAAAGAAAACTGTTTCCGAACCTGGCACTGAATAAGAAGGGCCATTACTCGCACGCCATGTCCATCTGGTTCACCCAACGGCTGCTCAAAAGCCTGGGCATCTACAATCGGGAAACGACCTTCCACTCGTTTCGTCATAATTTCAGGGACGCCCTGCGCCGCTCCAAAGCCAGCGTGTACGTCATGAAGGAACTGTGTGGGTGGTCGTTGCCCAACAAAGGCTTGGAGTGGGCCTACGGCTCGTTACTGACAATCGAGGAGCTAAGGGAAGCAACCGACAGGATTGAATATCCCGGTCTCAGTTTGGGTCACATAGAGTACCTCGGCCGATGACCGACGAGATCGACATTTATCGAGCCGCCAATGCCAGCCGATCCGACGGTCCTGAGACTACTTCAGGATCGGATGCTGGTCAGTTTCGTTCCGTTGTTGCTGACCACCGTCTGCGGCTTGCCGCGTTGGCTGACGATGGCACTCGGCTCTCTCGCCACACCAACGCCGGATAACGATGTGTCGGCCACCAGCCCAATGCATTCCCGCGTGAAGTCGCCGACGACGCACAGGATGCGGAACCGCCGACAATGGCGTGACCGGCGATGATCGGTCCTTCATTCCGACGCGCATCGAAGCCCATTTGGCCATATCACTCTTGAAGGGCCGACGTCCTGAGGCGACAGGATGTTGATTCCAAGTGTTTGCCAATTGTTTGCCAGCGCTAAAATCTCATACTGCCCGGCACGGACAAAATACAAAAGAAGTAAATTATTTCAGTATGTTGAAGTGGTTGCGGGGGCAGGATTTGAACCTGCGACCTTCAGGTTATGAGCCTGACGA
>JAPPFK010000173.1 GCA_028823885.1 Rhodospirillales bacterium | reverse complement strand
GTGCATGGGCTCGGGCGTCAGGAGGGTGGCGCCCCATGGTCCCGGATTTTCGATTTTGCTTCTGCCCGCCGGCATTTCGATGCGGGCGAGTTCGTGGCCGGTAAACCGCGTCACATAGACGACGTCGGTCGGGTGCTCGGGATACAGCCCCGTCCGCCGGACTTCATCGGCGAAGCCGTAGCGGCGGAGGTGTTCCATGGTCCGGCAGTTGAGGGAGTTCCCTTTCGGGTGTCTCGACGGAGTTTCCGCATCGTTGACCAGCAGATTTCGCACGCCCCGGGATGCAAGCTCCATCGACAAAGCCAGCCCCACGGGTCCGCCGCCGGCAATCAGGACCGGGACGTGCATTCTAACTCTCCGCCGCGGCGACGCACTCTACCTCGATGAGGAATTCTTCATAGGCGAGGCCGGCGACGATCAGCAGGGTGTGAGCGGGCCTGTGGCCGCCGAGTATATCGCCGCGGATCCGCCGCATGTCCGCCAGGTATTCACGGCCGGTCAGAAACGTCGTCACCTTCACAAGATTTTGGAGCCCCATTCCGGCCCCCTTCAGTATTTCTTCGATATTGGCGTAGGTCCGGCGCATTTGGGCTTCAAAATCCGAAGCGATACTTCCGTCTTTTTCAGAGCCCACCTGACCCGACATGTAGAGCAGCCGGGTACCCGCTTCCAGTTCGGCGCCGTGGCTGTACGCGTTGTGGGGCGGAACGATCGTTTCCGGATTGAAAAACCGGGTCATGCCGCTTGTCCTTCCTCGATGGCAACGGCGTCGCGCCTATTCCAACGGTTTCCCGTTGAGGTGCTCCGCACGCGTGATCCGAACCAGGATCGCCGCGCCTATTTTGTCCGGATCACGGTCTTTCTCGGCCTGGACGACCCTGTCCCAGACCGCTTCGCGAATAGGGCCGTCCTCGTGAACCTCGGCGGTGCCCCAGAACCGCGCCGCGCCGCCGCCCGGCAGAAGGCCGGTCTCCCGTAGTTCCGGATTGCGGAAAAAAACCGTCACATTGGGGTTGGCCCGGAGATTGTCCCAAGCGCCGCGCATGGCGCGCTCCCAAAAAGCCAAGGTTTCGTCGTCGTATACCATGACGCTGCCCTTGGGGCCGATCGACGGCATGCCGTCGCCTGAGACCGTGCCGACAAGGCAGACATTCTTGGGGAACGCGCCATCGATGTGTTCGTTGATCCATTCGGGAATCTTGACCAATTTACCATCCCTCCTTTGGTGAACGGTGTAGCAAAAAGGGCCGGCCGGGGTTGGCCGGCCCCTTTCGGTCCGATCGGTTACTTCGAATATTTCGCGATTATATCCTTGTAGTACTGCCGGAGATTGTCGGGAGTGTTCGACGGTCCGGCGAGAACTTTCTTTGCGGTTGCCCGGTCGACGTAGTCGGGCACGAAAATAACCTGATTTTTCATGTCTTTTGCGAACTGTTCGCTGGCCATCGCCTTCTTCAGTCCGACTTCGAGCGCCTTCGCGGCGTCTTCGTTCATGCCGGGAGGCCCCATGACCATATGCTGCATGGACTGGGTCAGGACGACCGATTGCTTGAAAGCCTCCCAAGCGAGCCCGGAGGGCTCGGACCCGTGCATCTTCTTGTAAACGTCGACGATGCTCGGGGCATACTTGGCGAGCACGGGATTGGTCGAAACGTTGCCCGCCTGGTCGATCAACGGCACATGATAGTAGCCCATTTGAGTGCCTTTCATGACCTTGCTCACGATCGGCAGATAGATGTGAATGGCATCGACCGCACCCGTCAATTCCCCGGATGCGACGGCCTGGCGAACCTTGCCGTTGCTTCGGTAACCGCCAATGTAGGTGAAGTTGGCCTTCAGGGCTTCGAGCCCGAGGACGGCCATCAGGGACCGGCCGTTTTGAATGCCGATGGTGCCGATTTTGAACGGATCGGATTTGCCCATCGCGGAGGCGTCGCTGCCGGTGGGCACCGCGTCTTTCCGGCCCCAGACCAGGACGCCGGCGAGCTTGAGGCCGCCGACGGGCTCGAATTTCTCATACTTGAAGCGAAGTCCGGGCGCTCCTACCACCTGGGCAAGACCGTTCCAGAAGCCGTAATAGACGGTGGTACCGTCCTTTCTCGCTTTCTCGTACAGAAAGTTCTGAGCCTTGGAGCCCGCGCCGCCGGGCAGGTTTTTGACGATGACGTCCGGATTTCCCTCGACGCTCGCCGCCAGGTTCTTGCTGACGATCCTCGCCATGATGGTTGCACCCGAAGCGGGGCCCGCGCCGACGAGAACGGTGATTGTCTTGCCTTTGTAATATTGCGCTTCTGCCGGCGCGGCGCCGATCGCGCCCGCCGCAAGAGCCGCGGCGCCTAGAAACACTGTAAACTGTCTACTGAGTCTCGACATGATGGTTCTCCCTGTTATGAGTAGCGAGCCACAGCGACGCCCTGCCGGCGATTCACTTCGCGTTTCTTGTTGCACGTCGAGCGCCAATTCCTCCCGCAACTGCAGCCAAGTTTCGATTTCCATATCATGACAGCGGGACTCTAGTACGGCAATATTGGCGAACCACGGCACGAAGATTGTCCGGAGCGCGGCACCATGACCATCAGGCCCAAAAACCTCCTCCTCATCATGACCGACGAACACAATCCAAAGGTCGCCGGCTATGAAGGGCATCCCCAGGTCAGGACCCCCAACATGGACCGGCTCGCCGCGGCGGGCACCCGGTTCTCGGCGGCCTACTCGAATTCTCCACTATGCGTGCCGGCGCGGGCAGTGTTCGCAACCGGGCAATATGTCCACGACAACGGCTGCTGGGACAATGCGATCGCCTATGGCGGCGAGACGCCGGGTTGGGGCCACCGGCTGCAGAAAGAGGGACATCCCGTCGTCTCGATCGGCAAGCTTCATTACCTCAAGGAGACCGACCCCACGGGCTTCGACGAGCAGATATTGCCGATGCATATCGCCCATGGGGTCGGCGATTTGCAGGGGCTCATCCGCGACCCCATGCCGGTGCGCTATCAGAGCCGGGAGCTGGCCGAACAGATCGGCCCCGGCGAGACCGGCTACATCAAATACGACCGGATGATCGCGGATGCGGCGTGCGAGTGGTTCAAGGAAAAGACGGAGACACCGCCGGATAAACCCTGGGTTCTGTTCGTTTCCTTTATTTCGCCCCACTATCCGCTGATCGTGCCGCAGGAATACTATGACCTCTACCCGACGGCCGAGGTGCCCATGCCCAAGGCGCTCGCCGACACCGCGTTGCTGGATCACCCTTGGTGGAAATCCTTCCGCGGCGCCTACATCTTCGATCAATATTTCGCCGACGATGAACAGCGTCGGATCGCCATCGCGTCATATTTCGGGCTGTGCACCTTCGTTGACGAGCAGATCGGCAAAGTGCTGGACGGGCTGGAGGCGAGCGGCCTCGGCGCCGGCACCAACATCGTCTACACCAGCGACCACGGCGACAACCTGGGCGCCCGCGGCCTTTGGGGCAAGTCGACCATGTACGAGGAATCGGCGCGAATCCCCATGATCGTGGTGGGCGACGGCATCGATGCCGGAGCGGTCTCGGCGACACCAGTGTCGCAAGTCGACATCTACCAGACGGTTTTGGATTCGGTGGGGCTGGACGCGGAGGGCGATGAGACGGGGTTGCCCGGCGGCTCGCTGCTGGAGATCGCCGGGGCCGATGACGACCCCGATCGAACGGTTTTCAGCGAATACCATGCCGCGGGGTCGGTAACCGGCGCGTTCATGCTGCGCCGAGGGGACTACAAGTACGTCCACTATTTGGGCTATGCGCCGGAGCTCTACAATCTCGCCGACGATCCCGAGGAGTTGACGAATTTGGGCGGGAGCGGCGATCACAAGGATATCCTCCGCGGCTTCGAGGATCGGCTTCGCAACATGGTCGACATGGACGAAATCGACAACCGGGCCAAGGCCGACCAGGCGGCGTGGATCGAAGACCATGGCGGGCGGGGAAAAATATTGGACGCACCCGGCATTAACGCGACACCCTCGCCGGTCGGCGACTAGGCCGGCAGGCCAGTAAACCAGGGAGAACAAAATTATGCCTGACAATCGTTTCGACGTATCCGACAAGGTGGTCATCATTACCGGCGCCGGCCAGGGAATTGGCCGGGAATACGCTCTCGCCTTTGCCGAAGCCGGCGCGAAGCCTGTCCTGGCGGAACTCAACGGGGATAATCTACAAAACGTCGCCGCGGAAATCGAGGCGGCGGGCGGCGAGTGCCTCTCGGTGGAGACCGATGTGGGCGATCCGGACTCGACGAGCGCCATGGTGGCAAAGACCGTTGAGACATACGGCAAAATCGACGTTCTCATCAACAACGCCGCTATTTTCGCGACCATTGAAAAGAAGCCGTTTTTTGAAATCCCCTACGACGAATGGAACACGGTGCTGCACATCAACATTACCGGCTCCTACAACTGCGCCTGTGCCGTCGTGCCGGCGATGAAGGCCGCCGGGCAGGGGCGGATCATCAATATTTCTTCGGGGACCGTGCCCAAGGGGGCGCCCGGATTCATGCACTATGTGACGTCGAAGGCGGCGGTGGTCGGGATGACCCGGGTGATGGCGCGGGAACTGGGCGGCGACAACATCAACGTCAACGCGGTGATGCCGGGTTACACCGAAACCGAAATTGAACATGCCAGCATGGATGACGCGGGCAGGGAGCATGTCAACAATATCCGGCTCCTGAAACGGGTCGAGACACCGGACGATCTGATCGGGCTGGTGATGTTCCTGTCCTCGCCGGCAAGCGCATTCATCACCGGGCAGTCGATCGCCTGCTGCGGCGGTGAGGTGATGCTCTAGATCATTCGGCCGATAGAATTTTCTCTATCGCGTCGCGGGCTTCCTCGCCGGCGGCGCGCATGCCCGCCGCACGTTCGGGGTTCGGGAAGGCTCCAAACACCGTGTCGAAGGAGTCCCTCTCCCGGATGCGGTCCCACCAGGCGGCAACGCGGGGGCGGTCGCTCCACATCCACGACAGGGCCAGTTCATTGAGGCGCGAAACGAAGGGCGTCACGGCGGTGTCCGCCAGCCCGTAGTCGGCGCCCGTCACGTAGCCGGCGTCCGACAATGTGGTTTCCAACTCGCCCAGCATCTTGTCGAGTGTGCGGATCCCCGTCCGGACGGTGGGTGCCTCGACGCCTTCCTCGACCCAGGATCGCCGGACGCGGCGGCGTTCCGCACTGGGGATCGCGTTGTAATAGGCTTCGAGTTCCTCCGGCGACTTTTTCAAAATATTTTTGCGGTTGAAGATTCCGTAGGTCGTGGCGCCGACCGAGAGCAGGTACTCATCCACCTTTTTCAGCCAGGCGGCGGTTCGGGCCCGTCCCAGCGCGTCCTCCGGGCGGAGGGGCGGGCCGTCGAACGCCTCATCCGTGTAAACCATGATGATGGAGGATTCGATCAGGACCTCTCGGTCATGCACCATGGTCGGGACGACCGCGTTCGGGTTCAGCTTCAAGTATTCCGGCGTCGTCAATTCGCCGGCGTCCCGGTCCAGAACCCGGTGGGTGAAATCCACGCCCTTCTCGGCGAGCGTGAGACGCGCCTTGTATCCGCAGGTGGCGGTAGGGAAATAGTAGAGTTCCAACATTCGGGAAGTCCCCCTCCAGCAGCTCCAAAAACCAATCCGAATAGCCTAAACGAACAGCCAGGCCGGCAGCCAGGATGGCAGGACGTCCGGCAGCCAGTTCGTGAGCCAGGCCGTATGCCAAAACAGACTCATTATCCGGTCATAGAAACCGACCAGGACGACCCAGCCTCCCGCCGCATAGCTCAGCGCAATGCGCCAATCGTATTTCCCCCACCGTATCAGGTAGACCGCCATGAACAACGGCAGCGCCAGCTTCTGGCCGATGACGAGCATGATCAGCAGCATGGCGATCAGGTAGCCGAAGAAAATTGCCGCACGGCCGAACACGACGTTTTCGGCGGTGTGCGACCAGGCCCGGCCAAACGATCCGTATTCGCGTATCTCCTGGAGGTAGCTTCGGCCGTCCTGATAAATCACGAACAGCACCATAAGCGCCCCCGGCAGGGCCGCCGTCATCGGGAACTGTTTGACCGAATTCGGCCAGCCATGGCTTTCGATCAATGACCAAACGAACAGGACGAACATAAGAATCGCGAAGGGCAGCGAGATCATCGGATTGCGCTCCGCTCCCTCGCCGGTCTCGGGAGACTCCGCGCCCGCCCTCTTGCTGCCCGCTATGCCCCGGGCGGCAAGGAAGATCGTTATCGCGATGAGAGCCATGATGATCAGCACGATGGGTCGGTTCCACAACCAATCGATGCCGCCGTATGCTCGAATGCTGAGTTGGAAGGCATTCTCCATGATCGAACCGAGAATAAGCGCCAGGATCAGGGGCGGCCGGGGCCAGCCGCCGCGCTTCATCACAAATCCGACCAAGCCCATTACGATGCAGGTGATCCAGTCGCCGAGCGACGCCCCGCCCAGCCAGGCGCCCATGAATACGAACAGTATGACGCCGGGCACCAGCAGATGTCCGGGCAGGAAGGCTACCTTGGCGACTTGCTTGCTCAAAAACATGAGCAGCACGGCGGCGGCGATGTTGGCGACCACAATCGCCCAGACCATGCTGAAGGTGACGTGGAGTTCGTCGGTCAGCATATCGGGTCCGGGCCTGAGACCTTGAATGAGCAAGGCGCCCAGAAGGATCGCGGTTCCCAGGCTGCCGGGGATGCCGAATGCAACGGTGGGGATGAGGGACCCGCCCCGGGTCGCATTGTTCGCGGCCTCCGGCGCGATGACGCCCCGGATATCCCCTTGCCCGAATTTTGATTTGTCCTTGGCGCTCTGGACGGCATGGCCATAGGCGATCCAATCGACGATTGCCGCGCCGAGCCCGGGCAGCATGCCGACGTAGGTCCCGATTGCGGCGCACCTGGTTGCCAGCCACCAGTGCCTGAAGGCGTCCTTGATCCCTTCGAACATGCCCCCGTCACCGCTCTGTTGCCGGGCGGTCCGGGAGATCGAGGTGTTCCGGATCGCCAATTCCATAAGCTCGGGAATGGCGAACAGGCCCAGCACCACGGGGATCAGCGGGAGATCGTCGATGAGATAGTCCGTCCCGAAGTAGAACCTCGGAATGGCGACCATGTCCGCGTAGCCGATGGTCGACAGCAAAATGCCCAGGCACGCGACGGTCAGGCCCTTCAGCATCGACCCGCCGCTCAATGAGCCGACCATGGCGAGCCCCAGCACGCCGAGCATGAACAGTTCCGGGGAGTTGAACGCCAGAATGATGGGCAGAATGAGGGGCAGGGAGGCGGCCAATATCAACGCCCCGAACACGCCGCCAAAGGCCGACACGGTAAACGCCGCCCCGAAGGCGCGCGCCGCCTTTCCCTGCTTGGCCAGCGGATACCCGTCGAGGATGGTGGCTTGCGACGCCGCCGTGCCCGGAATGCCGAGCATCACCGAGGCGATGGTGTCGCTGGTCGAGGTAACCGCGAACATGCCGAGCAACAGGGCGAAGGCCGAGATGGGTTCCATCCCGAAAGTGAACGGCAACAGGAGCACCAGGCCGATGATGCCGCCCAAGCCCGGTATGGCGCCCAGCCAAATCCCAATGAACACACCCAGAAACAGGAAGCCGATCGCCGGCCATTCGAAGACCAGCAATAGTCCGGTAACAAATGCGTCCAGCATGATGGGTCCAGTGCGAGAATGTCTTGATTGGAGGTCACAGACGGTATGCAGGAGCGTACAGGAAACAAGGCGGGTGTGTCACATGACCCGATCCATGTCCGCCAGCACGCTATACTGGGCAAGACACTGGGCATCTTTGGCTATGGGCGGATCATCGGCCGGGCGGTCGCTGACTGCGCGAAGGCGTTCGCCGGCGGCTCGCCCGTCAACATGATTAACCCCGAAATCCGGGAGGGTGAATTGAGTTGCGATCTCCGCTAGAGTGGAGCCCGGCGGGGAATTGGTGACCGAACGATGAGCAGCGCTGAAACAAGAGCCGAAGACCGGCGCCGGGAACTGGATGACCAACTGGCCGACATCAAGGCGCAGATCAGGTCCTATCCGCAGCCCATCGCCGGATGCGATGCCCAGTATCAGCACTTGTTCGACAAGCGCGAGTTGCTGGTCGAGAAGATCAAGGACCTGGACTCCGAATAGACGCGTAGGCTGCTGCCCCGCGCGCTGAAATACGGCGGAACGGGTAATGCTCGATCGCAAGCGACCGCCTCGCGGTTGGGCGGGACCTTCAATCCCGCTCGGTATGGCCGGTTAACGGTATAAACAGCGATATCCTGGCGCCGCTGGCCGACGGCTCGATTTGCGCTCCGCCGCCATGCAGTTCGGCGATCTCCTTGACGATCGCCAATCCCAGCCCGCTGCCCTCGCCGGGCTCGACCTGCCCGAAGCGGGAGAAAGCAACCTCGCTGTCTTGCGCGCTGATGCCCGCGCCATTGTCGGAGACGGAAATCACGCCGCTGCCGTTCAGCGGGCAAACCCGCACCGATATCTCGCTGTTCTCCGGACCGCCATGTTTGACCGCGTTGTCGATCAAATTCTGAATTGCTTCTTCGAGCAGTAATTCGTCGACCTCCACGTCAAGCACGCCATCGTGGGCCTCGAATACGAGGTCGATATCGTGCTCGAGAATTTGGCCCGCATTCCGCTCACAAACGGTTCTCGCAATCCGGTTGAGGTCGGCCGGGTGCAGCCGGCTATCGATCGACCGCCCCTTTGCACGCTCGAGTGAAAGCAATTGGTTGGTGAGGCGGGAGGCCCGGCGCGCCGACTCGACCAGCTCGCCGACACGAATTTCCCGATCCGCCGGCGACTTTGCGCCGTGAGCGGCCTCCGCCAACGAGAGTATGCCGGCAATCGGGTTGCGCAGCTGGTGGGCGGCATCGGAGATGAACCTGTCCCGGCTGGCAATCGCGGCTTCGACCTGACCCAGGAGGGAGTTCAGCGTTGCGACCAGCCCGGTGACCTCGGGCGGTACGGGCCGCCGTATGACGCCGAGGTCGTCCGTGGAGCGCTGGGCGATTGCTTCCTGAAGGTCGGTGAGCGGTTTGAGCCCCAACTTGATCCCGAACCAGATGACGATCGCGACGGTCAGAAACAGCGAAGCGATGAGGATAATCGCCTGGGTCGCCTGTTGCCGGACAAAGGCCTCCCGTTCCGCCAAGGTCTGCCAGACCGTCACCGAGGCGAATCCGCTGACCGCCACGAAGTCCGCGTGCTCCCGCAACCGGGCCACCCGCACCGGTTCGTCGCGATAAACGGATTCGAACAGCACGGGCTGATTGTCCTTGAGCTCAATCGCATCCGGGGTTACGGGCGGCGACGCATAGCCGGTGACGAACGATCCATCCGGCCCATAGACATGGTAGAAGAGCGTCCCGCCGAATCGGCTGGTGAGAAGCTCTCTCGTCGAATCGGATATGACATCGCCGCCGGAAACCACGATATCCCGTGAAATGGCCAAAGTAAGCGCTTCCAGATTTCGATCGAAAATTTCCTGGGCGGTCGTCGTCGCGGTGGTGATCCGCCAATAGGCAGCGGCGATCGAGACGACGCCCAGAGGTATCAAAATGATAATGAGGAGACGGGCCCGCAGAGAGAGGTTTGTCGGCATTATTCCGTGTCTTCCATCAAATAGCCGAGTCCTCGCGCCGCTTTGATCGTTACGTCGTAGCCGGTCAGCTTCTTCCGAAGTCTTGATATGGGCGCTTCGACAACCTTGTCGTCCAGGTCGGCGCCCACGCCGTACATCTGGTCGATCAGCACCGATTTAGGCACCAGTTGACCTTTACGCTCCAACAGACACTCGAAGGCCGCGAGTTCCCGCCGCCTTAGCTCGATCACCTCCCCCTTGGCCCGCAGTACACGCGCGCCTACGTCAAAATCCAGCGCGCCGATGGATTGGACGGGAGATTGCGTAACGCCTCTTCGGCGCAAGAGGGCACGGATGCGCGCCTCCAATTCTTCCATCTCGAAGGGTTTGACCAGATAGTCGTCGGCGCCCGTGTCCAGACCTTCGACCTTGTCGGAGGTATCCGTCCGTGCCGTCAGCATGAGCACCGGCGTCGGGTCGTTCCGCGCCCGCATGCCCCGTAAAATCTCCAGGCCGCTCATGCCCGGCAGATTGATATCGAGGATCACCAGGTCGCCTCCCTCGCTTGCCAGGTAGGCGTCACCGTCCTCACCGTCGTGCAGAACGTCGACGGCGTGTCCGAGGTCCCGCAGGCGATGCGCAATCCCCGACGCCAGAGACTCGTTGTCCTCGACAATTACTATTCGCAAAGCTCTGCCCCGGAAAGCTTCGTGCAAGCTTGCTACACCATGATCCGTCTATCAAGCCGACGGCCCGAACGCGATCGGCGGGGAATTTCGTTGGATGCGTTGTGGAGACGCATTCATCACACAAGGACAGTTTGGAGTTTTACATGTCTGGAGTATCAAAGCATCTGCGCCATGCTGCAGTTGGCGCGGCCGCGTTGGCGGCATTCGGTATTGGCGCTTCCGCCAATGCGGAAACAAATCTGGCCGGAAAAACCATTCAATGGACAATCCCGTTCTCCGAAACGGGCGGATCCGCCAAGTGGGCCAACTTCTTCGCGCCCCTGCTGGGCGAAGCGCTGCCCGGCTCGCCCAAGGTGGTCGTGCGCTTCATGCCGGGCGCCGGTTCCACCAAGGGTGCAAACTGGTTCCAGAAGCAAAAGAACGGCGACGGTACCGTCATGTTCGGCTCGTCCGGTTCCACCCAGTTCCCGTACCTGTTGGGCGATCCCCGGGTTCGCTACGAGTACAAGGATTGGAAGCCGGTTATGGCTACCGGCACCGGCGGCGTTGCCTATCTGCCGGCCAAGCTTGGCGCCAAATTCGACGGGACCGCCAACAAACTCAAGGGCGAGAAGTTCATCTATGGATCGCAGGGCGCGACCCGTCTCGACCTCGTTCCGATCCTGGCCTGGAAAATGCTGGGTCTCAGCGTCGAGCCCGTCTTCGGCATCAAGAGCCGCGGCGCCGGCCGCCTGATGTTCGAGCGCGGTGAAGCCAACATCGATTATCAGACGTCGTCGGCCTATCTGAAGAGCGTCGTCCCGTTGGTCAAAGACGGCAAGGCCGTTCCCATGATGACTTGGGGTTCTCTGGACTCCGCCGGCAAGATCGTCCGCGACCCGACGTTCCCGGACATTCCGACCTTCAAGGAGGTTTGCGAGAAAACCGACGGCTGCCAGCCGTCCGGTGAGCAATGGGACGCGTGGAAGGCATTCTTCATCGCCGGGTTCCCGGTGCAGAAGATCGCATTCCTGCCCAAGGGCACTTCCCAGGAAGTCGTCGACACCTTGACCGCCGGCTTCGCCAAGGTGAAGGGCCGCGCGGATTTCGAGAAGATTTCCGCGAAGCGCCTCGGCAAATACCCGATGTTCGTCGGCAAGGACGCCCAAGCCGCGCTCGCCCGGGCCACTTCGGTTCCGGACTCGGCGAAAGCCTTCGTAAAGAAGTGGCTCAAGGCCGACTACGGCGTCGAGCTGAAATAACCCTCACGTAAGAAGGTGCCCTGCCAGGACGGCGGGGCACCTCACTCTTTGGGGAGGGCGCTTGATCGTGGATATTCTCGGTACCGTACTGCCGGCACTAGGGGATGCCTTCGGGCTCATTCTGCAGCCGAGCGTACTGATGTTTCTCGCCCTCGGCGTGGTCATGGGACTGGCCGTCGGCGTATTCCCGGGGCTTGGCGGTATCGCCGGACTATCGCTGGTTCTTCCATTCATATTCGGTATGGATACGGTCAGCGGGCTGGCCCTGATGGTCGGCATGGTCGCCGTGGTTCCGACGTCGGACACGTTCGCGTCGGTCCTGATGGGAATTCCCGGCTCGTCCGCATCGCAGGCGACGGTTTTGGATGGTTTCCCCCTGGCGCAGAAAGGCGAGGCCGCGCGCGCCCTCGCGGCGGCATTCGCATCGTCATTGTTCGGCGGCCTGGTCGGCGCCCTGTTTCTGACTTTCTTCATTCTGATCGCCCGGCCCATCGTGCTGGCATTCGGCCTGCCCGAGATGCTGATGATCACGATTTTCGGCCTCTCGATGGTCGCCGTTCTCGCCGGCCGCGTGCCCTTGAAGGGCTTGGCCGCGGCCGGGCTCGGCCTGTTGGTCGGCACCATCGGCGAAGCCGATGCCGGCGGCTCTCTTCGGATGGCGACCTATGACATCGCCTACCTGACCGATGGTCTAAAGCTCGTTATCGTCGGCCTCGGGATATTCGCCGTTCCCGAAATCGTCACTCTCCTGCGTCAGGACCAGTCGATCGCAAAAGACGCGGTCCTCGGCGCGGGCTGGCTGGACGGCGTTAAGGATTGGTGGCGAAACAAGATGCTGTCCGTCCGCTGCGCCGTCATCGGGGTCATCGTCGGCGTCATTCCGGGTCTCGGCGGCTCGGTGGTGGATTGGATCGCCTATGGCCATACGGTCCAAACCACCAGGGACAAGAGCAAGTTCGGCAGCGGTGAAATCCGCGGAATTATCGGCCCGGAAAGCTCCAACAACGCCAAGGAGGGCGGCGGGCTCGTGCCGACCCTGATCTTCGGCATTCCGGGCTCCGGTTCCATGGCGGTGTTCATCGGCGCCGTCGCGCTCCTGGGATCAGGGGACCTCGAGGTCGGACCGCAAATGCTGTCCGCCAATTACCTCGACATCACCTATTCAATCGTCTGGCTTTTGGCCCTCGCCAACGTTGTCGGCACGGCGCTTTGCATCGGCCTGTCTCCGACCATCGCCAAGCTGACCACCATACGGTTTACGCTGCTGGCGCCGTTCCTGTTCATGCTGATTTCGTTCGCGGCGTTTCAGTCCGGTCAAAACCTGGCCGATCTGGTCGCGCTGTTTTCAATCGGGCTTCTGGGTATTTTTCTGCGCCGCTTCGACTGGTCGCGGCCCGCGTTTCTCATCGGCTTCGTGCTCTCCAACCCGGCGGAGACGTTCGCCAACCAGGCTTACCAGGTCGCCGCGTCCAAGTTCCGCGAGGGCATGGCATCGGGGATGGAATACCTGTTCGGTCCGATCGTCATCGTGCTGATCGTCATTACCGCCATTTCGATCTATTTCGGGATTCGGCAAGCGAAGGTGATCATGGCGGAAGGTGAGGTTAAGTCCGGCGGCAAGCGGGCGCCGGTCATCTTCATGGTGTTGGTCGGCATCTACTTCGTCGTAAGCTTCTACAACGCCTCGCTGATCTCCGACCGTCTGATCACCGACAAGATCTTCCCCATGTTCGTGGCGAGCGTCGGCATGATCTGCGTGGCGATCATGCTGGTGATGATGACGCGGCGGCCGGCGACGGACACGATCTTCGCCGACCGGGAATCCGACGGCGGGGGTTCCCTGCCGGTTCACGGCCTCTGGCCGACGCTGGCGTGGTTCGGATTTCTGCTCATCCTCACGTCTTTGGCCGGTTTCATACTGGCGCTGCTGGTCTTCCTGCCGGCCTTCATGCGTTTCCGCGCCGGTTTGAGTTGGACCAAGGCTGGCATCTATACGGTCTGCAGCATCGCCTTCATGATGTTCATGGCCTGGGTCCTGAATCGGGAATTCCCGCCGGGGCTGTTGCAGCACTTCCTTGAACTGCCTTGGCCGTTGACCTGAGGCTGGGACCGATGAGCCAGACAGCTATTCCGTACCTGTTTATGAGAGGCGGCACTTCCCGCGGTCCCTACTTCAGGCGATCGGATTTGCCGGAGGATTTGGACGATCTGGCAAGAGTTCTCATTTCCGCCGTCGGCGCGGGGCATCCCATCAACATCGACGGAATAGGCGGCGGCGTCTCGGTAACCACCAAGGTGGTGATGCTCTCCAAGGCGGCGAATGAAGACTGGGCGGACATCGATTACTTCTTCGGGCAGGTGGCGGTCGAAGAAGAGTTGGTCGACTTCAAACCCACCTGCGGAAACATGCTTTCGGGCGTCGGACCGGCTGCTCTTGAAATGGGTCTCATCCCCGCCTCCGAAGGTGAGACGCAGATCAAGATTCATGCGGTCAATACCGGTGCCCGGATCGTCGCGAATGTCCGTACGCCGGGTGGAGCGGTCACCTATGAGGGCGATGCCCGGATTGACGGCGTCCCGGGCACCGCGGCGCCCATCGAGCTGAACTTCATGGACGTGGCCGGTTCATCCACCGGCGCCTTCCTGCCGACCGGAAACACGATGAACGAAATTGACGGGATCGAGGTCACCTGCATGGATGTCGCCATGCCGCTGGTTATCGGCCGCGCATCCGACTTCGGCCTGACCGGCTACGAGACACGGGAGGAACTGGATGCCAACAAGGATTTCTTCGACCGCATGGAGGCAGTGCGTCTTCAAGCCGGCGAACTGATGGGCATGGGAGACGTCGGCAAGTCGGTGACGCCGAAATTCGGCCTCCTCGCGCCGCCCAAACAGGGGGGCACAGTCGCGGCCCGTTATTTCGATCCCTGGAAGACTCACCCGACGATGGCGGTGACCGGCTCGCAGTGCCTCGCATCCTGCGCGCTCACGCCGGGGACGGTCGCCGATGGTCTCGTCGACAAACCCTCGGGCAGCCCGGCAACCGTCGTCCTGGAGCATCCGCTCGGCCTGATGGACGTCATCGTGGATTACTCGGACGATGACGGATTTTCCCTCAACTCGGCCGGAATTCTTCGCACGTCGCGGAAGCTCGCCGCCGGGGAGGTTTTCGTGCCGTCCACGGTATGGGACGGCCGGTAGTTCCGTAAGCACTATGAGCAGGGAACAAGATTTTGATGTTCTGATCGCCGGGGGCGGCAACGCCGGCCTCTGCGCGGCTGTCGCCGCGCGCCGCGAAGGGGCGAGTGTCCTCGTACTCGAGGCGGCGTCCAAGTTCTATCGCGGCGGCAATACGCGGCACACCAGAAACATGCGCTGCGCCCATGATACGGCAACCGATACGCTGTCGGGGCCCTACACCGAAGAGGAATTCTACGACGACCTGATCCGGGTCACCGAGGGAAACACGGACGAAGAGCTGGCGCGCCTCATGATCTCCGAATCCAAGGAGATCCTGACCTGGATTGCCGAACAAGGGGTCAGGTTCCAGCCCTCGCTCGCGGGTACGCTGAGCCTAGGGCGGACGAACTCGTTCTTCCTCGGCGGCGGCCGGGGCATGCTGAACGCCCTCTATGCAACCGCCGAGGATCTCGGCGTCGACATCCGCTACGAGGCGGAAGTTGTCGCGGTTGACGTACAGGACGGCAAGTTTTCCTCGGCAACCTGCCGTAAGGACGGGCAGGACACCGCGGTGCCGGCCCGCAGCTTCGTTGCCGCCTGCGGCGGGTTCGAATCCAACTTCGAGTGGCTCAAGGAAGGCTGGGGCGAGATCGCCGACAATTTCCTGATCCGCGGCACCGCCAACAACAAGGGCACCGTCCTCAAGATGCTGATGAACGCCGGGGTCAAGACCATCGGAGACCCCACCCAATGCCATGCGGTCGCCATCGATGCGCGGGCGCCGAAATATGACGGGGGGATCATCACCCGGCTGGACTGCGTCGTGTTCGGGATCGTGGTCAACCGGGAGGCCAAGCGCTTCTACGATGAAGGCGAGGACATCTGGCCCAAGCGTTATGCGGTCTGGGGCCGGCTGGTCGCGCAGCAGCCGGGGCAGATCGCCTACATCATTTTCGATGCACCCTCCCTGGAGCGCTTTATGCCCTCCCTCTACCCGCCCATATCGGCGCCGACCGTACGTCGGCTCGCCGAAGAGTTGGAACTGGACCCGGATGTCCTGGACCGGACGGTCTCGGAGTTCAACGCGGCGGTGCAGCCCGGCACGTTCGACTCGACCATCCTGGACGATTGCCGGACGGAAGGCCTGTCCCCCGAAAAGACCCACTGGGCACAGAAGATCGAGGAAGCCCCGTTCTACGCCTACCCCGTCCGGCCCGGCATTACATTTACCTACCTCTGCGCGAAGGTGGACCGGGAGGCCCGTATCGTCATGGAGAACGGCGCGCCGTCGGCCAACATGTTCGCGGCCGGCGAGATGATGGCGGGCAATGTCCTCGGCAAGGGATACGCCGGCGGCATGGGGATGACCATCGGCAGCGTATTCGGCCGCATCGCCGGCCGGGAAGCGGCCCGGCTCACGCCCGGCAATGCCGGGGCAAGGAGTGCCGCCGAATGAATGTAGTCACCCCCAACCCCGGATCGCCCGTCCTGACCGATCCGCTGGACGAAGCCGAACGTCTCATGACCGTCTGCAATTCGTGCCGATACTGCGAAGGCCTGTGCGCCGTCTTCCCGGCCATGGAATTGCGCCGCGACTTCCCCAAGGGAGACCTCAATTATCTGGCCAATTTGTGCCATGCCTGCGGCGGGTGTTACGTGGACTGCCAATTCTCCCCGCCCCACGAATTCGAGGTCAACGTACCCAAGGTCATGGCGACGGTCCGGGCGGACTCGTATGCAACCTATGCCTGGCCCAGCGCCCTCGCGCCTCTGTTCAAGCGCAACGGATTGATGGTTAGCCTCATCGCGGCCATCTCCGTCACCATCTTCATTCTGGGCTTCGTTGGCTGGCACGATCCCGGCGTTCTCTGGGCCGTCCATACGGGACCCGGCGCTTTCTACAAACTGATGCCCCACAACACCATGGCGCTCATCTTCGGCATCGTCTTCCTGTACGCGATCCTGGCTGCGGTTTTGTCGCTCAGGAATTTCTGGCAGGACATCGGCAATCCCATCGGGTCCTTCGCCGAGCCCATCTCGTGGTGGCAGGCGGTGAAGGATGCCGGGTCGCTGCGTTATCTCGACGGCGGCGGGGTCGGCTGCTACGGCGAGGATGAACGGCCGACCGACAAGCGCCGGCTCTACCACCACTTCACCTTCTACGGCTTTCTGCTCTGCTTTGCCGCCACGTCCGTCGCGACGCTCTATCACTATCTCCTTGGCTTGGAAGCACCTTACCCCTGGTACGACCTCCCGGTAGTTCTGGGGACGCTCGGCGGGATTGGGTTGATTATCGGGCCCATCGGACTTCTGGCCGAGAAATCGAAGCGCGATCCGGCGATGACCGATCAACAAAAGCTGGGAATGGATGTGGCCTTCCTGGTCATGCTCCTGTTGACCAGCGTCTCCGGCCTCCTGCTATTGATGCTCCGCGAAACGCCGGCGATGGGCATTTTGCTGGCCCTGCACCTGGGCGTCGTTTTCGCCCTGTTCTTCACCATGCCCTACGGCAAGTTCATGCACGGCCTCTACCGGTTCATGGCCCTGGTCAGATACGCCAAGGAAATGCCTCGGGATTGACGCCACGCCATTCTTGAGCGCCCGCTTAGGGTTGGGAGGGAGCCGTCTCCGTGGCTGGGATCAGCTTCCGCTACCGCGTGGGGAAGGAAGTGGTGGAGACAGGGCACAGTCTCAGCCATTTCCTGTCGGCTCCCCGAATTCATATAGAATTTTCCCTGCTACCCCGGGAGGAATTTGGGCTGCTGAACCCGGTGTTTCTGCGCGCTCGTCAGCGAGTGTGTTAGCCGGTTCTTCGGGATTCCGTGTAGTCGACCAGTGAATCTTGCACGAAACTCAAATGCTGACCTGCGGCATTGCGTGCGCGTTCCGGGTCACCGGAAATGACGGCTTCGCAAATCTCCGCGTGCTGCGCCTTGATGCGATCATGCTTCTCGGGCTCCTCGCGGAGCTTGTCGAGATTGAACGCCACACCGGATTGCAGCACTTCCAACAAACCGCGCATGACATGGATTAGTGCGAGATTGTGAGATGCTTCCGCGATCGAGAGATGAAACTCGGTGTCAATACGGGCTTCCGTCTCGATATCCGCCTCGGGATCTTCATAGACGGCTTCGAGTTCACGATGCTTGGCGGCGATGGCCTCGCGCTCCTCCGGCGTCGCCCGGCTGGCGGCATAATATGCGGAGGAAATCTCCAACGCCTCACGAAGTTCCAGGACATGAAAGACCAAACTTGGGCGCGAGCGAACAAGTTCGAAGAGCGGATCACTAATTCCAGCTTCGCTGATATCCAGGACGACCGTTCCGCCGCGCCGGCGAGATTCGAGCAATCCCTTCGACTCCAGAATCACAATCGCCTCTCGCAATGTCGGTCGGGAGATGCCGAGCTGTTCCGCCAACTCCCGCTCCGGCGGCAGCTTCTCTCCCGGACGCAGTGCGCCGGTCAGAATCATCTCTTCGATCTGCTCGACCACTGAATCCGAGATGCGGGTCGGCTTGATGGCGGTGAATTCAACCATGGTTATTGTGGGCTCCGGCTTCTAAGCGTGTCTAAAGCCTACCATTGTATTTTGGTCAGGCCAATTAAAAAACTTACAAAAAGGCATTGACGACAAGAAAAGTAGGCCTTTAAATATATTGGTCTGACCATAAATGATCTGACCAAGAATCAATGAGAGAATTCTCTCGCAGCCTAGGAGGCGTGCCGTTGAGCCAATCAAGTGAAATCCGTGATCCAAGGGCGTTGATGCTGGAGGCAACGGCGCCAACGGCATTCGACCTCCCCCAATCCATGTGAATGTCCGGTTTCCGCCGGCAACCATTGAAAAGGAGTAGAAACGTGAAAACGACTTTGAAGACATTGACTGTTGCTACCGCGATTGCGGCGGCGGCGGCCTTGCCGGCAGGCTCGGCCAAGGCGCAGGAGAAGAAAGTTCTCCTGAAAACTCCCGTTGCCTTCTCAACGGCGCTACCCGGGCTCGGGGCGCCGATCCTTGGCGTTGCCAAGGCTCTGGACGGGATATCGGGCGGCGCTCTCAAAATGCGGGTTTACGAACCCGGTAAACTGGTGCCGCCGTTCGAGATCCTGGATGCCGTTTCATCCGGCAAGATCAACTCCGGCTACGCCACCGCGGGCTACTGGGCGGGCAAGATTCCCGCCTCGCCGCTGTTCTCGGCCGTACCGTTCGGCCCCGAGGCCGGTGAGTACATGGCCTGGATCTACTATGGCAACGGTCGGAAGCTCTATCAGGAGATGTACGACCAGGCGGGCTACAATGTGCATGTCGTCCCCTGTGCGATCATCGCCCCGGAGACTTCCGGCTGGTTCGCCAAGGAGATCAACTCCGCCGAAGACCTCAAGGGTCTGAAAATGCGTTTCTTCGGACTTGGCGGAAAGGTCATGCAGAAGCTCGGCGTCGCCACCTCCCTGCTGCCGGGCGGAGAAATTTTCCCCGCTCTGGAAAAAGGCACCATCGACGCGACGGAATTTTCCCTACCGGCCGTCGACAAGCGCTTAGGCTTCTACAAGCTGGTCAAATACAACTACTTCCCCGGCTGGCATCAGCAGTCGACCCTGTTCGAGCTTCTGGTCAACAAGGATGTCTGGAAGGGTATGTCCCAGCAACAGCATGCCATCGTCGAGGCGGCGTGCAAGGCCTCCATGGCGGACAGCTTCGCCGAAGGAGAAGCCGGACAGTTTGCGGCGATGAACGAAAACGTGGAGAAACACGGCGTGAAGCTCAAGTTCTGGTCCAACGAAATGCTGGCTCTTTTCGAGAGCACCTGGAAACAGGTTGTTGAAGAGGAAGTCAAGAAAGACGCCTTCTTCGCGAAGGTCTGGAAGGATCTCGACACATTCCGCGCGGGCTACTCCGTGTGGAAAAAACACGGCTTCCTGCCGCGTTAATTACCTACTAACCTAAGTCCCAAAGCCTTGTCCGGGGGCGGCTGACCGACAAATCGGTCCCGCCTCCGGACGAATTTTCCCCGCGCGACAATGACCGGGGAAAAGCATGGAAGTTGCCTATCCCCAATCCGAGGGAGCATCACATTGACAGGAAGGGACACTCGTCAGATGCCGGAACGGACCGAAACCAGTTCACCCGACCCGGCAGATGCTCTCGAATCCGTGATCGAAACGGAGGATACGGCCCGCACGCCGCTTGCCGACCCTCTCGACCGTTTTGTGAACGTCATCGGCAAGACGGTGATGTGGGCAAATGTGGCGCTGATACTTGCGATCATTTTTCAGGTTGGCCTGCGCTATCTGTTCAACCAGAACCTGCCCAAGCTCGATGAGATCCAGTGGCACTTCTATGGCCTGACGACCATGATCGGGTTGAGCTATGCGATGGTCAAGGACAGCCACGTGCGGGTCGATGTCATCCATTCGCACCTTCGCGACAGCGCAAAGCGAATTATCGAGATTGTCGGCATCCTCGCACTGCTGGTTCCCTTCCTATTCCTGATGATCGACCAGGGTTTGGATTACTTCGCCGAGTCGTACCGCGTCAACGAACGTTCCGACAGCCCGATCGGTCTTCCCGCCCGTTGGGCCTTCAAGTTCATTATTCCCTTGAGCTTCGTTTTGCTCGCCATCGCCGCGGCGGCGCGTCTCATCAATGAATTGCATGCGCTCGCAACCGGCAGGGGCGAGCGGAAAGGTTGGGGCCTCGGAATCATCCTCGTCCTCTTCCTGGGTACGGCGGTGATCACCGCGGGTCTCGGCACGTTGGTCGAGACGACGGAAGAGAAGCTGGTCGTCGCCATGTTCCTGACGTTTATCGGGCTGCTGTTCACCGGTTTTCCCGTGGCCTGGGTGCTGGCGGGGGTCGGCATGGCGTATGGCGGGGTCGCGTTCCTGTTCGACAACGGCATGATGGCCTGGACCGGACTGGAGGAAACTCTCACCGGGCTCGACTACCTGACTCTCGGCGCGGTGGTGAACCGCATATACGCCATCATGTCGAATGCCGTCCTGGTGGCGTTGCCGATGTTTATCTTTATGGGGTTGATGCTGGACGAGTCGGGGGTTGCCCAGCGGCTGATGGACTCCATGCAACGCGTGTTCGGTACCGTGCGGGGAGGCCTCGCCATTACCGTCACAGCCATCGGCATCATCCTGGCCGCGTCAACCGGCATTATCGGTGCGTCGGTCGTGTTGCTCGGGGTGCTATCTCTTCCTGCGATGGTGCGGCAGGGCTATTCGAAACCGCTCGCTACCGGGACGATCGCCGCTTCGGGAACCCTCGGAATTCTCATTCCTCCGTCGATCATGCTGGTCATCATGGCCGATCAGATGGCGCTCTCGGTGGGCGATCTGTTCATGGGCGCATTTTTTCCGGGCCTGATCATCGGCGGCTTGTATCTTGTGTTCATTATCCTTCTGGGACTCCTAAGGCCGGATGCGGCGCCGGTCCCCGATGGCGCGCGTCCGCCCGATTGGGCCGCGATCAAGGACATGTGCGTCGCGGTGTTGCCGCCGGTAGCGCTTATTCTCGCCGTGCTCGGCTCCATCTTTGCCGGCATCACGACACCGACGGAGGCCTCGGGTGTCGGTGCCTTGGGCGCGACACTGCTGGCTGTTGCCTATCGCCGCCTTTCGTGGCGAAAACTGGTCAACGTTTGTATGACCACGTTCAGCACCACCGCATACATTTTCGCCATTTTTCTTGGCGCCACGGTGTTCTCCTACGTCCTGCGGGAGTTGGGTGGCGACGCGTTGATAGAGGAGCTGATCGGCGCGACAGGGTTGGGACCGGAAGGGACGATTTTCTTCATCCTGTTCATCGTGTTCCTGCTCGGCTTCGTGCTCGACTGGATCGAGATTACGCTGATCGTCCTGCCGCTCATGCGGCCGATCGTGAACGCAATCGGGCTCGACGTACCCGGTTTCGACGTCCTCGACGAACCGACATTGGTCTGGTTCGTGATCCTGGTGGCCGTCACCTTGCAAACCTCGTTCCTGACACCGCCGGTGGGCTTCGCGCTCTTCTATCTAAAGGGCGTCTGCCCGCCCGAGGTCAAACTGACCGACATATACCGGGGTGTGATCCCGTTCGTGCTGCTGCAGCTCGTCGGCCTCGCCATCGTGTTTTACTTCCCCGAGGTGGCGACGTGGCTGCCGTCGGTCGCATTCAAGTAGGCCAGCACGGGCCGCAAACGGTCGTTTACGATGGCATGGGAGGCTGGGATCTGTCGCCGTGTCGGTGCAACCTGCCGTGCGTAATCGCGATTGCCGACCCCGGGACCCGGCGCTATGGTCCGTGAGAGGACGGAGAGGCAGATGACGGCGACGGCCAGGACGGAGAGACGGTCGACCTACCGGGACGTGCTGGACGCCCCGCCCCATGTGGCGGCGGAGGTGCCGGCGGGCACGCTCCATACCCATCCAAGACCCGACGCGCGGCCATTGCCTAGGGTCTTCCGTGTAAAGCTCTAGACTCCTTCGACCATATGAATTCGCAAAAATCCTGGATCAATCAGCGCCTCAGATGCCTGTCGCCATCGTGGGCTACAGCTACCGCATGCCGGGGGGCATCCGGACGGACGACGACTTCTGGCGCTTGCTCAGCGAACGCGAAATCGTCCAGGAGCCGATCACCGACCGGTACGGCAGGGGCTACCAGCCGATCGGCGGCTACTCGGGTCCAGGCCGGTTCGCCAGCCCGTGGGAAGGACTGATCCGCGAGGATGGCGAGAAGCTCTTCGATCGCGGCTTGTTCGGAATGTCGCAGAACGAGATGCTGTTGACGGATCCCCAGATGCGGATGCTCCTGACATGCGCGTGGGAGACGTTCGAGCGGGGTGGCTGGGACCTGCACGGGCTGCGCAACAGTCCCACCGGAGTCTTCATCGGCGCCCAGGTGCCGGCGGTGGCGAGTTGGCGACCGATGCACGGCGCTGGCCCGTTCGATGTGACGTCCCTTAGCGTGGCGATGCTGGCCAACCGCATTTCCTACCACTTCAACCTGATGGGCCCCTCGATCACCTACTGTACCGCATGCTCCGCAAGCCTGACCGCGTTGCATTCTGCGATCAACGCGCTCATGTGCGGCGACTGCGAGCAGGCGGTCGTGGGGTCCGTCAACTACCTCGGAACATTCAGGCTGAGCGCCTCGTTCAATGCCCTGGGGGTCATTAGCCCCGACGGCAAGTGCCACTCGTTCGATGCCGACGCGAACGGGTACATGCGTTCAGAAGGGGCCTTCGCATTCGCGATCAAGCCGCTTGAAGCTGCCGAGCGGGACGGAGACCCGATATTTGGCGTGGTGGAGGGGACCGCGGTCAACGCGGCCGGCGCCGCCGACGGAACCGGCGGCTTGGCACAGGGACGCTACATCACCGCGCCCACGCGGCATGCGCAGGCCGAACTGATGCGCAAGGCCTGCGAACGCGCGAACCGGTCGCCCGGGGATTTCGACTATATCGAAGCCCATGCCACCGGCACCGTGGTCGGCGACCGCATCGAAGGGAACGCGATCTCCGAGGCATTCAGCGGCTTTGAACGTGCCGAGCCGCTGAGGCTCGCCAGCGTGAAGAGCAACGTGGGGCACATGGAAGCCGCGGCGTTCCACTGCGCCTTGCTCAAGGTTCTCCTGATGATGGAGCGGCGCACGTTTGCGCCGATCTCCCGGAACTTCCTGGCGCCCAATCCGGAGATCGACTTCGAGAGCTGTCCCATGCAGGTGCAGACGGCGTGCGAGCCCTTCCCCGATCACCCCGTCAGGGTCGGCATCAATTCCTTCGGCTTCGGCGGAGCGAACGGGCACTGCGTGGTACGGGAATATCGTCCGCGGGATCCGCGGATCTGGTCGGTGCCGCTGGCGCCCGAGTCCGGTTTCATGGTCCCGCTGTCCGCACGTACGCCCGACGCGCTGACCGAGAGCGCACGGGAGTTGCGGCGGGCGGTCGGTGAGCGGGAGGCCGATCTCTATACCCTGGCCGGCAACCTCAGCCGGCGGCGCACCCACTTCGCGGCCCGTACCGCCTTTGCCGTGCGCGACCGCGACGCGCTGGTCGAGGCGCTGGACGCGTTCGTGGAAGACCCCTCGCCGGTCACAACGGTGGATGACGAGGCGCCCCGGTTGCTCATGGTGTTCTCCGGACAGGGCACGCAGTGGGCGGGTTGCGGGCGTGATCTCTACCAAGCCGATCCCGTGTTCCGCCGCGTCGTCGACGCCATCGAGGAGCATTGGCGCGAGCACTCGGACTTCTCCCTGCGCGAGGCGTGCTTCAATGCCAAGCAGGAGGAACTGGACGAGGTGCAACTTGCCCAGCCCGTGATCTTCATGCTGCAGTGCGCCCTCGCGGAGTGGTTCAAGACCTGGGGCGTCCATCCCGACTGTGTGGTCGGACACAGTTCGGGAGAGGTCGCGGCGGCCTACGCGAGCGGGGCGCTCTCGCTGGCGGATGCCACCCGCCTGGTGTTTCATCGCGCCATGCTCCAGCAGCGCACCGCCGGCTCCGGGCGCATGCTCGCCATCGGCCTCGACCGCCCCGGCGTGGAGGACCTGCTGGAGACCTTGCAGGCGTCCGTCCGATCCGGGAACGGGTCGTCCGCGGGTGTCGAGATTGCCTGCGAGAATGCGCCGGCCAGCACCGTGATCTGCGGCCATGAGGCGGCGCTGCAGCCGATCATGGAAGAACTTGACGGGCGCAATCTGCAGTTTCAGTTGCTGCCGGGAAACATTGCCTTTCACTCGAGCGCCATGGACCCGCTCCGGGACGATGCACTGAAAGACCTGTCGTTCCTGAACGGACGGGAATTCAATGGCGAGGTGCCATTCGTGTCGTCGGTAACCGGCGCGCGGGAGGAGCGGCTGGACGCGGAATACTGGTGGTCGAACATCCGCCGGACCGTGCGGTTCTCCGCGGCGATGGAAACCGTCCGGCGCGATCTGCGGCCGGGTGCGGTTCTGGAGGTCGCGCCGCACGGCGCCCTGCAGCCCATGATCGCGCAGTGCCTTGAGACCGCTGATCCGATGCCGGCCTGCGTCCCAACGCTGATGCGGGATTCGGATGCCTGTCTCGGCGTCCGGGAAGCCTTGGGGGGCCTGTTCCGGGCCGGCGTGGCGCTGGACTTCGCCGCGCAATATCCGCGCCCGGAGCCCATCGCGCATCTGCTGCCCGGGCACCCCAGGGACGACCGGCCAACGATGGATGTCATGTGCGATGACGAGATGTTCGTCCGCCAGGGGCAATACTCACATGGTCCGCTGATTGGCCACAAGGTGGCCTCCGGTGACATGCTGTTCGAGGCGCGGCTGTCGGAACGCGACTTTCCCTGGATGGCGGACCACCGCGTCCATCATGCGGCCATCATGCCCGCAGCCGGCTACATCGAGCTGATCCTGGAGGCCCTCGACGGCGTTCCGGTGCATATCGAAGTGCTTGAATTTCTCCAGCCCTGCCCCATCCCGAAGGTTCCTGTACGTCTACAGACCGCTCTCCACCCGGTTGCCAATTCGCCGGGCACCTACGCTTTTTCCATTTCGTCCCGGCCCTACGATGTCGATGCCAGGAGCGAGCTGCATTGCCGGGGCAAGGTCCGGCGGACGGATGCCAACCATCCGGTGTCGGTGCCGATGCGGTTGGCGGACCTCGACCTGAGCCGGTTCGCCCCGTCCATCATCGCCGACGACACGGACTTCTACGAACGCCTCGACGCCGTCCTGAGCGAGACGTTCCAGTACGGTCCCCACTTCCAGACCATCCGGCGGGTGCTGGTCGACGCCGTCACCCGGGCCTATCTCGTCGACATCGAAATGGATCAGGCCTTGTGGGACTCGGGCAAGGCCGAGGGTTACGTCTCATGTCCCCCGCTGTTCGACGGAGGATTGCAGATTTTCCTGTTCAATCTCCTCAAGTGGGCCGACCTCTTCGCCGTGCCCCGCCGCGCCGAGAACGTGACCTTCCTCAAGCCGCCGAGCGGACCGCGAATCACCTGCCACGTGACCAGGCCTGAAGAGGACTGGCTCGACGTGAACGAACGGGGGCAGTATTCGGTGCGCCTGGGCGAGCGCTCCGGCGGCAGCATCGGCTTCTATGACGGCGACACCGGGGAATTGGTCGCCTACATCGGCAAGTACACGTACTTCACGTCCAACCCGCGCTGGAACGACGTTTTGGACAGCAAGCACGTGATTTCCTGGCAGCCGAAGTTCATCCCCGATGGCCCGGCACTGGCCGAATTGCTGCCGTCAGGCGAGATCGGGCCAGCGGAACTGATCGCCGCGACGGAGCGCCCTTCATCGGGCATGCCCCGTTCCTGCCGCGTGCTTGAAATTGCCGGCGACCGGGAGCCGGACGAGACCGCCCTCAATGAATGCCTGGACGAACTCGGCCGCGGGGACGCTCAGACCGAGTACTGGCTCGCCGGCGGCACCCGGGAACGGGCGAGGGAACATTACGATGAATTCCATGCACACGAGGCGGTGCTGCGTTTCGAGTGTCTCGATCTCGCCGACCCTCCGGCGCTGGACAAGGGCCTGCTGCGGGCGGGTGCCGCCGAACTTCTCTTCCTGCACCGCGAAGCGGCGGCCTATGGTCCGGAAGACTGGGCATCGGTGCACCGGCTGACGGTGGCGGGCGGTCTGGCGCTGGTGCATCATCGGGAAGGCGACGTCATCTCACCGGCAGCCGGATGGACCACGGTTCGCGCCGGCAAGCGAACGACGCTGCTGCAGGCGCCCCAATCCTTTGCGGATGCCGCCGGAACGCCGGAGCCCGCCGGCCCCCGGTGGGTGCTGGGAGAGACGGATAGCGTTGCATCGGAGTGGGCGGCTCGTCTCGATTCCCCCGAATGGGTGCATTTCGTTCCCGGGGAGGACCTGATCTCCGGCGGGTATCACGCGCTCGATGAATGGCCGCACGCCGCCGATCTGCAGGCCATCGACTTTTTCTGCGGCACGGACCCGGAGGACCCGACGGGGGAAATGGTGACAACGCGCTTCATTGCTTTTGTCCAGGCGCTGGTTTCCTACCGGATCGAACACGCGAGCCGCCGGTGCCGCCTGACCGTCGTGACCCGCCGCGCCGTCCATGACGTGGAGAATCCGCGGGGGAGCGCATTATGGGGGGCCGTCCGGAGCATGGCCATCGAGATCGGCGAAGAGGCCGGGATCGACTTTCGTCTGGTTGACTTGGGCGATGCCGGGGATCTGGAAACGCTTGCCTGGCTCGCCCGCTGCGACCTCCGCGAACGCGAGTTGGCAATCCGTCAACAGCGCCTTTGGGCGCCGAGGCTCGTCAGCATCCGGGAACGCCATGTGCGTGTGCCGGCCGACGCGGGACCGGCGTACCGTCTGACCCTTGACAACGCAGGCCAGATTTCCGGCCTGGAGATGAAATCCTACGAACTCCCGGCGCTGGGGCCCCATGACGTCGAAATCGAGGTGAAGGCGGCAGCGCTCAACTTTCGGGACGTCATGGTCACGCTGGGACTGTTGCCGGCATTGGCCTATGAACGCTCCGCGCTCGGCCACCAGGTCGGCATGGAGGCAAGCGGGGTCGTGCGCCGCACCGGACCGGACGTGAGCCATTACAGGGCCGGCGACGAGGTGGCCTTCCTGCAGGGAGGCTGTATCGCCAACCGTGTCGTGGTCCACGAGCACCTGGTCTTCTCAAGGCCCGAGTGCCTGAACATGGAGGAGGCGGCATCGTCCCTGTCGGTCTACGTCACCGCGTACTATGCGCTGATCCATCTGGCCCGGCTGCGCCCCGGCCAGCGGGTCCTGATCCACTCGGCCCTGGGCGGCGTGGGACAATCGGCGATGCTGCCTGACGTGACGGTCGAGGATGGAGAGAACTCCGAAAACCCATTGTTCTCACAGACGAAAATCACCGGGAGTTTCCATAGGGTCGAGACATTCAATGCCTCGCACAGCACGCCTTGGTTGGCCGCACCATCTCCAAAGAAGGCGATCCCCACGGCGCCGTTGCCATCGAGCTGAGCTGCCCACGCCGCGCCCGTGGTGATGGAGATTCCGGCGCCGACAATGCCGTTTGCGCCAATGATGCCCTTCGAGAAGTCCGCGACGTGCATGGATCCGCCGTGTCCCCGGCAGATGCCGGTCTTGCGTCCATACACTTCCGCCATGAGAAGCTTGGCATCGCCCCCTTTGGCGAGGAAGTGTCCGTGACCGCGGTGGTTGGAGGCAATCCAGTCGTCGTTCCGAAGCTGGCTGCAGATACCTACTCCCACCGCTTCCTGTCCGATGTAGAGATGGACGGCGCCGGGCAAATTGCCGGCCAGGCTGTCCTTTCCGAGCTGCTCCTCGACACGGCGAATGCGCAGCATGTCACGATAAAAGCCAAGCATTTGCTCGTTGGAGAAGTTGGTGTCGGCGCCGGAGCTGGTCATGAAAATCATCCTCGCTGTTTCGAATTAGGCCCTGAGCAGGACCATCTCGGAGCGAGGGGATAACACACGAAAGGTATAGAAGTCTAGACCTTTATAACGAGACGCCGGTGATTTCCACTACGCCGCGGTCATAAGCCGATAAATATTCCCGATGGGAGGAGGGGACCGGTCTCCGGAACGTCTAGTCCGTCCCGTCCACGGTGAACTCCATCTCGAACTGGAGTGCATCACCCGGATAAAGGAGGGTCGAGGAGTAAATCAGCCGATCGTCTTCGTCGTACATCTCGCGCTTTACCCTGAAGACCGGGGAGTTCACCTTGATCATTAGAGCCTGCGAAAGTTCGAAGTCGGCGTAGGAAATCCGGACCGACTGCCGGGCGGATTTGAGCTTGACCCCCATTTCTTCCAACACGCTGATGACGATCTCGGAGGCAAACCGCTCCGGCGCTTTTTCATAGAGCGCGCTGTCGACCCGCAGATCCACATGACAGAACGGCTTGCCGTCCAGGGAGTGGATTCGCTTCATGCGGTGATAAGCGATGCCGTTTTCATCCGGCTGCTCGTCCTGGGAGTCTTCCACAAGGACCGAAACCTCAAGCTGCGAGACCATGGAGTACAACTGAGACAGCTGGGCCTGCATATTCAAAGTCTGGCGCGTGGGCAGCTTGATCTTTTTGACAAATGTTCCGCGGCCGGCGTGGCGTTCGATGAGACCCTCGGCCTCTAGGGCATCCATCGCCTGGCGAATGGTCATCCTCGCCACGCCCAGTTTGCTAGTGAGTTCGCTGAGGGGCGGCAGTTGCTCGCCCGGGGCCAGCGTACCGGACATGATTTGATTGCGAAGAAGGGCGGCCACCTCGGCGTGCAGAGGAACAGCTTCCCGCTTCATCGCAGGGAGATTCATGTTGACTCTCGAATCTTCAGTGACTAAAGGTACAAAGGTCTAGCACTTTATATACACGATTCGGCTCTCGTTTGCAAGGGATTTGCCGATCCTGAGCCTCCGAATCGAAGGGGGTGGAGTTGCCACAAGCTGATAATCCAAAGCGCAATATTGCCGAGCTGGAAAGCATTGCCGCGAAGTTGCGCCTGCGGGTGGTCGAGATGGTTGCACCGACGGGCCAGGGTTATGTTCAACAGGGCCTGGGTTCGGCCGATATATTTGCAGCCTTGTATTTCGCCGAGGCGCGCGTCGATCCCGAGAACCCGGATTGGCAAGACCGCGACCGTGTCTTCCTGACCACCGCGCATAACACGGCCATCTTCTACGCCGCGTTGGCCGAGCGCGGTTTTTTCGAAACCGGGCGGCTGTCGGCCTACTGCAAGGACGGATCTCCATTGGAGATCAATTCGTCCGAGCGCATGGGCCGGTTTGTCGAAGCGACCTGCGGCTCACTTGGCCAGGGCCTTTCGGTTGCCATCGGCGCGGCGCTGGCGGCCAGGCGTCAGGGGCGTCCGACCAGGTGCTATGTGGTTTTGGGCGATGGCGAGATGCAGGAGGGGCAAGTTTGGGAAGCCCTCATGTCCGCCGGCGCGTGGGGCCTCGACAATCTCTGCGTCATTCTCGACTTCAACGAGATGCAGTGCGAGGGACACATGGATAACGTGGTCTCCCTCCGCCCGGTGACGGACAAACTCGAGAGCTTCGGCTTTGCGGTGCACGACATCGACGGCAATGACATGGCGGCGATCTTGAACGCCCTCAAGGCGGCCCGGGAAACCAAGGGCAAACCTACATTTATCAATGCCAACACACTGGTCGGCAAGGGGGTTCCCGCCTTGGAAGGCCTCATGGCGCATCAGCTCATGTTCCCGCCCGAGGTGGCCGAGAACGCCATGGCCGTTCTGAAGGAAAACCTCTCATGAACCAGGCCCATCAACTCGGGAAGTTTGAGGCTGCCGACTTCATCAACCGGACCCACAAGCCCATCCCCCGGTCATACGGCGACGCGCTTCTGGCAGCGGCCAAAAAGGACGAGCGCATCGTCGCCCTGACAGCCGACTTGGCCACGCCGACCGAGACCGACATCTTCCGCGACGAGTTGCCGGAGCGCTACCACAACGTCGGCATCGCGGAAGCCAATATGATCGGGCTGGCAAGCGGCATGGCGCGGGCGGGGGAGATTCCGTTCGTGCACACCTTCTGCTCGTTCGCCACGAAGCGATGCTACGACCAGATCAC
>JAPPFK010000158.1 GCA_028823885.1 Rhodospirillales bacterium | reverse complement strand
CCAACCCCCCCCCCCCCCGCCCGCCCGTCTACTGCCCCCCCTGACCCCCCCCCGCGGGGGGGGGGGTGGCCCACCAATGCACTAATTCCCTCCCCCCTTCGAGGGGGAGGGTAAGGGAGGGAGGGGGTGCGCCCGGCGGCGCGCCTACCTCAGCGCCGCGGCGATGTTGCCGCCGTCGACGGTGAGAATGGCGCCGGTGGTTTTTTCCGCCGCCGCCAGCGAAACGAACGCCTGGGCGACGTCGTCCGCCGTGACCTCGCGGCCCAGCAAATTGCCGCCCATATAATCGGCCTCGCTGAGGCCGCGGGCGCCGGCGCGGGACCTGATCATCCCGCCGGTCAACAGGCCGGACCGAATTCGGTCAGCGTTGACGCCGTTGGACCGGATCCCGTCCTTGCCGTGGTCCACCGCGTACTGGCGGACCAGAAACAGGGTCGCCGCCTTGGGCAGGCCATAGGGCCCGAAATCGGCCCCCGGGTTGACCGCCTGCTTGGAGGCGTTGAACAGCAGGCAACCGCCGTTGCCCTGCGCCCGCATGACCCGGACGGCGTTCTGGGCGACGGTCTGGTGGGCAAAGAAGTTTAATTCGAAGCTCTCGCGGAGGGTCTTCTCGCCCACCGTCCCGATTTCTCCCTGCCAGGCGGCGCCGGCGTTGGAGATGACGATGTCCACACCGCCGTACGCCTCGCAGGCGGCATCGAACGCGCGGCGCACCGAGGCGGGCCTGGTGACGTCGCACGCTATCCCTTGCCCGCCAAGGGATCGGGCGATGGCTTCGACCTTGGAACGGTCCATATCGGTCAGCACCACCTCGGCGCCGACGGAGCGAAACGCTTTTCCGATGGCCGCCCCGATGGCCCCGGCGGCGCCGGTCACGAGAACGATTTTTCCCTGAAATCGTGGAGCGCTTCCGCCGCCCAGCTTGGCGCGCTCCAGCGGCCAGTATTCGATGTCGAAGACGTGCCGCTCGGCCAGCGGCTTGAAGCGGCCAACCCGTTCCGCGCCGGTAATCGTCGCCACGTTGGCCTCCGCGATGTCGGCCGCGGCGGCGGCCGCCACCGCGTCTTCGCCCACGCCGAACAAACCCAGCCCCGGCACGAGGATTACCCGGGGCAGGGGGTCGGCGGGCTCCAAACCATCGAGCCGCTTGCGATTCCTGCCGATGTAGCGGTCGTACATCCGTTGGTAGCCGGCGCATGCCCGTTCGGCGCCGGCGCGAAACTCGTCCATTGCGCCCGCCGCCGGCGGCGGCACGATCAGCGGCTTGGATTTGGTGCGGATGACATGGTCGGGGGTGGCGGTGCCGGCATTTCCGTAGCGCTTCAGGTCCTTGCCGTCGACGAACCGGCGAACGGTATCGCTTGTCCGGAAGCTCATGACCGGAGAGAGCCGGTCGTCATAGAGGCCTCTCAGAACCGGCGCCACATCCGCAACGGCCGCGGGACGGCGGGGCAGGGGGGACCACGCAAATCCCTGTTTGCGGCCCTTCGCCAGACGTTTCTCGGCGGCATCAACCAGCGAAATCATCCGGCCATAGGCTTCCTCGGCGGTTTCGCCGAAGGTGAAGATGCCGTGATGGGGGACGATGACGCCGGCCGCGGCCGGATTCTCGCCGGCCGCCGCGGCAACCCGCTTGGCGAGGGCAAACCCGGACCTGACGTAGCCGGCCACCACCGCCGCGTCGCCGAATGCCTGCCTGCACAGGTCCCTGGCGGCCTGCTGATTGGTCAGGGCGAGGATCGCATTGGCATGGCTGTGGACCACATACGGAGCCGGCAGAAAGGCGTGCAGGAGGGTTTCGACGGACGGCGCCGGCGCCCTGGCCGACACCTTGGCCGCGGACAGCCGGTCGACCATCCCGTCGTCATCCAGGGACCGGCGGGATCGCAGTTCCCGCAACGAATCCAGCCTGAGCGCCGTGAAGCCGGCCGCCTCGATGGCCGACATGTCCCGGCCGCTGCCCTTGACGTAAAGCCGGTTTTCGCCCCGCACCCGCAGTTTCGCCGAGCTATTGCCGCCGCCGTGCAGAACGAGAGCGGCATCGCCGCCCAACAGCCGGGACGCGTAAACAAGCTCACCGAGGCCCTTGGGGGAGGTCCCGCGGCGCCATTCGGCCGCGCGTTTCTTCGACCAGCGGTTTTTCATGGGCCCGGAGTTTGCCTCAAACCCCTGATCCGAAAAAGGAAAAAGCCGTCCGGGCCGCATGGCCGCTCGATTGCGTGCGGTGGAATTGCCCGTGCGCCGGGTCTGGCGCCGGCCGCGTCATGGGCTATATCATTTCGAATTGGGGCAACAGGGCCAGGACCAAGCCGGCAAGCCATGCAGCAGGCAGCGACCAACGATTTTCCGGCGGCGGAGGCTTCGGCGCACCGCCTCGGCATCGAACCGGCCGGCAAACGCACTCGGGTCGAGGAGTAGAGCGCATGGGTTTCCGCGTCATGTTTCCGATTGCCGCCGCCGCGCTGTTCCTGGCCGGCTGCGCGTCGGGGATCGCCCAGGAAAGCCGGTACGATCCGAGCAAATATCACCACACCGAAACCGGGTTTCAGAACCCGCCGGGCAGCCTCAAGCGGACCATCGAGCCGGCCCGGTTTTTCCGTTTCGTCTCCCGGCGCCTGACCGAGGAGTTCGACACCTCGACCATCCCGCCGAATCATGTGGTCCCCTACGAGGAAGCAAAGGCCCAGCTGGCCGCAACGCCGAATCTCCGGATGACATGGATCAATCACGCGACGTTTCTCATCACCCTCGGCGGCGTCAACGTCCTGACCGATCCGTTTTTCTCGGAACGCGCTTCGCCGGTCGCCTTCGCGGGCCCCAAGCGTTACGTCCCGCCGGGACTGAAGATCGAGGATTTGCCGCCGATCGACGTCATCCTGATCTCGCACAATCACTACGACGCCTACGACATCCCGAGCCTGCAGGCATTGGCGGCGCGCAAGGCGGACACCCTGGTCCTGGTGCCGCTGGGTCTCGGTGAACTGACCCGGCGGGCGGGCCTGGCCAATGTCAAGGAAGTGGACTGGTATGACGAAACCACGGTCGGCGGCGTGAAGCTCACCTCGACCCCGACCATTCACTGGTCCAGGCGCACCCTCGGCGATACCAACGAATCCCTGTGGAACGGCTTCATGATCGAAGGCGCTGGGAAGAAAATCTGGTTCGTCGGCGACACCGGCTTCGGCCCGGTGTTCGAAAGCGAGGTGGCCCCCAGGGTCGGCCCGGCGGACATTGCCATCATCCCCATCGGCGCTTTCCTGCCCCGGGATTTCATGCGGCCGATGCACACCAACCCGGCCGAGGCTCTCAGGCTGGCCAAGATCATCGGCGCCAGGACGGCGGTGCCGATGCATTGGGGAACGCTCCCGCTCGGCGAAGATACGCCGAAGGACGGGCTGGCGGCGTTCGCGGCGGCCAACGAGAAAGGCGTCGCCAAACGCATCATGCGCATCGGCGAGACCGTCGATCTGGATCGTCTGTAGGCCGGAGCCTAGTCGACGAGGCCGTCCAGCCTGCCCCGTATTTCCGGACCGTCGGGCGCGTATCGGTAGGCGCGGAAGACGTTGTTGCCCTTGCTTTCGGGCTTCGCGGGCAAGGCCGGCACGAAAAACGGCGAAATGTATTCCCAAACGAGATCGCCGGCCGGCGTCACCTCGAAAATTCGCCCCCATTGCCCTTCACAGATCAGGGTATTGCCGTTTGGAAGGCGCTGGGCGCCGGAAATGAAGACGCTGGAAAACGTATAAGGCGGATCGCCCACATACTCCCACGCGGTTTCGCCGGTCCGGTAATTGAACTCCCAGACCCTCGATTTGGAACCCGGGCCCGGCAGCATGGCATTGTTGGCAAACAGCATCATGTTGCCGTTCTCGAGAATCTGGGCATCGTGCTGGTTGCCGAACTCCCGCCTGGCTTCGATCCACTTGAAGCCGTTGGTCGACTTGTTGATGATGCCGACCATGGAATTGTGGCGCCAACTCACCAGGATGTCGCCCTCCGGCGTCTCGGCGATCGAGTTGGGATGGGCGTACTCGATCCGGCGCTGGCCCTCGGGCAACGGATACTTCTCGAAATCCATGTGGTCGTAGCCGTGCCACTCCCAAACCGTGTTGCCGGAAGGGTCCACCTCGCGAATGTAGTCGCCCCAAATTCCCTCGTCCCGCTCGGATTCGGGAATACCGCCCCGAACCCGTTTGCGGGCTTCCTCGGGCAGGATTTCCCAGGCGAGATAGGCCGTGTTGCCGTTGGAGAGCCGTCTGAAATCGTGGTGCTGAGCGGGATCGCGATATTCCCACTCCACGTTCCCTTCCCAGTCCAGCTCCTGGATCAGACCGCCCTTGGCGTTGAGACCCTCGGGTCCGCCCTCGATCCAGGTGGAGACAAGCAGGTTGCCGTTGGGCATCAGATAGGCGTAGTTGCCCGGCTGGGACGGCAGGTCCCACCGATGAACGATGGCGCCCCGCATATTGACCAGGTAGGCGGTCTTCTGGATCAGCGGCGTAAAAAGGGTAAAGCCGGGCATCGCGCGGCCGAGATCATATCGGGTCAGTCCGAGCTGGTAATATCGCATGGAAAAAGAGTGCCTCCGAACAGCGGCATTTCACAAATGAAGCGCCCGGGACCGGTTGTCCGATCCCCGGGCGGCACCCAAGGCATTGATTGTCGTGCTACTAAATCGCCGGCAAGGGCGGACGTCAAGAAACGCCCATATGCTATTCCGGCAGATCGATCTCCAATATGGACATATGGAAGTCGTAGGAAATGTCGCCTTCCTCGTCGTCCTTGAAGATCACCCCGATGAATTCCTCACCCAGGCTCACCTCGACCGAGCCGTCGGCCTGGGCGCGGTCGCGGAGGTTGATGTTGTCGTTGGCGAACAGCCCCCGCAGGTACTGTTGAACCTTTTCGAGTTCCGTATCGATCACGGCGGTCTCTCCTTGGATTTGGTGAGCGGACACTACCAACTGCCTGGCCCGTTGACCACCGTCACTCGTGGCCTTCGGCTTTTTTGGCTTCCCCGCTGGCCATCACGATCCGCGCCTCGTACCGGGCGAGATAGGTCGCGGCGAGCACGACGATGCCGCCGCCGATCCAGGTCCAGATTTCGGGAATCTGGTTGAAAAAGGCGAAGGCGAACAGGGCGGCGAAAACAAGGCGCATGAACGCCAGCGGCGAGACCGCCGTCGCATCGCCGACCTGGTAGGCCTTGGTGATGCAGTAGGTGGCGGCGCTGGTCAGTGCGCCGGAAACGATGAACCAGCCCCAGTGCGCCAGGGTCGGCGTTTCCCACACCATGATGGTGGGGATCAGCGCCAGGGGCACGACGATGATGACGGGATAAGCCACCACGATGGTCGGCGAATCGACGCGTGTGCCGACTTTGCCGGCCATCAGATAGAACGCCCAGCAGGTTGCGGATACAAGGGGGAGCAGAAGTTCGAACTGAAAGGTCTGGAAGCCCGGCCGGATCAGGATCAAGGTGCCGGCCAGCCCGGCGAGTCCGGCGAGCCATCGTTGAAGACCGGCCCTCTCCCGCAGGAGAATCACCGCGACCAGGGAAGTGAGGATCGGCTCGACCATGCCGATCGCCGTGGCCGTCGCGATGGGGATGGCGATCAGCGCCGTATACCAGGCGAACAACGCAACTGCCTGCAAAATCCCGCGCGACAGGATCATCATCGGGCGTTTCGGTATGAGTTGCCGGCGCTCCAGCCGCCAGAGCATCGGGATCATCACCAGAAAACCGAACAGATTGCGGAAGAAGACGATCTCGAAGGCGTGAAGGTCGTCCCCGAGGTGGCGGATGATGGAGAAATTGAGGGCGAAAAGCGCGCCGGAGGCGATCATCCAGATCATCCCCCGGATATTCTCGGCGCCGAGAACCGCGTTCACCATGCTCCCTCCCCGGCCTCAAAAACACTGGGCGCACCGGCGTTCGGCGCGCCCAGCGGCCTTCGAAATTTTTCGGCGGCTTATTCGGCCGCTTCGGACGCCCCCTCCATGAGGGTCGCCGCATGGGTTTCCCGGCGGACCAGGTTCTTGGCGAACTCGGCTTCGAAGTCTTCCGGCACCGAGTTCCTTATCCGCTCATCGGCCAGCAGCGCATCGCGCCAGGCGCCGATTTTGGGATAGTCGTCGAGGGCGCCCGTGTCGAGGTACTGCTCGACAAAGGTGAACCGCATGAGGAACGGCGCATAGGCCGCATCGACCAGCGACAGGCCGGAACCGTTGAAAAACGGCCCGTCACCTTCACGCTCCTTGGTGAGCGCCTCTTCGACCCGGCTCAAGGGCTTGGGCAGCGCCTCCATGGCTTCGGCGATATCCTCCGGGGTCTTGGCGTATCCCACCCTGCCCAGCGCCCTGGAGAAATCAGGCACGAAGTCCGTCCAGGCCCGGTTGCGGGCGCGCTTGACGGGATCTTCGGGGTGCAGCCGCGGCGGCACCATCTCATCCAGGTACTCGGCGATGGCGTTGGATTCGAACAGAACTTCGTCATCCACCTTCAGCACCGGCACCTTGCCGTGGGGCGAAATTTCGAGAAACCAGTCGGGCTTCTCACGCAAATTGACGTAAGTGACTTCGAAATCGACATTCTTGGCACGCATAGCAATCACGGCGCGCTGAACCCAGGGTCAGGTCTTCGAACTGATCAAATGATAATGGGGCATAATCCCTCCCGCAGAACTGCGCTCAAAAAGTCGTGGGGCCGATGGTGTCACGATCGGGCCGGCGCTTCAATCACCCAGACTCACGCCGCCAGGGCCTCCTCGAAGACGGTCTTGGCCCATCCCCGGTACCCCCGCTCCGGCTGCGCGCCGGGCCGGCCGCCCAGCACCCATTCCCGGACCGGAAGCAGAAATCCGGTTTTCGGCCGGTCCAGAAGTTCCGCCGGCAACGGCCGTCTCGGTGTTGTCGCGAAATCGCGTTTGTTCGCGCCCAGCCCGGCGACTTGTTGAAAGAACACCGAATCGACCAACGGCGTCCTGATCTCCAGGGAATGAGCCATCCCCGCCCAATCCGCATCCCTCAGGAGCTGATTGCCCATATACCAGGCGGTCTCGAGGGCAATCACCGACCTCCTGCCGGGTTCGATGCCGTCAACCGTCTCCGAAAGGGCATCGAGCGGCGCAAGCCCCTCCAATCCCATTTGAACCAGCTCGCGGTCCAGAAAGGCCGGCAACTCCCACGGAAGGAACAATCCGCGGCGCAGCAGATACGCCCCCGCATAATCGGCGCCGTACTCGACCAGGCTGGCCCACTTCGGGGACGTCACCCTGGTCAGGACCGGTGACAGGGCCCTCCGGAGGAGCCGCCCGACCCCGGGCGCTCCCGGGATCAATCCGATACGGTTCACCACCTTGGGGATCTGGTCGAAGGTGTAGTATCCGCCGAATAACTCGTCTCCGCCGACCCCCGACAGCGCCACCTTCAACCCGGCCTCCGAAGCCGCCTTGGCGACGAAATAGGTGTTGATGCCGTTGATGCTCGGCTGATCCATGTGTTTCATGATCCGCTCGAACTCGGGCCGGAAGTCGGCGGATCGGATGATACGGGTGTGCTGTTGGGTTCCATAGGCATCGGCGACCTTCTCCGCCAACGGCACCTCATCGAATTCGCCGCCGCTATATTCGTCGAAACCGAGGGTCAGCGTGTCGAGACCGGCGCCCTGGAACTCGGCCGCATGGGCGGTCACGGTCGCTGAATCCAGACCGGCGGACAGGAACACGCCGACCGGCACGTCGGCGACCATGTGATGCCGTACCGTGTCGGCGACGGCCGCCGCCAGTTCGCCCGCGCCGCCCCCTTCCGATGCCCGCAGGTGCTCCCGGAAATCGAAGTAGCGCCGGCGTTCGATGCGGCCGCCCGTCTCGACGGTCATCCAGGTGCCGGATTCCAGCAATTTAACGCTCTTGAACACGGTGAAGGGCTCGGGAACCGAGCCGAATATGAAGAAACCCACCTGGGCCGCCGGGTCGAGATCCGTTGCGACGGCGCCGCCCGCCCGGAGCGCCTTGACCTGTGATGCCGCGCGAATGGTTTCGCCGTCATCGGCGTAATAGAGCGGCTTGATGCCGAAGGGATCACGGGCCAGGAACAGGGTCCGCCGGTTCTGGTCGTGGATCGCGATGGCGAACATGCCGCGAAGCCGTTCGACCATGCCCGGACCGTCCCGGTCATAGAGGTGAAGAATGACCTCCGTATCCGATCGGGTCCGGAACCGGCGCCCTTCGGACTCCAGTTCCGCCCTCAGCTCCCGGTAGTTGTAGATCTCACCGTTATAGCTGACGACCAGGCCGCCCCGCGCGCCGCCGCCCGCCTCGAGAGCCATGGGCTGGGCGCCGGCCGGGGAAGGATCGATGATCGCCAGCCGCCGATGCGCCAGCCCGACCCGGCGATCGTCCGATACCCACCGCCCCTCGCCGTCGGGACCGCGGCGGACCATGTATTGGTTGATTCGGTCGAGTTCCGCCTCGTCGATCGCCGGTGCACCCGGGGCGTAGGAGAAAATAGCGGTAACGCCACACATGACAGCCCTTCTAATGCGCCGGTTCGCAGCCGTCCATGGGTATTTCCATCCGGCAGGGCTTTGCATAAGGCATTGAAAACAGAGTACAACAGCGCCATGAAGCAGGTGATTCAGAGTGCCCGGACGGGCCAACTCGATGTCAAGGACGTACCGCGGCCGTCCGCGGCGCCGGGTGAACTGCTTGTGGCGACCCGCGCCTCGCTGATATCCGCCGGCACCGAACGTATGGTGGTCGATTTCGCCCGCAAGAGCATTGCGGGAAAAGCCCGCGCGCGCCCCGACCTGGTGAAGAAGGTTCTCGACAAGGCGCGGACCGACGGCGTCGCCGCGACTCTCAAGTCCGTCCGCGCGCGGCTCGACGAGCCGCTGCCGCTCGGCTACTCGGCGGTCGGCGTCGTCACCGAAATCGGCGGCCGGCGGGACAGCCCGGGCTACCGTCCGGGGGACCGGGTGGCCATCGCCGGCGCCGGCATCGCCAACCATGCGGCGTACAGCGCGGTGCCGGAAAATTTGGCCGCCCTCGTGCCGGCCAACGTGACCGACGAGGAAGCCTGCTTCGGGACCGTCGGGGCGATAGCGCTCCATGCGGTCCGAAATCTGGATGCCCGGATCGGAGAGACGGTCGCCGTGATCGGCGCCGGCTTGGTCGGTCAGCTGGCCCTTCAAATACTGCGATTGTCCGGGGCGCGGCCGGTGGCGCTGGATTACGATGCCGAACGGCTCGATCTCGCCCGCCAGCTTGGCGCCGAGGCCGTATATGACCTCAACGAATGGTCGGCCGGCCGGCTGGCCGTGGACATCGGGCAGCGAACCGCGGGCATCGGCTGTGACGGCATCCTGATCGCCGCCGCGACCGAGTCCGCCGAGCCGTTCGAGACCGCCGCGGAAATCGCGCGCGACCGCGCCCGGGTCTGCCTCGTCGGCCTCACGGGCACCGGGTTCCCCTACGCCGCCTTCATGAAGAAGGAACTGAATATCGTGGTTTCCCGGTCCTATGGTCCGGGCCGCTATGACAACGACTATGAAGAACGCAACGTAAAGTTTCCGGAGGGCTTCGTTCGCTGGACCGAAACGGCGAACCTGGCCGAGGTGCTCCGCCTGATGGCCCTGCCCGAGGGCCAACGGCTCGACGTCCGCAAACTGATCTCCCATTCGTTCGGGATCGACGAAGCGCCCCGCGCCTTCGAACTGGTTACCGAAAGCAGCGAGCCGAGCCTCGGCGTCGTGATCACCTACCCGGCCGAAACGGCTGCCGGGACCAAGGCGGCGGCATCGCCGCGGGCGGCGCCCGTCCCCGCATCCGGCACCTGTGCCGTAGGGCTGATCGGCGCCGGCGCCTTTGCGAGAGCGGTGCTGCTGCCTGAATTGTCGAAATTGCAAAACGTGCAGCTCCGGTCCGTCGCCGGCAAGTCCGGGGGCTCGGCGAAACATGCGGCGGAGAAATTCGGGATCGAGGAAACCGCGGAAAGCGCCGAAGCGATTATCGGCGATCCCACGGTCAACGCGGTGGTCATCGCCACCCGGCACGACAGCCATGCGGCCGTGACGGCCCAGGCCCTGTTGGCCGGCAAGTCGGTCTGGGTTGAGAAACCGCTCGCCCTATCCGAGGACGAATTGGCGTTGATCGAGGATGCGCTCGAACGAAGCGGCGGACTTCTCCAGGTAGGTTTCAACCGCCGCTTCGCCCCCGCCAGCGTCGAAATCAAACGCCGGCTGGGAGATATCTCGGGACCGCGCAACATCGTCGCGCGGGTAAATGCGGGCCGGCTGCCGGCCGATCACTGGACGCTCGACCCCGACGCCGGCGGCGGGCGGCTGATCGGCGAAGGCTGCCACTTCATCGATATGGCCCGATTTTTCGCCGGCTCGCCGATCGAAACGGTTCATGCCTCGGGCGTCGCCACGAGCGATCCGGCGGTGGACGACGCGACCGTCACCCTGCAGTTTGCCGATGGGGGGCTTGCGACGATCGTCTACACGTCGCTCGGGGATGCCGGCTTTCCCAAGGAGCAGATCGAGGTTTTCGCCGGCGGCGCCGTCTTCGTCATCGACAACTTCCGGTCTTGGCAGGCGACCGTCGGCGGCAGCACGCGGCAGCTCGGGTCCGGCGGACAGGACAAGGGCCACCGGGACGCGCTCAAGGCGTTCGCGGCGGCGGTCGCGGGTGGCGGCGAGCCCCCGGTGCCGGCCGGCGAGTTGCTGGAAGTGTCCCGTGCGGCGGTCGCCGCGGACCGCGCCCGCATGAGCGGCCAGTGGATCAGACTGTAGCGGATGGCGCCGTGACCTCAGCAGCCGAGTTGCTCGAATCCCTGGAAACGATCGCCGGCGCCCGCGTGCTGTGCGTCGGCGACGTTATGCTCGACCGCTTCGTTTATGGCGGGGTGGAGCGAATTTCACCCGAAGCGCCCGTTCCGGTGCTGCGGGTGGGGCGTCAAAACGAAATGCTCGGCGGGGCCGGAAACGTCGCCCGCAACCTCGCGGGCCTGGGGGTCTCGACCGTCTTCGTCTCGGTGGTCGGCCGCGACGCCGCCGGTACGCGGATCGCCCAGCTATTGGGTGAGTTGACCGGCACCGAGGCCAATCTGGTCAACGACGGCAACCGGACAACCTCCATCAAGACGCGCTACATCGCCGGATTCCAGCAGATGCTCCGCGCCGACGAGGAATCCTCGGAGCCGCCGGACGGCCGGCTTCGGGAAAAGGTTCTGAAAGCCGTGCGCGCGGCGCTGCCTGACTGCGGCGCCGTGGTCCTTGCGGATTACGGCAAGGGGATGTTCGGCGGCGGCCTCGCCGAGCAGGTTATTTCCCTCGCCATCGAGGCGAACGTGCCGGTGGTGGTCGATCCCCAGGGCCGCGACTACGCGCGGTACGCGGGCGCGGACCTGGTCACGCCGAACCTGAAGGAGCTCGCCGAGGCTTCCGGACAATCAACGGACGGCGACGAGGAAATCATCGCCGCGGCCAACCGTCTTATCGACGATTCCGGCGTGAAGGGCGTTCTCGCGACCCGGAGCGCGGACGGCATGAGCCTGATCATGAAAGGAGAGGCGCCGCAGCATTTCGCCGCGGAAGCGCGCGAGGTTTTTGACGTTTCCGGCGCCGGCGACACGGTGGCCGCCGCCATGGCCGCGGGTCTGGCGGCAAGAATCCCGCTTGGCCGGGCGGTGGGACTGGCCAATACGGCGGCCGGAATCGTCGTCGGCAAGGTCGGCACCGCGGCCGCCTACGCCGACGACATCGCGGCGGCGCTCCGGGCCGCCCAACTGGCGGGCAGCGGCATGAAAATCGTCCCCAGGCAGCAGGCATTCGACCGGGTGGAACAGTGGCGCAGCCAGGGGCTCAAAGTGGGTTTCACCAATGGCTGTTTCGATTTATTGCATCCCGGCCATCTCTCGATCATCGCCCAGGCCAAGAATGCGTGCGACCGGCTGATCGTGGCCCTCAACAGCGACGCCTCGACGAGCCGGTTGAAGGGCCCGGAACGGCCAATCCAAGGGGAGGCCGCACGGGCGGCGGTTCTCGCCTCTCTCGAAACCGTCGATCTGGTGGTCATATTCGAGGAGGACACACCGGCCGATCTCATAGAGCTGTTGAAGCCGGAGGTTTTCGTCAAGGGCGCCGATTACCGTATCGAGGATATTCCCGAAGCGAAGATCGTCCAGGCTTACGGCGGCGAGGTTGTCCTGGCCGAACTGGCGGACGGGCATTCGACCACGTCAACCATCGCCCGTATCGCCGAATAGGGCTAACCGCCCGCCGAAGAGAGCCTGTCGAACAACCGCCTGAAGAAACCGGGCCGGTCCGGGGCGGCCGTCGCCGCCGGAAGCAGCGCCCGGGGCGGCATATCCTTGTGCGCCGCCATCATAATCGCCCGCCAGAGCTTGGCGGCGTCACGGCCCCCGGTGACGCCCCGCATCGGCGTGCCATCGTCGTTCCCCAGCCAGACGCCGGCGACGAAATCGGCGGTGTAGCCGACGAACCAGGCATCGCGGAAATTCTGGGAGGTCCCGGTCTTGCCCGCGGCGGGGCGGTCCAGTCGCGCCGCCCGGCCGGTGCCTGCGGAAACCACGCCGCCCAGCATCTCGCTCAACGCCCGGGCATGAACCCGCCTGATTACCCTGGGCGGGCCGTCGCCCGTCCGCTCGAAGAGGATTGCCCCGCCGGGCTCGGCGACGCGCTCGATCCCATAGGGCCATACGGCGATACCGCCGTTCGCGATGGCCGCATAGGCGCCCGTCAGCTCCAACAGGCCGACCTCGGAGGTTCCGAGCGCGATGCTGGGCGTCCGAGTGAGCCGGCTGGTGATGCCGAGGCGTTCGGCCGTGGATATGACCTCGGGTATCCCGGCCGCCACGGCGACCTTGGCGGCGACCGTATTGACCGACCGGGCAAGAGCCTGACGGAGGGTCAACTCGCCCGCATAAGTGCCGTCCATGTTGCGCGGTTTCCAACCCTTGACCTCGACCGGACCATCGACGACCACCGTGGAGGGCCGCAATCCGTGTTCCAGTCCCGCCAGGTAGACAATGGGCTTGAAGGCGGAGCCCGGCTGCCGCCGGGCCTGGACCGCCCGGTTAAACTGGCTCCTGCCGTAACTGCGGCCGCCGACCATCGCCCGGACGGCGCCGTCCAGGGACAACACCACGACCGCGGCCTGGGAAATACCCCGAGCCCGGCCCTTGCCGCCGATCAAATTGGCGACCGCCCGCTCCGCCGACCGCTGCAATCCCGTATCCAGCGTGGTCTCGACCACAAGGCTGCCGGCATCCGGACCCACATAACCGGACAATTGATCCACCACCCAATCCGCGTAGTACAGCGCGGCGTTTTTGCGGCTTGGCGCCCGGGCGGGACCCGAGCCGACCGATTGCGCGCGTTTATGCTGGGCGGCGGTGATCAATCCCTGTTTGCGCATGGCGGCGAGAACGACCGCCGCGCGCTTCCGTGCCGCCTTGTCGTCGCTGACCGGATTGAGCCGAGACGGCGCCTTGAGCGCGCCGACCAGCATGGCCGCCTCGTGGAGGCTCAATTGCCCCGGATGTTTATCGAAGAAACGCCGCGACGCGGCCTCCAGACCGTAGGCGCCGGCGCCGAAGTACACCCGGTTCAGGTAAATGGTCAGAATTTGTTCCTTGGTGAAACGGCGCTCCAGCCACAACGCCAACAGGGTTTCCTGTACCTTGCGCTTGATCGTTCGCTCGGAGGTCAGAAACAGGTTTTTCGCCGCCTGCTGCGTGAGGGTGCTGCCGCCCTGACGGATGCCACCGGCCTTGAGATTGACCGCCATGGCACGGCCGATCCCGCGCCAGTCGACGCCCCGGTGCTCATAAAATCGGCGATCCTCGACGGCAACCAGGGCTTGGGGAAGATAGGCGGGCATTTGGGAGAGCCGAATGGTCCCGCCCCTGAACTCGCCGATCGACGCAAAGCGGGCGCCGTCGGCCGCGACCAGCGTAATGCCCGGTTTTTGATTTTGTGAAAGCGCGGCGTCGACGGACGGCAGATCATAGGCATAAAAGGCGACCACCCCGGCCACGATCACGACGCCCCAGATGGCGAACGTGACGGTCCATTTCAGGCTCCACAGAAGCCGGCGTCCGCGTTTGCGAGGGGTGCCGCCCGCGTTTTTGGGGGACTTGGACGCTGGCTTGCGCCGCCCTTCCTGGTTTTTCCGGTTTTTCGCCATGATGCCGCACTTTCGAAGCCTCGCCTTAGAAATTCGTTAATGGGGAAATGCGGCGGAAATCCGGCCCAAATGTGGCCTTGTTCGGGCTCGCGGCCGAGTATTTCGTGGAGGGCCGCGGGCTAAACGTCCAGGTTGGCCACTTTCAGGGCGTTTTGCTGGATAAAGTCCCGGCGAGGCTCCACCGAATCGCCCATCAGGGTCGAGAACACGTCCTCGGCATCGTCCGCGTGACTTGCCTTCACCTGGAGGAGCGTCCGGACGTTGGGGTCCAGGGTGGTCTCCCAGAGCTGTTCGGGATTCATCTCGCCCAATCCCTTGTAGCGCTGCATGGAAACACGCTTGCGGCCCTGTTCAAGCACGATATCCACCAACGATACCGGCCCGGTGATGACGAACTCATTGTCCTTGGACGCCAGCCGGCCGTGGCGGGAATACTGCTCCTGCAGGTCCGCGGCGTGGGCGTCGATGGCATGGGCCTCGGCGCTCCTGATCACGGCGCCGTCAATGACGTGCGGCCCCTCGCGCACACCCCGCAGCGTCCGCGTAAACGCCAAACCGCCGTCCGGCAGCGGCTCGCCCAGCCAACCCCGATCGCCCTCGTCTTCCAGCAGATCGACGCGGGTGGCGATATACGCCGCCGCTTGGCCGGCATGTTCGGCATTCGACAGAATCTCCGGGTTGAGCGCCCCGGCAATCGCCGCCTGCTCGACGATCTTCAGCGGCACCCGGGTAACCAGTCCGGTGAGTTGCGTCTTGATCTGCCGGGCCGCGTCGACCATCCCGCGGAGGTCCCGGGCGGCAATCTCGCCGCCCTCGGCGGTCCGCAGCACGCAGTCCTCGAGGCCGGCGTCAATCAGGTGGTCTTCGAGCGCCCGGTCGTCCTTGAGATAGACCTCGGAATTTCCATTCTTGGCGCGGTAAAGCGGCGGCTGGGCGATATAGAGGTACCCCCGCTCGACGATTTGGCGCATATGCCGGTAAAAGAACGTCAGCAGGAGCGTCCGAATGTGGCTCCCGTCCACATCGGCGTCGGTCATGATGATGATCTTGTGGTAGCGGATTTTTTCGATATCGAAGTCGTCGTGGCCGATCCCCGTGCCGAGCGCCGTGATCAGCGTGCCGATCTCGGCGGAGGACAGCATTTTGTCGAACCGCGCCCGCTCGACATTCAGGATTTTGCCGCGGAGCGGCAGGATGGCCTGCTTGCCCCTGTCGCGGCCCTGCTTGGCCGAGCCGCCCGCCGAGTCACCCTCGACGATGAACAACTCGCTCAGCGCGGGATCCTTTTCCTGGCAATCCGCAAGCTTGCCCGGCAGCGACGAGACATCCAGCGCTCCCTTGCGGCGGGTCAGCTCCCGCGCCTTGCGGGCCGCCTCCCGCGCGGCGGCGGCCTCGACTATTTTGCCGATAACCTTCCTGGCGTCGTTCGGGTGTTCCTCGAACCATTGGTTCAGCTTGTCGCCCATGATGCTCTCGACCACCGGCCGCACCTCGGACGAGACCAGCTTTTCCTTGGTTTGCGAGGAGAATTTCGGGTCCGGCACCTTGACCGACAGCACACAGGTCATTCCCTCGCGCGCGTCGTCCCCGGTGACGCTGACCTTGGCCTTCTTCGAGATGCCTTCCGCGTCGGCGTAGGTGTTGATGGTCCGGGTCAGCGCGCCCCGGAATCCGGCCAAATGGGTCCCGCCGTCCTTTTGAGGAATGTTGTTGGTAAAGCAGAGCGTCGATTCGTGGTAGCTGTCGTTCCATTGAAGCGCCGCCTCGACGACGATGCCGTCCTTCTCTCCGGTGACCGAGATGGTCGGATTGACCGCCTGCTTCGAGCGATCCAAATACCCGACGAAGGCCTTTAGGCCGCCCTCATAGTGCAACTCGATGGTTTTGGGCTCCACATGCCGGGCATCGGTCAGGGTCAACGATACGCCCGAATTCAGGAAGGCCAGTTCGCGCAGGCGATGCTCCAGGGTCGAGAGATCGAACTCCGTTTGGCCGAACACGTCCTTCGACGGCAAAAAGGTTACTTGGCTGCCGGTTTTTTCGCCGGCATCGCCAACCACCTCGAGCGACTTTTCGACCTTCCCGTCCTTGAACGTGACGACGTGCTCGTTGCCGTCCCGCCAGATGCGGAGCTCGAGGCCGCTCGACAGCGCATTGACCACCGATACGCCGACACCGTGCAGCCCGCCGGAGACTTTGTAGGAATTCCGGTCAAACTTACCGCCGGCATGGAGGTGGGTCATGATGACTTCGGCCGCCGCCACGCCTTCTTCTTCGTGGATGTCCACCGGAATTCCCCGGCCGTTGTCGGAGATCGTCGCCGACCCGTCACCGTTGAGAACCACCTCGATGGAGTCGCAGAACCCGGCCAGCGCCTCGTCGATGGCGTTGTCCACCACCTCGTAAATCATGTGATGCAGGCCGGACCCGTCATCGGTGTCGCCGATATACATGCCGGGCCGCTTGCGAACCGCTTCGAGGCCGCGAAGAACCTTGATGGACTGGGCGTCATAAGCCTCCGAGTCCTGATCCAATTCGACTAGATCTTCATTTTGATCCTGGTTTTCTTCGCTCATGCCGTCTTGGTCCTAAGGTTCCGGGGATTACCCGCATTCGGTGATCGAACCGGGGGAAACATCGAAAAACTGGGCCGTGCCGCGCCACGCTTCGAACATCCCGGCGTCCGTCCCGGTCATCCAGGCTTGCGCATTCAGGGCGCCCAAGCGGCCGAAGAGGGCGGCCCGCCTGGTTTCGTCCAAATGGGCCGCCACCTCGTCGAGGAGCAGCAGCGGTGCGAAGCCCCGGTCTTCCGACTGCATCCTGGCGGCGCCGAGGATCAGCGTGATCAGCAGCCCTTTTTGCTCGCCCGTGGAACACTCGGCGGCGGGCCGGCCGTGGCCGGCGTGACGGACCGCGAGATCGCTCCGGTGCGGCCCCACGCCGGGGCCGGCTTGTTCGCCATCTCTCGCCCCGTTCTCTCTAAGTTGCTCGCGAAACCGGTCCTCGACCTCGAGCGCCGGCGCTTCGTCCAGCCACCCTTCGAGATCGCCCGCCATGGCGATTTCGGCGTCGGGAAACGGTCCGTCATCGACCCGGCAATGGGCCGATAACCTGGCCACCGCCTCCTTGCGGCGGGCAGCGACGGCAACGCCGTGACGCACCATCGAATCCTCCACCGAGGCCAGCCAGTCCGTGTCCCGCACCCCCTCGCGAAGAAGCTTGTTCCGGCTCCTCAGCGCGTGGTCGTAAGCGTTCACCGGGCCCGCGTGATCGCCATCCAGGCCGTAGATGATCCGGTCCACGAACCGGCGCCGCCCGCCCGCGCCCTCGTTGAACAGGCCGTCCATTTGCGGCGTCAGCCATTGCACGGCGGTCAGACGGCCGAGATCGCTCTGGGATTTGGCGGATTCACCGTCGATTCTGACCTCGCGCTTCTCCCGGCCGCCGTTGGCGTCGGGACGGCAGCCGGTCCCCACGTCGTAGGTGCTGCCCTCGATCTCGAGCTTGGCCGCCACGCCCCAGACCCGGTCGCCGGGCGCCGCGGCCGGGTGCCGCCGGGTGATTTAGGCCAGTCTGGCGCGCCGCAAACCCCGGCCCGGCGCCAGGAACGAGAGCGCCTCGAGAATATTCGTTTTCCCCGCGCCATTGGGACCGGCCAGAATGACCGGACGGGAATCGGTCCGGATGCGCGCCGACGGGTAAGACCTGAAATCGGTCAATGAAAGCTGGGTAACCGCCAGCCTCGGGACGGAAGCCCCGTCGGCCCGCGGCGTCGACATATGCGAACGGCTGCCGATGCGCACCCGCGCCCTAGACCCGCATGGGCATCAGCACATAGAGGGCGCTGGTGTCCTCGGGATCCTGTACCAGGGTAGGCGAAGCGGCGTCGGCCATCATGAAGGTCGCCGACTCTCCGTCGATCTGCTGGGCAATGTCCAACAGGTACCGGGAGTTGAAGCCGATCTCGATATCGGACGAATCGTACCCGATGGACAGCTCTTCGGTTGCCGAGTCGTTTTCCGGACTGTTGGCAGACAAGACGAGGTTTCCCTTGGAAATGGCCAACTTCACCGCGCGGGACTTCTCCGACGAAATCGCGGACACCCGGTCCACCGCGTCGGCGAAGGTCCTGCAATCGACCACCATGGACTTGTCGTTCCCCGCCGGAATGACCCGGTCATAGTCGGGAAACGTGCCGTCAATGAGTTTGGACGACAGAACCGCGCCATCGAATGTGAAGCGAATTTTGGTATCGGAGAGCGATACCTGAACGTCGGTTTCGGTTTCGTCGATCAGCTTGCGAAGCTCGGCAACGGTCTTTCGGGGCACGATCACACCCGGCATGCCCGAGGCGCCATCCGGCAGCGGCAGCTCCACGCTCGCCAGGCGGTGCCCGTCGGTCGCCACCGCCCGAAGCACGGCAACGCCGTCCCGCTCGGACTCGTGGAGATAAATGCCGTTCAGATAATAACGGGTCTCTTCCGTCGAAATGGCGAACCGGGTCCGGTCGACCAGCATCCTCAGGTCCCCGGCGGATACGGAAAAGCCGTGCGGCATATCACCGTCGGCCATCACCGGAAAATCCTCGGTTGGCAAGCAGGTCAGGGAAAACCGCGACCGTCCGGACGTCAGGGCCAGCTGACCGTCATCTCCCGTGCAGTCCAATTCGATCTGCGCGCCCTCCGGAAGCTTGCGCACGATATCGAACATGGTATGCGCCGGCGCCGTGGTCGATCCAGGCGCCGCCACGTCGGCGTCCACCGTTTCGACGATTTCGATATCCATATCGGTGGCGTTCAGGCTGAGTTGCCCGTCCGGGGCCTCGAACTTCACGTTCGACAGGATGGGGATTGTGTTCCGGCGCTCGACAACACTCTGCACGTGAGTGAGAACTTTCAGCAGTTGTCCGCGCTCGATGGTGATTTTCATGGGTTCGTTTCGACCTGCTTTGCTTCGTCGGCGTTCCCCCGAGGACGATTTCGGTGGCGAAAATTCCGGCGCAGAGGACGCCGGAATCGGCCAAGAATCAGTGGAGTCGGGCGCTCGGGAGGCGCCGAACCGGAATCGAATCATTATAGCAGAATTTCGCCAGGACCGAAGCTGTTTTCGCCGCGCCTCGCCAAGGCTAAGTCCCTGATATATAGGCACGAATCAGAAATTCGGCATCGCGCGGCCTTGGCCAAACCGGTGAGCCGGCGATTAGCCCTCGAGCATCCGCCGAAGCAACTCCACATCCTCCGCGAACGAGCCGTCTTTTTCGCGGAGTTCGTCGACCTTCCGGACCGCGTGCATGACCGTGGTGTGGTCGCGTCCGCCGAACTTGCGGCCGATTTCCGGCAACGAGCGGGATGTCAGCTGTTTGGCCAGATACATAGCCACCTGCCGCGGACGAGCCACGGAACGGGCGCGCCGGGCCGAGTGCATGTCCGAAACGCGGATGTTGAAATGTTCCGCCACCCGCTTTTGAATTTCTTCTATGGTCACCCGCCGGTCATTGGCCCGGAGCAGGTCGTGGAGAACGTCCTGAGTGGTCTCCAGGGTCAAATCCCGGCCCACCAGCTGGGTGTGCGCGGCGACCCGGTTGAGCGCCCCTTCGAGCTCCCGGACGTTCGACGTGATCTTGTGGGCAAGAAACTCCAACACCTTGGGCGGCGCCGAGATTTTCATCTGCTCGGCCTTGGTTTCCAGGATGGCCAGCCGGAGCTCGTAGGTGGTGGCATGGATATCGGCCACCAGACCGCAATTGAGCCGTGACTTCAGGCGCTCCTCCACGCCCTCGAGGTCGGAGGGCGACTTGTCGGCGGACAGGATGATCTGGCGGCCCTGATCGACCAGCGCGTTGAAGGTATGGAAAAATTCCTCCTGCGTCGCGTCGCGGCCGCCGATGAATTGCACGTCGTCAATCATCAGCACATCGACGGACCGAAACTGTTCCTTGAAATCGACGGTGTTCTGTTCGCGAAGCGCCCGAACGAACCGGTACATGAACTTTTCGGCCGACAAATACATCACCGTCCGGTTTGGATCCCGCCCGACGATATCCGAGGCGATCGCATGCATGAGATGGGTCTTGCCGAGGCCGACGCCGCCATAAAGGAACAGCGGATTAAACGGGACCGATGCCGCTTCGGCGACCCGGCGGGCCGCCGCATAAGCGAACTCATTCGGCTTGCCGACGACGAAATTCGCGAACGTGAACCGGGGGTCGAGCGGCGCGGAGATTTCACCCGGCGCGGCAATGCCCCGCGCCTGCCTGGCATCCAAGGACGTCCGGGCGGCGGCGGCTGTCGAGGAAGCCGGTTCCTCGTCGGTGTCGGTGTCCGAGCCCGGCTGAATGGAGATATCGACGGACTTGATGCCGGGATTCTCGCCGGCCCACAATTCCCGCAGGCGCTCACCGTAATTGGCAACCACCCAGTCGCGCATAAAACGGCTGGGCACGGCGATCCGCACCTCGGAACCGCTGATCTCCCGGACCCGGAGCGGCTTCAGCCAATTTTCATATGCCGTTTCACCGATCTCGGCCTTGAGACGGCTGCTTACCCGATACCACTGATTTTCCAGAAGACGTTCGTCAGAATTGGTGCCCATAATTCTCGCCAGCCCACCAAACCGTATGCGACCAAAAGGATCGATACGGACCGCTTCGATTCGTTCGGATCACGCCTTGCGGCGATTTCCTAATTCAAACCAAAGGCAATTCGAAGAGGATATTGCCCCCAGCTAGTATTCCCCCAATGACACGGTCCTTCACCCCGGAACCTTGTCGTCACTTCACTTTGGCCAACCGAAATTTGGCGAAAATTTTTATTGATCTTTTTATTGTCCCCTGGATACCAAAATTAGATGAATTCTTTTCTTTGCTCAATTTTACAGAGAAATTGTTTCCCTTTTTAAATTGAACAAGCCGCCTTTCCTGGTTTTCGATTGAAGATCGGCGCAAGGTGCGCGCGCCGACCCAAGATGGACTGTACTCGTCCCGAATTTTCGATTCAACGGGACTGAATAGGGAACGTCGAAAATAATCTTCTTGACTCAGTTCGAGTCGTTCCGACTCCCCCTTCGGAAGAGGTCCGGGCACGAAAAAGGCCGCATTCGAGGAATGCGGCCTAACCGTTTGAATCCGTTACCGGCTACGCCGGCATCGACTTGATGCGGGCCGACAGGCGCGACAATTTTCGCGACGCGGTGTTCTTGTGAACGATGCCTTTCTGAGCGCTCCGCATGAGTTGGGGCTCTACGGCCTTCAGCGCGTCCTTGGCCGCGGCGGCATCGCCGCTCTCGATCGCCGCTTCGACCTTCTTCACGTACGTCCGCATACGGCTGAGGCGCGACCGGTTCACCTGGGAGCGACGTCGAATTTGACGAATTCGTTTCTTAGCCGATTGATGGTTGGCCATGAATATTTCTCTTTGCATGCATCTGTTCGTCGAAGGGCGCGGTTATAGTGGCGTGCACCCCCGGCGTCAACACCGTAAGCCGCGGAAATTCGGTTAATCCCGGCGGCTAGATCGGGTCTAGGGCCGGACGGGAGAAAGGGTGAATTGGACCACGACCCGCCGGGTTCCGGAGGCTTGGACCGCCTGGACCGATAGCTGCAGGACCTCGCCTTCGCGAACGAACCGGCCGGGTCCGGCGGGCCGCCAGCCGAGCGCCGGAAGCGACTCGGCATAGAAGGCGCTGACCCGCGACGCCGGCGCCGGCGCGGTCGCGGACACGGTTACGATCCGTCCCGCGGGGGTGTCGAAGACGGTCTCCGCCTCGGCGCTCGGCTCCAAACCCGGCATCACGGGGATGTCCTCGGTGCCGGGAAGAAAACCCTGCGCCATCGCCGCCCCCGTCCAAAGCATCGGGAGCAGGGCGTAGACCGCGAATTTTCCGCTCAATGCCATGGTTACGCTTCTACTCACCGCTGGCGCCGGGAGCAATAGAAGGTTGAGCGCCCGGATTGAACCAACCGCCGGATACCGCCGGTGCGGGCCACGTCGCAATCACAGTCGGGACAGGGTTGGCCCTCCCGATCGTAGACCTTGAAGCCGTGCTGAAAATAACCAAGTTGACCGTCCGGCGCGGCGTGATCGCGAAGGGAAGAGCCGCCGGCCGCGATCGCCTCCAGCAGCGTCTCCCGGATCGCGGCCGCCAGACGCCCGGCCCGCTTGCCGGGGATCGTCCCCGCTCGGCGCTTGGGCGATATGCCCGACCGGTACAGGCTTTCGCAGACGTAAATGTTGCCGAGCCCGGCGACCACCCGTTGATCGAGCAGGGCCATTTTGATCGGCCCGCGTTTGCCGGCGAGAGCCGCATCCAGCGTCATGGCATCGAAGCGGTTTCCCAGCGGATCGGGTCCCAAATGGGAGAACAGTTTGTGATCATTCAGTTTTTCGGTCTCGACCAGGGCCATGAGCCCGAAGCGGCGGGGATCGGAAAACCGGACGGCGCCCGCATCCAGCTTGAAATCCACGTGGTCATGAGGCCCCGGCGGCGGCAGGCCGTCGCCGAAAACGGTCATCCGTCCCGACATGCCCAAATGTATGACGAGCGTCCAGCCGTCATCCAATGCAACGAGGATGTATTTGGCCCGCCGTCCCAAATGCAAAATCCGGCGGTTTTCAAGGCGCGCCACCATATGGTTCGGGAAGGGAATCCTGAGATCCCGGCGCCGAACGACGGCGCGCGAGATCAAGGCGCCTTCCATCGCCGGCGCCAACCCCCGGCACACGGTTTCAACCTCGGGCAGTTCGGGCATGGCAACAAAGTAGCGGTTTCCGGCGGCTTCCGCTATGGTCCGCTGATGGCCAAGCAACCACCTGGGACTCAAGGAGAATTCGCCTCCGGAGAGACCGCATCGTTCGGCTTTCGGGATGTCGGCGCCGATGAAAAGCCGGGAATGGTGCGGGCCGTCTTCGACAGCGTTTCCGCCCGCTACGACCTGATGAACGATCTGATGAGCGGCGGCGTCCACCGGCTATGGAAGGGCGCGCTGCTCGACCGGGTCAAGCCCCGGCCCGGGGCTCACCTGCTGGATGTGGGCGGGGGAACCGGCGACATCGCTTTCAGGTTTCTCGAGCGGGGCGGCGGTTCGGTGACGGTCTGCGACATCAATCGCAGCATGCTGGAGACGGGAAGGGATCGGGGTCTCGACCATGGGGTCCTCGGCGAGGTCACCTGGATTTGCGGTGACGCCGAACAACTGCCGATTGCCGACGGATCGGTGGAGACGTTCGCCACCGCGTTCTGTTTTCGCAATGTCACCGATCTGCCGGCGGCGCTGTCGGAAGCGCGGCGCGTCCTGAGGCCCGGCGGGCGGTTTCTTTGCCTGGAGTTCAGCAGGGTGATCCTGCCGGTTCTCTCGGAGCTCTATGACGCCTATTCCTTCCGCGTGCTGCCGGCGCTAGGCGAACTGGTCGCCAACGACCGGGAGGCGTACCAGTACCTGGCGGAGAGCATTCGCCGCTTCCCCGACCAAGGGGAATACGAAACCATGATCCGGGCGGCCGGCCTCGACATGGTAAAGCATACGAACCTCTCGGGCGGGATTGCCGCCATTCACGAGGGTTGGCGGATTTAATCGTGGCCGGCACCATCGCCAATCTCCGGCGGCTTTACGCCATCGCCCGCATTCTGGCCAAATATGATGTCCTGTTTCCGCTCGAACCCCTGCCGGCGGCGGCCCTGCCCCTGGCCGTCCTGAGGCGGCTTGTCAAACCCGCTGTCGGCGGCGCGCCCGGGGAACGCCTGGCCGGCGCCTTCCAATCCCTCGGACCGAGCTTCATCAAGCTGGGGCAAACCCTGTCCACGCGGCCCGATCTCCTGGGCGAGGATATCGCGCGGGCGCTCGCGGACCTTCAGGATCATCTGCCGCCCTTTGACGGCGCCGAAGCGCGGGCGGCGGTCGAGGAGCAGCTTGACGCGAGTATCGAGGAACTGTTCAGCGCGTTCGAGGACGAGCCCGCGGCCGCCGCCTCCATCGCGCAAGTGCATTTCGCCGTCACCACCGATGGCCGCGAGGTGGCGGTCAAGGTGCTCCGGCCCGGCATCGAGCATGCCTTTGCCGCGGATATCGATTTGTTCCTCTGGCTCGCGCGCATCGTCGAACGGCGCCGGCCGGAGCTTCGCCGGCTGAAGCCGGTGGATGTCATCCAGACGTTCGAAGGGTCGGTCCGGCTGGAAATGGACCTGCGCCTCGAGGCGGCCGCGGCCCAGGAACTGGCGGAAAACTTCGCCGACGATCCGGCATACCGCGTGCCCGAGGTCGATTGGCAGCGGACCGCCCGCCGGGTTTTGACGATAGAGCGGATTGCGGGCGTCCCCATTGACGAGCGGGACCAACTACTGGCGGCCGGGCACGATCTGGAGGACCTGCTCGCCCGGGCCGGCGCCATTTTCTTCAAGCAGGTCTTCAGGGACGGGTTTTTCCATGCCGACCAGCACCCTGGCAATCTGTTCGTCGATGAGGACGGGAATCTCGTCGCCGTCGATTTCGGCATCATGGGGCGGCTCGACGCGCCCACCCGCCGCTATCTCGGTGAGATGCTCATGAGTTTTCTGGAACGCAACTACCGGCGGGCCGCCGAGGTGCATTTCGAGGCCGGTTACGTCCCGTCCCGCCACTCGGTGGACGCATTTACCCAGGCCCTCCGGTCCATCGCGGAACCCATTCTCGACCGCCCCCAGAACGAAATCTCCATTGCCAAACTTCTGGCACACCTGTTCCAGGTGACCGAGACCTTCGACATGGAAACCCAGCCGCAACTCCTGCTGTTGCAGAAGACCATGCTGGTGACCGAGGGGGTCGGCCGGACCCTGTGCCCCGATCTCAACGTGTGGTTCCTGGCACAGGCCTTGGTGGATGACTGGGTCGCCGACCATATGGGCGCCGAGGCGCGCCTCCTCGAGGCCGCGGACGAGATCGCCGGCGGCCTCCGGCGCCTGCCGCGCATGGTCGAAAACATGGAACGGAGCGCCGAAGCGCTTGCCGGCGGCGGCGTGCGTCTCCATCCGGAGTCCCTGGACGCGTTCAGCGCGGCGCCGTCCCGCAAAAGGCCGGCGGCGGTGTATATTGCCGTTGCCGTTCTCGCGGTGATCCTGGGGGTTGCCGCGCTTTCTTGAGGACCCCGCCGAAGTTCCCCCGGCGGCGGCGCGCTTGCCAAGTCCCGGTCAAATGCCTAGGTTAACTACAAAATTTGATCGTAGTTTAAGCGGAATTCCACATGAACCAGGGTAAAAGGGTCCTGCTGATCGTCGCCGGCGGCATCGCGGCCTATAAGTCATTGGAACTCATACGTTTGTTGCGCGCCCGCGACATTTCGGTGCGCTGCGTGCTGACCCCTGCCGGGGCCAGGTTCGTGACACCCCTCTCCCTCGCCAGCCTCTCCGAGGACAAGGTCTACGAGGACCTGTTCGAGCTCACGGGCGAGAGCGAAATGGGACATATCGAGTTCAGCCGGGACGCGGACCTGCTGGTCGTGGCGCCCGCCACCGCCGATATTCTCGCCAAGATGCGGGCCGGGATCGCGGACGATCTCGCGACCACGACGCTGCTGGCGACCGACAAGCCCGTCATGGTCGCGCCGGCCATGAACGTCCGCATGTGGGAACACGCCGCAACCCGGGAAAACATGGCGGTCCTCCGGGAACGCGGCATCCTCGAGATCGGTCCGGACGAAGGCGATATGGCGTGCGGCGAATACGGGTTCGGGCGAATGTCCGAGCCGACCGCCATCGCCGAGGCAATCGAGTTTTTTTTTCAAACCAGTGACCGGTTGAAGGGCCGCCGTGCGATCGTCACCAGCGGCCCCACCGTCGAGGCCATCGATCCGGTTCGCTACATCGCCAACCGCTCATCGGGCCGCCAGGGTCACGCCATCGCGCGCGCCCTCGCCGCACAAGGCGCCGAGACCGTACTGGTGACGGGACCGACGACGCTGCCGGACCCCGCCAATATGACTGTCGTGCACGTGAACTCGGCGGACGAAATGCTCAAGGCGACCCAGGACGCGCTGCCCGCCGATATCGTCGTCTGCGCCGCGGCGGTCGCCGATTGGCGGGTCGACCGGCAGGCGGACCGGAAAATCAAGAAGAACGGCAGCATCCCCGATCTCAAACTGGTGGAAAACCCGGACATTCTGGCCACACTGAGCTCGGCATCCCCGAATCGCGCCCGGCTGGTCGTGGGGTTCGCCGCGGAAACCGGCGATGTGGTCGACCAGGCGGCCGCCAAGCGGGCCAGAAAGGGATGCGACTGGATCGTCGCCAACGACGTCTCCGCCGAGACCGGGACCTTCGGCGGCGCCGACAACACCGTGCACGTCATCGATGACGCGGGCGTCGAGGACTGGCCGACCATGTCCAAGGAGCAGGTCGGCGCCCGCCTCGCGGCGCGGATCGCCGACCATTTGGCGGCCGGCGGAGCGGCCGAATGACCGAGCCCGTTCCGGTCGCCGTCAAGCGGCTTCCCCATGGCGAGGATTTGCCGCTGCCCAAAGCAGCGACCGCCCTGTCGGCCGGGGTGGACCTGCTGGCGGCTGTCGACGCGCCGGTGACATTGGCCCCCGGCGAGCGGACCGTCATCCCGACCGGGCTCGCCATCGCGCTCCCCGCCGGATATGAAGCTCAGGTCCGCCCGCGATCCGGCCTCGCGGTCGAAAACGGCCTCTCGGTCCTCAATTCCCCCGGCACCATCGATGCCGACTACAGGGGCGAGGTCGGCGTCATATTGATCAACCTCGGCCGGGAACCCTTCGCCGTGGAGCGGGGCATGCGCATCGCCCAGATGGTGGTCGCGCCGGTAACCCAAATTGCCTGGGAGAGCACCGGCGAACTCCCCGGGACCGCCCGCGGCGCCGGCGGCTTCGGCTCCACCGGGACATCGGCCGGCTAGAACCATGCTTAGACTGTCGAAAAAGATGCTGTTTGCCATCGAGGCGGTCGCGGATATCGCCTTCCACGCCGCCGGTCAGCCGGTGCAGAGCCGGGACATCACGGAACGTCAGGGAATCCCGCGCCGTTATCTCGAACAGGCGCTGCAGCATCTGGTGCGGGCCGATATCCTGACCGGTATTCGCGGCCCCCGCGGCGGCTACAATCTCGCCAGGGAACGCCGCCGCATCACGGTCGGCGAGATCGTTCGGGTGGTGCGGAAAATGGAATCGTCGGAGGATCCGTTGTCCTCGGAAACGGGCTCCGCCCTCGGCGACCGGGTGATCCGGCCCATGTGGGCGGATTTGCAGGAAGATTTCATGGACCGTCTGGATGAAATTTCCATCGAAGATCTGTGCCAGCGGGCCAACCGCGCGGGCATCGAAAGCGAAGGCCGGCGCAATATCGATTTCGCGATCTGAAGCGGCGAACAACGGGCATCGAGCAGGGCGGAAACATGAACGGCGAGGCCATCGAAAGTGCCAGTGAATTCCGGGGCCGCATTTACGACAACGTCGTGGATACGGTCGGCGCGACGCCGCTCGTCCGGTTGGGCCGGATTGCCGCCGATGCCGGTTGCCCGGCCGATCTGGTCGGCAAGTGCGAATTCTTCAATCCCTTGTCGTCGGTAAAGGACCGGATCGGCCTTGCCATGATCGAGGCCGGTGAACGGGACGGCCAGATCACGCCGGACACGGTGATCATCGAGCCCACTTCCGGCAATACGGGCATCGCGCTGGCCTTTGTCTGCGCCGCGAAGGGCTACCGCCTGATTCTCACCATGCCCGAGAGCATGTCCGTGGAACGGCGCAAAATGCTGGCCCTGATGGGAGCCGAGATCGAGTTGACGCCGGCAAACCGCGGTATGCCGGGCGCCATCGCGCGGGCCGAGGAATTGCGCGCCGAACATCCAAAATCCTTCACGCCGCAGCAGTTTTCCAACCCGGCCAACCCGGAAATCCACCGCCGCACGACGGCGGAGGAGATTTGGACCGACAGCGGCGGCAATGTCGATGTCGTGGTCAGCGGGGTCGGAACCGGCGGTACGCTGACGGGCGTCGCGGAGATCATCAAGCCCAGAAAGCCGGAACTCAGGATGGTCGCCGTCGAGCCCGAGGACAGCCCCGTGCTGTCGGGCGGCATGCCGGGGCCGCACAAAATCCAGGGCATCGGCGCCGGTTTCATTCCCGACAATCTGGCCACCGACCAGATCGACGAAATCGTTCAGATCGGCAATGAAACCGCGTTCGCCATGGCCGGCAAACTGGCCCGCCTCGAAGGGCTCCCGGTCGGCATCTCGTCGGGTGCCGCGGTCGCGGCGGCGCTGGAAATCGGAGAGCGCGCCGAGATGCGGGGCAAGATGATCGTCGTGGTTCTGCCGTCCTTTGCCGAACGCTATTTGTCCACGGCCCTGTTCGACGGGCTCGGTATCGAGTAGGCCCGGCCCATGGCGATGAACGACCAACAGGTTGAACGCTACGCCCGGCACATCCTGTTGCCGGAAATCGGCGGTGCCGGTCAGGCGAAGATTCTCGACGCGCGGGTGCTGGTTGTCGGCGCCGGCGGTTTGGGGGCGCCGGTGATCCAGTATTTGGCGGCCGCCGGCGTCGGCACCATCGGGATCATCGATGACGACGTCGTGGATCTGACCAACCTTCAGCGTCAGGTGATCCACGCCACGTCTCGGATCGGCATGCCCAAGGTCGAGAGCGCTGCCCGGACGGTCGCGGCCCTCAACCCCGACATCGAAGTGATAACCCGCAATGAGCGGCTGACGCCGGATAATGTCGAGGCCCTGATCTCCGGCTATGACGTGGTCGCCGACGGCAGCGACAATTTCGAAACCCGTTTTCTCGTCAATGACGCGTGCTTTTTACTCGGGAAAACGCTGATCTCGGCGGCCATCCTGCGTTTCGACGGACAGCTTTCGACCTTCAAGGCCCACTTGGAGGGTGAAGACCATCCCTGTTACCGGTGCGTGTTTCCCGAAGCGCCGCCGCCCGGCATGGTGCCCGCCTGCGCCGAGGCCGGGGTGCTCGGCGCCCTCTGCGGCGCGCTCGGGAGCCTGCAGGCGACGGAGGTGCTGAAAGAGATTACCGGTGCGGGGGAGTCGATGAGCGGGTTCTTGCTGATCGTCGATGGGCTGTCGGCGACCTTCCGCAAGGTCCGGGTGAAGCGGGACCCGGGATGCGCGCTCTGCGGCGCCGAGCCGACCTATACGGACCTGTCGCACCACGGGAAGCCCGTGGCCGCGGCGTAGCCGGCTCTAAAGCAAGGTTTCGAGAATTCTATCCGGCGGCGCGTGGCCGTCGATGAAGCTCTTGATGTTGACGATCACCTTCTCGCCCATGGCGATGCGCCCCTCGAAGGTTGCCGAACCCACGTGAGGCAGCAGCACCACGTTTTCCATCGCCGGGAGCTTGGGGTGGACCGCCGGCTCATGCTCGAAAACATCCAGTCCGGCGCCCGCGATGCCCCCCTCTTCAAGCAGCTGCGCCAACGCATCCTCGTCGATGACGCTGCCCCGCGACGTGTTGACGATGATCGCGTGGGGCTGCATGAGCCGCAGCCGGCGGGCGCTCAACAGGTGAAATGTGGCCGGCGTGTGGGGGCAGTTGACGGAGATGATGTCCATGTGGGCGAGCATTTGATCGAGGCTTTCCCAATAGGTCGCCTCGAGCTCGGCCTCCGCATCCTCGTGAAGCCGGTTGCGGTTGTGGTAGTGCACGCTGAGGCCGAACCCGCGCGCCCGTTGCGCCACCGCCGAACCGATCCGCCCCATCCCGACAATTCCGAGACGCTTGCCGTTGATCCGGCGGCCCATGAGATAGGTCGGCGTCCACCCGGTCCATTCGCCGGCACGCAGGATGCGCTCCCCTTCGCCCAGCCGCCGCGGGGTCATGAGAATGAGCGCCATGGTCAAATCCGCGGTGTCCTCGGTCAGAACGTCCGGTGTATTGGTAACGACGATGCCCTTCCTGTTGGCCGCCGCCAGATCGATGTGATCGACGCCGTTGCCGAAATTGGCGATGAGCTTGAGTTGATCGCCGGCCGCGGAAACGACCTCCTCGTCGATGGAATCGGTTACCGTCGGCACCAGAACGTCCACCGATTTCACGGCCTCGAGGAGTTCCGCCTTGGAGAACGGGTGGTCGTCGAGATTGAGCTTGGTTTCGAACAGCTCCATCATCCGGGTTTCCACCGCATCGGGCAGTTTCCGGGTGACGACCAGCGACGGTTTCGGTTGGTTCAAGCAGGCCTCCCCTTTGTTTTGGAACTACCAGCATCGTGCCGCCGTGTCCAGGGCGGGAACCCGCCGGCATCGCTCCAGATCGGGTCATGTTTTGACGGAACCACGGCGCGGTTTCGTCAAAACATGTGAAT
>JAPPFK010000157.1 GCA_028823885.1 Rhodospirillales bacterium | reverse complement strand
CCCCCAGCGTGTCCACGCCGCAGCCGGTTGAAACGGCGCCGGTGCCGGAGAACCGGGCCGGGATGTTCGGCCCCACCGCCGGCGGGCGGGGCGCGGAGGTGCGCCGGGACGACCTGGCCTACCCGTCGGGGGCGATCGACACCGGCACGGCGCCGGAGCTGCCGCCGAAGCGGCGGGGGGGCGGGGCGGAGTCGCCGCCGCCGCTTCCGGAGAAGCAGGGGCGGGGCGGGGCGGAGACCGCGCCGGAGCTGCCGCCGAAACGGCGGAGACGACCGGTCGACGAGAGGCCGCCGGGGTGGTGGGCGGACATGGAAAAGGGGGTCGACGCGGACACGCTTCCGCCCGAATATGTCGTCGATCCGCCGCGCGACCAGTACACGGCCGCCGACGGGATGCAGATGGTCGAAGTCTTCTCGGAACGCGCGCGGAAGCGCGGCCGGGACGTCGGCTTCGGCGTCGCCAGCGCGCCCGGGAGCCAAAGCCAGGTGTATGTGGAGCCCAATCTCCACAACATGACCCGGGCCGATTACGAGGAGTTGCGCGCGAAGGCGGCTCACGAGTACGCCAAAGGCGGTTGGGACGGTGAGCCGATCGCCGATCTCGATTATTTCCTCCTCTCCGAGCAACGGATGATTTTCACGTCGTTCGACATCGCCGCCGACGAGGCCGCGCTGGTGGGGGATGACGCGGCCGCCCGGGCCGCCAGGTCCTCCGATGAGGTCGTTTACATGGATCCGAGGGACCTGGATTTCTCGGACTTGCCGCCCGCCCTGTCGATGCACACGCCGGGGACGGCGGAGAGGCGGATGGTGCAGAACCTGGACACATCGCGGACGCTCGACCACCTGGAGACCGCCGACGCGATGTTCCTGGAGGACCTGCGGGCCGGCATGGAGGGGGTGCCCTCGCTGCAAAGGAAGGCGGCCATCAGGAAATTCGGCGATGGCGACATGGTGCAGATGCGGGGGGTGTACGACTTTCTGGCGGAGACCGCGGAACGGCAGGGCCGCGCCGACGACGCGGCGAAATATCGGCGGTACGTCGAGCTCATCGACAGCTACGCCCAGGCGAGGATCGCCAGAGCGTCCCGCATGATCTCCCCGGGCGACGCGGAGGAGCTCCGGTTGCCGGCCAATTATTTCAACAGGATCGATCCGGGGGCGGGGCCGGAAGGCGCGTGGAACTTCAGCCTGGCCTCGCATATACGGGGCCAGTCGACGGATTACCTGCGGCAAAACAACCTCCTGGTGGTGGAGCATAGGGAGGGACGCCAGACGCTGGACCAGATGAACAGGATCCTGGCGATCATGGAAAACCCCAACAGCCGGCCGAGGGTGGTGACGGACGCCCTGAGCCGGGCCGCCGTGGACGCCGAGAATGGCATCAACCCCTTCGTCCGCCTCGACATGGAGGCGGCCTACTTCGAAGACCTGGCCAACAAGTACCCGACGAAGCCGAATCCCTACCAGGAGCGCTACGACGCCCTGAGGGAGGCGCACATGCAACTGCTCCTCGGCGACGAGGCGAACCAGCAGGCCCTTTTCAAGGATATCAGAACCCTCGAGAACCAAGGGCGGCAAGAAGCCGCGGACAAGTTGAAGGCGTTCTATCGGAGACAGGGATTCATCTACAACGATGAAATAGGGGCGGAAGTTGGCGACAGGGCGGCGTGGCATTGGCGCATGAGCCCCGAACGGAAGCAGGCGTGGCTCAAGAGGGACCCCGATAACCCCAATTGGTGGAACCCGGGCCGGCCGCCACAGCCGCAGGTGGCGTTCGGCGGCCAGCAGCAGCCGGTCCTGGGCCAGCCGGCGCCGTCCCTGAAGAATAGGTTTTTGAAGAGATTCAAGTAATGGCGCGGCCTTCTCCATGAGGGGCGCGCGCCGCCGCGGTGTTCCGCCCCATGCGGCGGGACTCCGGACACGGCCGGCCGGATCGTCCGGCGCGACGCCCGGATCAACTCGGCAACCGGCCCTCGAAGGCGACGCTCTTGATCAGCGCGAAGACCGCCTGACCCTCGCGCAGGCCGAGATCGGCGGCCGCTTCGCGGGTGACCCGGGAGCGCAGGCGCCGGCCGTGCACATCCAGAAGCAACTCGACGAACGGAGGCTCGGTGAATTCGATGCTCACCAGCTTCGCCGGCAGGACATTCCGAATGCTCAGCCGCTCGGGCCGCTCGATGGAGATCGCCACATCTCTGGCCTGAACCCGCAGGCGCACCGGCGTTCCGGCGCCGACGCCGAGCGCGGGGACTCGCAACGTCCCGCCCTCCATGTCCAGTGACGTCATTCCATCCAAGGTCTCACCCGCGATCGCCTCCAGTACCGATCCCGCTTCCAGACGGCCGGTGATCGGCCACAGCTCCACCCGCTCCAGGATCTCGGCCACGCCGCCCATGGCGGCCAATCGTCCCTCGGCCAGGAGCGCCATAGAGGAAGCCAGCCGCGCGACCTCATCCACATTGTGGGTCACGTAGAGCACCGGGACGCCGAAATCGCCGGCCAGGCGTTCCACATAGGGAATGATTTCCGCCTTGCGCCGCGCGTCGAGCGCCGACAGCGGTTCGTCCAGCAGCATGACGCGGGGCGCCGTCAGCAGGGCGCGTCCCATGGCGACCCGCTGGATCTCCCCGCCCGAAAGCGTATCGGGCTTTCTTCCGAGAAGCCCCTTCAGGTCCAGCGCCTGCACAACGGAAGACAGGGAGTGTTGCGGGGCGGCTCGTGCGCCGACTTCCCGGGCGTGCCCCCCACGACCGCCTCGACCTGCGTGACCGCTGCGGTCCTGCCGCCGCGAGCGCTCCGCCGCGAACAGCAGGTTGCCTTCCACTGACAGGTGAGGAAACAGGCGCCCGTCCTGGAATACGTAGCCGAGGCGCCGCGCGTGCGCCGGCACCATGACCCGGCGGTTCGTGTCCTGCCACAGCTCGCCGCCCAGAGCCACCCGGCCCACGGCCTCCTTCTCGAGCCCGGCGACCACCCGCAGCAGGGTCGTCTTGCCCGCGCCGCTGGGACCGAACACCG
>JAPPFK010000096.1 GCA_028823885.1 Rhodospirillales bacterium | reverse complement strand
GCTACCGGCCCTTCGACGGGGCCACCCTCACCCGCTGCGAGACCCTCGGCGACAACGTGCATCTCGCCTATGAGACGCACGTCGGGCGCGGCCCCATTTCGGGGCTGTTCGTGGACCACGAGCGGCTCGACACCGACCGCATGGAGCTGTGTTACGAATATCCCTATCAGCGGTCGAACACGGGTGACGAGATCAAGCACTGGCTGTTCATGCTGCCCGTGGACGAGCGCACCACGCGGGTGTTCTTCCTGTTCTATTTCAAGTCGCTGAAAATTCCGTTCCTGCCGGTGCGCATTCCGCGATTCGCCATGGCCGCGGTCATGAAGATCTCCAGCCGTTTGCTTATCGTTCCCCTGCTCACCCAGGACCAACACGCGCTGGAAGCGGAGCAGCAGGGCTACGATCGGCACTGGGACGCACCGCCCGTCGAGTTCAATCCCGTGGTCAAGTACCTGCAGGAGGTGACCGTGCGCAAGTGGCGGGAAACTCTGGCGCGCGAGGCGGAGGACGGCGATGCCGCCGCCTGAAGCCCTCGACCTCTCGGCGGCGCTGTCGGGCGGGACACTGCTCCAGGCGGGGGCGATGGTGCTGGGGTTCATCGTCCTCCTGTTCGTGGCGTCGCTGGTCCTGCCGGGCCGCCGTGTCACGGGCCCCGATGCCGACGGAAACGAGCGCGTCTACAAGCTCAACGGCCTCGCGCTCTTTCTGATAATCCTGATCGTGGCAGGTCTCGCCCAGGGCTTCGGCTGGTTCTCTCTTTCGGTGCTGCACACCCACCTGCTCGCCCTCTTCGTCGTGGCGAACGGATTCGCGTTCGCTTTCTCCGGCTGGCTGTATTGGCGGGGAACGCGGGTACGTCATGCTCCACCGGGCTTCTGGCGGGGCTTTTTCTTCGGTGTGGATGCCGCGCCGGCCTGGTTCGGGCTCGATTTGAAGCTGTTCAGCTACCGCCCCTCCCTCATCGGCCTTGCGCTGTTCAACGCATCCTTCGCCGCCGTGCAGTGGGAAGCCCATGGCGAACTGACGCTGGCGATGATACTCTATCAGGCGTTCACCTTCGTCTACGTGCTCAACTACTTTCAGTTCGAACACGGAATGATCCACACTTGGGACATCATCAGCGAGCGCTTCGGGTGGATGCTGGTCTGGGGCGATTACGTGCTGGTGCCGTTCTTCTATTGCCTCCCCGGCTGGTGGCTCGTTCATGCGCCGGATCCGCTGCCGCCGGCCGCCGCCGCACTGCTCGTCCTGTTGTTCGTTTTCGGTTTCTGGCTGTTCCGCGGCGCCAACCAGCAGAAGCACCGCTTCAAGCGCAACCCCGATACCACGATCTGGGGGCAGCCCGCCCGGACTCTCGACGGGCGCCTCCTGATCTCCGGCTTTTGGGGAATCGGGCGGCATCTCAACTATACGGGTGAGATCTGCATCTATCTCGCCTTCGCGTTCACCACCGGATTCGCGTCTTGGGCCCCCTATCTGCTGCCGGCATGGCTGGTGGGTCTCCTGTGGCACCGCTCGATACGCGACGAGCGCCGCTGCCGCGCCAAATACGGCGAACTTTGGGAGCGCTACACGCAGCGGGCGCGCTTTTCCATGCTGCCGTTCATCCATTGAGGGCGGAAATGGCGAACCAATTTCACGACAGCATGACGACCGCGCCTACCGCCGACATCCCGCCACCGGCGGGGAAACCCGCTCCGGAATTGGCGGGCGGCTGGCCGCTGATCGGCCATCTCCGTGAGTTTCAGCGCGACCCGATCGCCATGCTGAGCCGCGGCTGGCGCGAACATGGCGATCTTTTCCGCTTCAGGCTGGGAGTCAGCGATTTCGTCCTCTTCACCGGGCCCGAGGCCCACGACTTCTATTTCAGGGCGCCGGAGTCCCAGCTCGACCCCAAGGCGGTCTACCGCTTCACCGTGCCCGTCTTCGGGCGCGGCGTGGCCTACGACGCCTCGCCGGAAATCATGGCGGAGCAGCTCGGCTTCCTGTTTCCCGCGCTCCGTGAAGAGGCCATGCGGAAATTCGCCGTCATCATGTTCGAGGAGGCGAGCGCGTTCGCGGACGCCCTCGGCGAGGAGGGGGAGATCGACCTGCCGCAGGCGATGAACGACCTCACGGTCCGGATCGCCAGCCGCAGCCTGATCGGACAGGAGGTTCGCGACCGGGTGGACAGTGGATTCGCCGAGGCCTACCACGACCTGCAGAAGGGCCTCAATACGCTCGGATTCTTCCTGCCCGGCCTGCCTACCCCGGCGCATCGAAGCCGCGACCGGGCCCGGCGCGAGATAGTGGAACTTTTCAGCGGGATCATGGCCCAGCGCCGGCAGGCCGGGGCCGACCCCGACGACTTCATGCAGACGCTCATGAACGCCCGCTACAAGGACGGACGCGCGCTCAGCGACGACGAGATCACGGGCATCCTGCTGACGGTGCTGTTCGCCGGCCAGCACACCAGCGCGGTGCTCGCGACCTGGACCGGCCTGGAGCTCTTCAGGGCGTCCGACTACCTGGCGCGGGTGAGGAAGGAGGCCGGGGAGGTTTACCGGGAGGCCGGTTCCATGAGCCTCGACAGCCTCCAGCGTCAGCCGGCGATGGAAAACGCCGTGCGCGAATGCGAGCGGTTGCATCCGCCGCTGATCATGTTGGTCCGCAAGGTGTTCGAACCCCTGCGATATGGAGACCGTGTCGTGCCCGCCGGCACCATGGCCATGGTGTCACCAGCGGTTTCGCACCGGCTGCCGCATGTCTTCGCCGATCCGGAACGGTTCTTCCCCGATCGATTCGCGCCGCCCGCCAGCGAGGACAGGCAGCATCACTACGCCCTGATCGGCTTCGGCGGCGGCAAACATGCGTGCATGGGCAAGAATTTCGCCTACATGCAGCTCAAGGCAATCTGGACGGTTCTGCTCGACCGCTTCGACTTCGTTGCCGATGCAAGGTTCCCGCGCCCGGACTACGGCAGCTGGGTGACGGGACCCGAGAAGCCGTGCCGGATCGGCTACCGCCGCCGGGTGGAGCCGAGCGTCTTCCGATGAGCGAAGCCGCCAAGCGGCGTTACGACGTAGCCGTTGTCGGCGCGGGTCCAGTCGGGAGCGTGTGCGCGCTGGCCCATGCGCGCAGGGGCGCCCGCGTGGCCCTTCTCGAGGCCAATCCCAATTCATCCAGGCGCCTGGCCGGCGAGTGGCTGCATCCGCCGGCCGTCAGGAACTTGAGCGAGATCGGGATCGACATGCTGCCCGGCAGCGCCCCGGGCAAGGGTTTCGTGGTGTTCCCCGAAGACGGCTCCGATCCGATTCCGCTTCCCTACCCGGACGAATCCAGGGGTTTGGTGTGCCATCATGCAACGCTCGTCTCGAGCCTCCACGAAGCGACCGAGAACGAGGCCGGTATCGATTTCATCTCGCCTGCGCGGGTCAAGGCGGTCGATGACGGACGGCTCACCTTTTCCGTCAATGGCGATGATCGCGCCATAACCGCCGAGCGCATCGTCGGCGCGGACGGCCGGGCCTCGATCGTGCGCCGGTCGCTGGGTGTCTCCATGAACCCGGTGCTCTACTCGCGGATGCTGGGGGTCACCATCCGGGAGGCCGACCTGCCCTTCGAAGGCTACGGGCATGTGGTGCTGGGCGGGCCGGGTCCGATCCTCATATACGCGCTGGCGGACGACTGCGTCCGGGTCATCGTGGATATTCCGCCGGACCGCTGGAGCCCCCGGGACCGGGTCGGCTTCCTGTCGGAATCCTGCGCCGGACTGCTGCCGGGAGCGCTCGGGCCGGCTTTCGTCGAAGCGCTGCGGGCCGGGCAATTCCATGCGGCCGGCAACCAGTTGAGTCCGCGCATCACATATGGAAATTCGCGCCGGGTGGTGATCGGCGACGCGGCCGGGCACTACCATCCCCTGACGGCGGTCGGTATGACGCTCGGATTCGGCGATGCGCTGGCGCTTGCGGAGGGCGGGGATTTTCGCGACTTCACCGCCGAACGGTTCCGGGCGGTCGGGGTTCCCGAGTTCCTGGCAATGGGACTTTACGAGGTCTTTGCCGATCATCGCTTGGAAGCGGCGGCGCTCAGGCGCGCGATCTATCACGGCTGGCGGACGAATTCCACATACCGTAACCGGGCCATGCGGCTGCTCGCCTGTGAAGACCGGTCGGTGACAGGCATGAGTCTGGCAATTTGCGGCACCGCGGCCCGAGCGCTGACCCGGGAGGCTTCGTTGTTCTTCCGCCGGTTCGCCCAGCATCGGACCGGGACCGTCCTGAAGGGGCTCTTCACTCGCTTCTGGTGGCTCCAGCGCGGCTTTCTCCAACTGCGGACGGCGAGACTCAAGGGCCGGGAAGAAAACAGTCAGGCCCGCGACAGCCTCGCCCGCGCCTTTCTGCATTCCATGTCTTCCGGGGCCGAAGGCGCTGGACCCGTCCGCCCGAAGGAAATCGAATCGCCCGATGCCGGGCCGGCCTTGAAGAGCGCGTCCGCGCGCCTGCTGAGCCTCCAGCGGGACGACGGCGGCTGGGAAGGCGAGATGGTCTGGTGCCCCATGCTCACCGCGCAATATGCGCTGCTGCACTGGATTATCGGCCGGCCGCTCGATCCCGGCCGGCGCCGGCGGGTGCTGCGCTCCTTCGAGCGAACCCGCCTCGAAGGCGGCGCATGGGGCCTGCATGAACACTCGGAGCCGCACCTGTTCGTCACCGCGCTGGTCTATGCCGCGGCGAGACTGCTCGGCGTCGAGCGCAACGACCCTCTCGTCGAACCGGCCCGGCGGTTCATACAGGCGGAGGGGATTCTCGGCATTCCGAGCTGGGGGAAATTCTGGCTGGCGCTCCTCAACCTCTATGACTGGCGCGGGGTGAACGCGGTTCTGCCGGAACTCTGGAGCCTGCCGCGCCGAATACCGCTGCACCCGTCGAACTGGTATTGCCACACCCGGCTCATCTACATGGCGATGGCGGCGATTTACGCCCGCCGGTTCCAGACACCCGTCACGCCGGAGATCGTCTCGCTCAGGGAGGAGCTGTTTCCCGAGGGCTTTGCCGGCACCGACTTCCCGGCCGCCCGCAACCGCCTGCGCGAGGCCGACCTCTATGCGCGGCCGAGCGTCTGGCTCAGGGCCGGCTACGGACTCGCGCGGCTGTACGAGCGCTTCCACAGCAAACGCCTGCGCGCAAAATGCACGGAAGCGATTACCGAGCGCATCGGGTGGGAACTGCGGACCACGAGCCACACGAGCATCTCTCCGGTCAGCGGCCTTCTCAACATTCTTGCGCTGTGGCTGCACGACCCGGACGACGCCGATTGCGCAAAGGCGCTCGCGCAGCTGGACGGCTGGATCTGGGAAGACGAGGAAGACGGCGCGCGCGTCACCGGTGCCAGAAGCGCCTCATGGGACACCGGATTCGCGCTGCAGGCGCTGGCGACGCTGCCCGAGCCCGCCGGCGGGGCCGAAGAGGCTCTTCGGCGCGGGGCCGGCTTCCTGCTCGGGCAACGGATCGACAGGAGCTTCGAAGGGTTTCGCGAGGCCTACCGGACCGACCCCAAGGGCGGCTGGTGCTTCGCCGGCGGATGGCACGGCTGGCCGGTGAGCGACTGCACGGCAGAGGCGGTGCTCGGAATGATCGCGGCCGGCGGAACGGACAGGGCGGCGCTCGGCGATGCGGCCGCCTTCATGTTGCGCGCCCAGAACCGCGACGGCGGCTTCGGCAGCTATGAGGCCCGCCGGTCGGCTTTCGGTCTGGAGTGGCTCAATCCGGCCGAGATGTTCGGCGACTCGATGACCGAGCATTCCTTCGTGGAATGCACCGCATCGTGCCTCGCGGCGCTTGCCGCGTGCGTGGAACGCGTTCCCGAAATCTCGCCCGAAATCACGGACGGGGCGGCGGCGGACGCCGTCTCCCGGGCCGAATCCTGGCTGCGCCGAACCCAGGAAATCGACGGCTCGTGGCGCGGCGTCTGGGGGGTCCAGTTCATCTACGGCACCCTGTTCGGCATCAGGGGACTGCTGGCCGCCGGCGCGCGCCCCGGCGATCCGGCGCTGCGTTCGGCCTGCCGCTGGCTGCTGGAGCGTCAGCGGGAAGACGGGGGATGGGGCGAGCACCACAGCGGCTGCCTGACCGGCCGTTATGTGCCGCACGAGGAAAGCCAGGTCATCCAGACCGCCTGGGCCCTGATCGCGCTTCTCGAGGCCGGCGACTCGGACTGGGCTGCGATTTCCCGGGGCGCCCGGTTCCTGCTCGACGCGCAGGACGCCGACGGGGGTTGGCCCAAACAGGACATGGCGGGCGTGTTCTTCCGGACGGCGCTCCTGGATTACGTGCTCTACCGGCAGTATTTCCCGCTGCACGCGCTGGGCCTCTACGAGCGCCGCCGCCGGAGCCGGATGCACCTCGCCGCCCCCGCCGGCGCGTCGGCCCCGCCCTTGCCGGAAGCGGTTTCCGCCCGTTCCCCGTCCTGAGCGCGGGAAAAGTTTCCCTTGTGATCGTTTCCGGACATTGGATATGTTCGACCGCAAGGACATGGGAGGGAACGTCCCGCACGAACGCGGAGTTTTGCAAGGGGCTCTTGATTGCGCTTGCCCGTGCCAAATCGAATGGAGAAATTCATGACTCGGAAACATCGGGTTCGTCGCTTCCTCGCCATGATGACGCTGTTTGCTGCGGGCATGAATTGCCTGGCGGCGGGGCAGCCCGCGGTTGCCCAGAACCCCAGCCCCGAGGCGCGCGGCCTGGAGATTGCCCGCGAGGCCCGCAAGCGTGGAGAAGGATTTGGTAACCTCGTCTCCCAGCTCACGATGGTGCTGCGAACCGCCAAGGGGCAGGAAAGCAGGCGCCAGATGCGCCTCAAAACCTTGGAAGTCGCCAATGCCGGCGACAAGACGCTGTTCGTTTTCGATCGGCCTGCCGACGTCAGCGGCACGGCGTTTCTCGTCCACGCCCATCGTGACAAGCCGGATGATCTTTGGATCTTCCTGCCTGCGCTCAATCGGGTGAAGCGCATCAGTTCGGCCAACCAGTCGGGCTCGTTCATGGGCAGCGAATTCGCCTACGAAGACATAACCACCCAGGAGATCGAGAAGTTCACGCACAAATATCTTCGTGACGAGCCGTGCGGCGATCTGGCCTGTACGGTCAGCGAGCGCACCCCGGTAGGAGAGGATTCGGGCTACAGCCGGCAATTGGTCTGGCATGACAAGAAGGAGTATCGCCCCTGGCGCGTCGAGTACTACGACCGCCGGAACGAGCTCCTTAAGACCCTGACGTTGGCGGACTATGAGCTTCATCTGGACCGGTACTGGTACGCCGGGGAGCAGACGATGGTGAATCACCTCACCGGGAAGAGCACCGTGCTGAAAACGTCGGAGGTGCAACTCCAGGCAAAGCTTAACGAGCGCGACTTCACCCGAACCGGGTTGCGGCGCGCACGCTGATGGCTCGCCGGCCGGTGCTGCGCTGGGCAAAACTGGCAGCGGCCGGCGTCGCGGCGCTGGGCGTCACGGCGCTGGGCGTCACGACCGGCGCATGGGGTGAATCGCTGATCGATTCCCATGAGTTTTCCGGAAGCGTGACCCTGGAGAATCGCTGGTTTCCGAAGAAAGCCGCCAATCCCGAACAGAAGGACTTCGGCGTCAACCTCATTGCCGCGCCGGAGTTGTACCTGGAGAGCGCCGACGGAACCAGCCTCACGTTGGAGGGCTTCTATCGATACGACAGCAGCGATTCTGTCCGCAGCCATGCCGATCTGCGCAAGGCGTACCTCCTGTTCGTCGGTCAGATCGAGGATCAGGAGTGGGAACTGCGCCTTGGCGTCGATCGCGTCTTCTGGGGGGTGGCCGAATCGCGCCATCTCGTCGACATCGTCAACCAGACCGACCTCGTCGAGAATCCAAGTGAAGAGGTCAAGCTCGGCCAGCCCATGGCGCACCTGACCGTGTCGGGCGATTGGGGCGTGGCCGAACTGTTCGGCCTTCCCTATCACCGCGCCCGCACCTTTCCGGGACGTCATGGCCGGCTGCGCAGTGCATTGGTCGTCGACAACGACCGGGTGATGTACGAAAGCGGGGCGGAGGAACGGCATTTCGACGTTGCGGCCCGCTACAGTCACAGCGTGGGCCTGTTCGACGTCGGCCTGAGCGTTTTCGACGGCACCAGCCGCGAGCCCTACTTGCAGCCGCCTCCTCCCATTTGCTTCATATTGGACCCGAGGTCCTGCGCCTTGGTCCCGCTCTATGAGCAGATACGCCAATATGGGCTCGACGCCCAGATGACCTACGAGGCGTGGCTGCTGAAACTCGAAGCCATTCGCCGCGCAGGCGCACGGAACGCTCTCGGGGAGGAAGAGGATTACACGGCCTTCGTGGCGGGCGGGGAGTACACCATCTATTCGGTTTTCGATACGGACATGGATCTGGGTCTTCTGGCCGAATTGAATCGCGACAGCCGGCGCATGAGGGCGACCAACATATTTCAAAACGATGTGTTTTTCGCCGTGCGGCTTGCGTTCAACGATTTCGCCAGCACCGATCTTCTCGTCGGAATTCTGGAGGATGTCGATACACGTTCACGCAGCTTCAATGCCCAGTTCAACCGCCGTCTCAGCGATTCGCTGACGCTCAACGTCGAGGCGACGTTCTTTCACAATATTGCCGCAGACGATGCGACCCACGCCACCCGCCGCGACAACTTCGTCAATATAGGCCTGACCTACAGTTTCTAGAACGCCGGACGGTCAGTAAGCCCGCCCTGCACTATGGCGTGTCCAAAGTTGCATAATTCGTGATATTCGAGTTATTGTCTTCCCAAGGCACAGCAGGAGGAACGTGGCGGAAGCCGCCGGATGAAGCGGCGATCGTGATACCGGGCCCGCATTCGGGCCCGGCAAGCTGTACATAGAGGGGGTTTCCATGCGCGTGGACTCAATCATTCGCCGGGTATCATGTCTCGCCGTCGCCGGCGCGATAGCCGCCGGGTTTGGCGGCGCGGCCGCCGCCGAAGGGCTTTATGCCGGTGTCGGAGGCGGTTTCTTCGTGCCACGGGATTCAGAGGTCAAGGGACAGGCCACCGCGGCCTTTCCGACCCCGGTGGACGCCACCTCAAAGGCCGACCGGGGAATCGCCTTCTCCGGGGCGGTGGGCTACCGGATTGCCGACGGGCTGCGCGTTGAAGGCGAGCTGAGCTACCGTAAGAACGACTTCGACACGATTACCGTAAGGGAACCGGGCGGCCTCGCCGTCCTCCTTCCCGCGAATCTGCGGACGAACCCGGTCGCCCTAGCCGGCCTGAGGCGAACGAGCGACTTGGAAGGTGATCTTCGGTTACTCACGCTGATGGCCAATTTCTTCTACGATATCGATCTGGGCCTCGATTTCGAGCCTTATGTCGGTGGGGGCATCGGGTTGAGCCGCATTTCCGTAAAGGCGAGCGTTGCCGGCCGGACGACCGCCGATGACGACGATACCGTATTGGCCTACCAGTTCGGCGGCGGCCTGGGTTACCGGGTTGGCGGCACGGATGACCGCCCCGTCACGATCAGCCTGGACTATCGATACTTCGCCACCGAGGACCCGACGTTCAAGGGGGCGCTGACGGGAACGCCGTTCGACGCGGAGATCGGCGGAAGCTATTTTGGTATCGGCCTCAGGTTCGCGCTCTGAACCGCTGCCGTTCCGGAAGCCTCGTTTTCGGTCCATACGGTAAACCCATCAACCCCGGCCCCTGCTTGGCCCAATAGCGCAAATCAAGCCTGATCTGCCGCTTACTGTTCGGCGAGACGCCATAGAGCGCCATCGGTCTTGGAGCGGCTGGTGCCGCGGGCATCCGACTTCCGAGCCAGGACAGCCGCCCTTCCGAAAGCCGGCTCGAATCACGCGATGACCTCGCTGGAAACCCCTTTTGTCAATACACCCCAGGTCCATTATGGTACGATTTGTCTTATCGAGCTCTTGCGGTGTCGTCACGATCTTCCGCTCCAAGTCCCGTTGCCGCCGGTTAGGAATCTGTCGCAATGAAGATATCGCTGAACAACGATCTTGGTGAGCTTCGCACCGCGGCGGAGCAAATCGACGCGTTTTGCGAATCCCACGACGTGCCTGCCGACATCACCTATGCCGTCAACCTCTCCGTCGATGAATTGCTGACCAACACGATCAGCTACGGCTACGACGACGACGAAGTGCATGACCTCGACCTCGCCCTTCGCATGGACGGAGACGTCATGGTCATCGAGATCACCGACGATGCGAGGCCATTCGATCCCTCCCAGAACACGACGCCGGATACCAGCGCCGGCATCGACGAGCGATCCATCGGCGGCTTGGGTATTTTTCTGGTGCACGAACTGATGGACGAGGTTCAGTACTCCCGGAGCGGCGAACGGAACATCGTCACTCTCCGGAAACGGGCCAACGCCGACGACCGGAGTGTCGTCGCGTAAGGCCGTGTCCGGGAAGCGGCGGAAATTGCCCGGCGGCGTGTTCCGGGGTATCCGGATTTTCAATTCTTGAACCACAGAGACAGTGAGGCAGTGAGGAGCGCCGCCAATGCGTCATGGCCGGGCCCACTGGACCGGCTTTGCCGGGCCAGCCGGCAAAGTGGCCCGGCCATCCACGTGTACCGCTGCCCCCCAAAGCGTGGATGCCCGTGTCAAGCACGGGCATGACGACTGGAGGTCTACCCGCTCATCAGCCTCTCAATCGTTTCCCGGCCCACCGGACCGGCATCACCGGCCCGAGACCGGGCCCAACGGCATCCTGACACGCTCTACCCGAGGTATCTCAGGACCATGCAGGTGATGTCGTCGGACTGGGGCGCATCGACGACGAACGCCTCGACTGCGTTCGACACGTTGTCGATGACCGAACGAATCGGCGCTTGGGTATCCTCCGCCAAAACGTCCACCAAACGCTCCTCGCCGAACTCCTCGTCGGCGTCGTTCATCGCTTCGGAGATACCGTCGGTGTAGAGAAACAGAGTATCGCCGGGTTCCATTTCGACCGTGGCCTCGTTGTAGTCGAGACCGGGCATAGCGCCCACCACGACGCCGCTGGTGGTCGGAAGATCCGTGACCTGGCCGCCCGTGCCGACCAGGAACGGCGGGTTGTGTCCGGCGTTGGCGTAGTCGAAACGGCCGCTTGTGGGATCGAGAATGCCGTAGAACATGGTCACGAAAAGACTGTGGGGATTCTGCTCGCAGACGGCTTCGTTGACCTCGCGCATGCATTGGCCCGGGCGGCCGTACTCATGGGCGGCGGTGCGCATCATGGTTCTGACGATCGCCATGAAGAACGCCGCCGGCACGCCCTTGCCCGACACGTCGGCAATGACGATCCCCAGCCTTCCGTCCGGCAACGTGAAACAGTCGTAGAAGTCGCCACCCAGCTCCTGGGCCGGCGTCATCATGGCGCTGCCGGCGTAGGCTTCGCTTTCCGGGATTTCGCGAGGCAGGATCGCGCCTTGCAGGGACCGGGCGATACGGAGCTCCTCGTCGACGCGCTTCCGCGCCTTTTCGAGTTCCTCGTTCTTTTGCTCCAGGTCCGCCGTGCGTTCGCGCACAAGGCCTTCCAGGTGCTGCTCGCGGTTCTGCACATCGCGCGCCATGGTCTGAAACACCCGCACAAGAGTGCCCAGTTCGTCTCTCCGGTCGGCGACGACATCGAGCGAGGCAGGCTCGAAGTCTCCCCGGTCCATCTCTTCGGCGCCGCGGGTCAGCGCGACCACGGGCCGCGCGATGCGGCGGGCCGATACGATGGCGATCACCGAGCCGACCGCGAAAGCCACGGCGGCGGCGATCACGCCGAGAACCGTGATGTCCCGCAACAGGCTGTCCAAATGGGTGCGGGGCAAGCGCATGACGACCACGCCGGTGGCGATGCTCCAGCGGCCCAGAATCGGCGCCGCGACATGCAGCGCATCCTGCTCGATTCTCGAAAAGGCCGCCTTGTCGGACGCCCGGTCGATCACGGCCGCGTTGAGGGCGCGTTCGGCGAGTTCCCTTCCGGCCTCGGGAAGAGCGCTCTCGCGCGCGCTGCCGATGGCCGCGGCCGTGACCTCCAGGCGGTCGTCAACCACCCAGATCGCCTCGATGCCCTCCTGCTCGGCGAGCGCCTCGGCGAGGCCGGCGGCCGGTACGGTCTCGCCGGCCTCGTCTTCGACACTGCCGACGAGGACGAACCGGTCGGGACCAAGCCGCACGCTCACGTAGTGCAACGTCCGCTCGAATTTGTCCCGCGGCGTCGACCGCAGCGACACGGCGAAACGGTTTCCCGCAAGGAGCGGTATCAATTCACGCCGGTCTATGCCGGCCTCGGCGAGGTCCGCGTCTCCGACGACGTCGATGCCGACACCGTTGACGGCGCGCGCGAGCGGGTGACCCGATTCGTCGAGCAGCCAGATGTCGTCGATCACGCTGTCGGCGGTGATCTCGACGAGCGACTTGGTCAGGTCTTCCGTCCGGCGCGTGTCCGCGAGCCGGGCGATGGCGACGGACTGCGCCTCCATCTCAAGCAGGGACGCGGCATCGATTTCGTGGAGAAACGCCTCGGAGCGATTGGCCTCGGCGGCAATAAGGCCCGCGATCAGCCGCCCACGGCCTTCGGCCTGGTCGAGCAGGGCATCGCGCGCAAGCAGGCCCATGACGATCGCAACACCGATGATGGCCAAACCGACCGACGTCAACACAGTCACCATGAGCCGAAGGGAAAGGGTCATGGAATTCCGCCCAAATCTGTCTCATCCTGCCCCAGCAAACCGTTGGTCCGCTGCATCAACCGATTGCGCAGAAGGTGCATGATCACGGTGAGCAGGATGCTGAAGACCAAGAACCATATCATGACGTAGAGGTAGGCCCAGAACACAAAACCGATTTGATCGACCGCGCCGATGACCGTTCTTGCGCGATACACCATCTCCGGGACGCCAATCACCGACGCCGTGCTGGAGGCCATGACGATGATCAGGAAGTAGTTGGTCCAGGACGGCAGAAACAACAACGCTTCCAGAACATGACCTTTCGCGAAGTGCCGTATGGAAACCAGGGCATTGTCGGACACGAAACCCGCCACCGCGATGCCGAAGGCGAGCGACGCCTTCAACCAGACCGGCACGTGCACGCTCAACCCGAAAAACTCCAATTGCTCGGGAATCATGTAGGTGAGGTAGAACAGCATCACGAATGTCGGCGCTACATGCATCGCCGCCGTGAGCACATTGCCTCCACTCTTCGCGCCCCAAACGCTGCTGTCCCGCATGACCGCGAGCAACAGGCCGACCACCGTCCCGATCACCATCGCCGTGAGCGAGACGGCGATGTTCCACCAGAAGCCCGTCAGCAGATAGGGCGTCCATGCGACCAAATGTTTGGTGATCTCGGCGATGGTCATGATGCGGTGACCCGTCGTTCGACAAGACGAAAGGCTTGGATTACCAGGATGACGAGGACGAAGTAGGCCAGAAGAAGGAGATTCATCATGATCCCGTCATTGCCCTTGTCGGCAATGATCGAGGTGCTGGCCGAGACCAGCTCGGGCAACGCCAGGGTGCTCGCCATCCCGGTCGCCTTGACGATATTGACGCAATTGCCCATCAACGCAGCGAAGCACAGGGCGAGCGCGGCGCGGATGTCACTCGATCTGAAACGCAACACCCCTTTCCGATTCGCAACGACGTCCGAAGCATGGCAGAAGGCCACGGCATTGGCCGCCGCCGCGTAGAGCGAAAGCACGCACGCGGCGACCGTGAACGCGTCGAGCGTGAAGCCGAGCGCCAGCACGACCCCGCCCAGGCCAAGGAACACGATATAGAGCTGCAGCAGCGGCGGCGTCATGCGCAAGACCGCGCAGCCGACCCTGAGAAGCGGCGCGACAAGGAGCACCCGGCGATGCATCAACCAGCCGAAAACGATCCCCAACACGATGCTCAAGACCACGGTGACGATCGAAAGCGCCGCTGTCAGGCCAAGGCCGACAAGAAAGATGCTGCGATCGGTCGGATCGTAAAGCACGCTGGCATCCAGCCCGGTCGTCTCGAGTAAAAGAAGGGCCAGGCCGGAGAGGTCTCGGCGGCCTTCGCTGGTCACCAGCGACGCTTCGCGGCACGACAGCGGCCATCGGCCGGCGTCATCGCGACGGCAGACGTGCTGTTCCGTTTCGTCCCGCTCGGTCCACGTCTCGCGTGCGCGCTTGAGATAGGGTGACGGAGGCAAGTCCCAGCGACGCTCGAGACCCTGGAGAAAGCCGTCGCGATGCCATTGCGCCAGAAGGTCTCCGAGGAGACTGTCCAGGCGGCTTCCCGCTTCTTCCTTGCGGATTGCAACGGCCCACGGCAGGATGAAGCGCGTCGGCAGCGACACCTCGTAGCCTTCCCATTCGCCACTCCTGAGCTCGTTGAGCAGATTGACCTCGTCGTAGAGCCAGCCGACGCAGTGGCCCACGCGCAACGCCAGCGCCGTTCCGCGCGTCGTGTTGAACCCGATGGTGTCGATCAGCAGCCGTTCCTCGGCAAGCCGGCCCCAGAGCGCGCCCCGAATGGTGCAAAGCGTCTTGCCGCGCAGATCCGCCCAATCCGAGATGCCCGAGCCGGGCGGCAGCAGTACGTTCGCGCCGTCGCCGTAGTAGTGCGGCTCGACCATGTGGACCAGTTCCCGGCGGCCCCTCGTGTCACCCATCGTAGCGACGACGACATCGATCTCACCGCGCCGAAGTTTCTGCAGACGATTGGCGCTGGTCACCGGCACCAGTTCCGCCGGCACGCCGATCGCCTCGGCGAAAGCCCGGGCGATATCGACATCGTAACCGACCAGAGTCCCTTCGGGATTGCGGAATCCGAAAGGCGCATAGTCTTCCTTCACACCCACCACGAGGCGTCCGCGCTCGCGGATCCCGTCGAGGTCGTCGGCAACCGCCGGGGCGGCCGCAAAGAGCGAATTGGCGACCAACCCGAAGATGACCGCCGCGCGAAGCAAGGAGTTCGCCACAGGCACGACCGTCACAATCCCTCGGTCATCCGTGACCGGGCGACGACGAGAAAGCCGAAGCCATAAGCGGCAGGCAACGAACGGCACACGACATTGTCCAACCAACTGACGAACGCCGAGGAGACGACCGTCTCCTCGGCCCAGACGCTTTCGGCCTGAATGTGTTCGACATGGAACCCCGCGGCCTCAAACTCACGGCGCGCCTCTTCGGGCGTGAACAGATGATAGAACATCGGTATGGTGTCGGCGTTGCGGCCCCGCCGATAGAGAACATCGCCTTCCTCGAGCTCGCCGTCCACGACCCGGCTCTGCGCGGCGCGGCGTTCAGCGCGAAACCTCCGCGCCCTGTTGGGCAAGCCGGCGATCAGGACACCATCCGGTTGCAGCGTCTGGCGCAAGATGGACAGCATGTTCTGCCGGTTCGCCCGGCCGCTGACATGCGCAAGCACGCCGAACGCCAGAAATACCAAGTCGAATGCGGAACGAAATTCCTCGGACAGCGATGCCGGGGAGTCGTCGCGAATCATGAGGCGCCCGTCTTTGACAAAGCCATCCAAACGTTCCGACATGATCCGGCCCGCGGTCGGGCAGATGTCGTAGGCTACGCCGCTGGCATCGGTCAATTGCAGCAGGGGTTCGGCATAGCGGCCGGTGCCCGCGCCAAAGTCGAGAAAGCGGCCGTCCGCGGGAAGGTGATGCAGCAGCATTCCGAGCGTGCGCCTGTTCGGCCGCGGATATCTGCGGTCATAGAGCCCCGACGCAATATAACGGTCATAGCTGCAGACCATGTCGGGAATTTCGTCACACGCGATGCGCTCGGTCAGGGGATCAGCTATCATGTCCCGCCACAATCTAGAACTACACGGCCCGAGGGTTCAGAACCTCCAGTTCTCCGAAAACGCACACATCTGTGGTACGAAAAGAACTGATTCGATGTTATGGTTGCACACGATGGTTAAGAATTCAATTACACGGGAATGGTCTCGTCTTATGGGCAGGCTCTTTGTCTTTGGCCCGGCAAACAAACGGCCAAAACGTCCGCGTCCGATGCGGACGGTTGAACTTTCGGCACCGGGATTGCGTGACCGGCCGGTTCGCCCTCTTTCGGTCCTGACGCTTTTGTGCCTGTTGATGACGGGCGGGGACGCGGTGGCCCAAAGCGTTCTGGAACGCATCGCCGAGGATGGCGTCATACGTGCGGGAACCCGCGCCAGCGGAGGCGTTTTCTCTCACGAGACGGCCGGTGGAGGCTTCGAGGGTTTTTCGGTCGACCTCCTCAAGGAAATCCGGCTTGGCATGGAACGCCGGCTCGAACGCGATGTCGAGCTCAAGCTGTTCCCGGTGACGCCGTCCGATCGCCTCACCCGCGTCGCCGATCGCGAACTCGATATCGTCTGCGGGCTGACGACACCGACCTGGGAGCGGGAGCAGATGATCGACTTCTCCCTGCCGTTCTTCCGCGACGGCACGCGCATCATGGCATACCGCGAACACGCCAGCCGGATTGCCGACGTCAACAAGCTGGAAATCGGCGTTGTCGAAGGCACCACGACGGTTTCGGTGATCGCGAAACATCTGCCGCTGGTCACCGTCCGCACGTACGCCAACATCGGCGAGGCCATGAACGCCCTCGTGAAGGGCGATGTGCAGGGCATTTCCAACATCGGCACGGTATTGCTGTCCGAGGCGGAGCGGGTACAACTGGACAAGAGCGTCGTGCTGTTGCCGCGCACAAGCGTTCTGGCGACCGAGCCTCTGGCCTGCATTCTCCCCCAGAACGACAGCCCGTGGCGTGATTTCGTCAACGGCATCTTCGTCGATCTGCTCGCCGGGATCGGAAGCCACGCGAGCCGCTACGAGGAAATCTATGATCGCTGGTTCGGCCGCGACGGCTTGCTGCACTTCCCCATCGACCGCGAAACACGCAACTATCTGGCGAATGTCTCGATTTGGGTCCAGTAACGCCGGTCACTGATTGTAGATCAAATCCGAATAGTTCGGTATCGGCCAAAGATCGGCATCGACGAGAACCTCGAGACGGTCGGCCACATCACGGGCAGCCTGCATCACGGGCTTGATCTTCTCATGGGCATATGACGCGGCGCCGGCGAGATCATCCTCCGGCCAGCCGCCGATAGCCTCCGACAAGGCATCGGCGCAGGCCAGCAGTTCGGCGACCAATTCCTTCTTCTCGTCGAGGAGCGAGGACGAGAATCCGGCGCCATTGCCCGAATCGGCGTCCTGCATTGCGGCCGGGGCGATCATGGTCGAGAGAATCCGCAGCAATGCGCGCGCCTCGATCGAAATCTCAGTGACATAGGCGTCCTGAAGAACGCTCTGACGCGCGGCGATCTCCCGTTCGTTAAAAATCCCGAGGTTAACGAAAAGCGCCACGTTCTTGGCCGACGTCAACGTCTCGTAAGCCTCCGGGCTGCTCTCCAGATGTGTCAGGTTCCACTTGTCGGCATGCCGGTAGAGGTCTTCGGAATAGCCGTCTCCGCTGAACAGCACGCCTTGGTTTTCCTTGATCGTGTCACGGATGACCTCGTCTATGTCCTTGCCTGCGTCGGCTTCGTCGCACATGGCCTTCAGACTGTCCGCAATCCCCGCATTGACCATCGTAAGCGGGAATGCAATGTGCTGATTCCCGCCGACTGCGCGAAACTCGAACCGGTTGCCGCACCAAGGGAACGGCGCGGTGCGGTTGCGATCCTCGAGGCTGGCCCTGATGTCGGCCACGGGCGCCGTGATTTCGATCTCCTTGTGTTGCCCTGTATAGGCGCCGAATGGCCCCCCTTCGGCAACATTCCTGAAGTGCTGTTCCAGGCCCGCGCCCAAGTGCACCGTTATGATGGCCGGCGGCGCCTCTTGGGCCCCAAGCCGGTGATCGTTGCCGGCGGTCGATACGCCGCAACGCAAAAGATCGCCATGCCGGTTGACGCCGCGCAGAAGCGCGGCGGTAAAGGCGACGAACCGCCGCCTTTCAAACTCGGTCTCCCCGGGCACGAAGAGATTGGCGCCCGTATCCGTGTTGAGGCCCCAGTTGTTGTGCTTGCCGGTGCCGTTGATGCCGGCGAACGGCTTCTCGTGAAACAGGACCTCCAGATCGTGCTCGGCGGCCAGATCGCGCAACACGTCCATGGCCAGGACGTTATTGTCGGCGGCGAGATTGGCCATATTGAAGATCGGCGAGATCTCGTGCTGGGCGGGCGCGACCTCGTTGTGGGTGCACCGGATTGATATCCCGAGGCGCCACATCCGCTCGCGGGCTTCTTCCATGAAACGGTTCACCCTGGGCGTCAGCCTGGCAAAATAGTGAGTCGACAATTCCTGTCCGCGAAGCGGCGCGGCACCGAGCAGCGTGCGTCCCGAAGCGACGAGATCCGGGCGCGCCAAATACATGCTCCTGTCGATCAGGAAAAACTCCTGCTCCCAACCGACATTGCACACCACCTCGGTCGTCGCCTCGTCCCCGAGATGATGCAACAGCCTCAGGGCGTGCTCGTTGACGGCCATGTTGGCCCGCAACAGTGGCGTCTTCTGATCCAGCGCTTCGCCGGTCCAGGACACGAAGGCAGACGGAATATAGAGCGTCTTGCGGTAAACGAAGGGCGGCGATCCGGTGTCCCAACCGATGTAGGCAGCCGCCTCGTGGGTCTCGCGCAACCCGCCGTTGGGGAAGGACGATCCGTCGGTTTCGGTCTGGAAGAGATCCCGGCCCGTCAGCGCGACGACGAGGCGGTCCGCGTCGAAGTCGACGCCAACAAAGGTTTCGAGCTTCTCCCCGTGGACCGGACCCCGCATCGGAGAGAACCAGTGCGAATAGCCGATGCAGCCTTTCGATTGCGCCCACTCCCGGACGGAAACGGCCAGAGCGTCGGCGAACTGCTTTTCCATCGGTACGCCGGTCGCGCGGCATTGCACGAAGGAGTAGTAGACTTCCGGATCAATCAGCTTCTTGAGAATGGCGTCGTCCAGCACATCGTGGTTGATCTCCGCCAGTTCAGTCGGCAGGGCGACGGCCTGCGCCGGGGCATCGTGGGTGGAATGGGACGAGGACATGACTGCTCCTCACGATGTGGTGGTTCGAAACAAGGCGGCGCTAGTCGGAAAGCGACGACTGGACCGCGCTGCGGGACGCGTGGATCGCAAAGAGCGTGTCGAAGCCGCTGATCTCGAACACCTTGCGAATGGGTTCGGACAACGAGCACAGCACGAGTTCCGCGCCCCTGCCCTTCAAGGTCTTGCCGGTCAGAAGCACGGCACGAAGACCGGCGCTGCTGATGTAACGCAGATTCTCGAGATCCATGATCACGACGCGATCATCGTCCCCGATCGCGTTCCTGATCGCTTCCTCGAATTCGACCACATTGGAACCGTCAATGCGCCCGTCCACACAAATGGACAAGATGCCGCCCTGCCGTTCGGTCGTCACTTCCATTGCATCTGTCTCCTGAATTATCGGCCCTCGGGCAATCTGCGCCCGGGCCTGATCGTATCACATCCGAACCGATATCGCGGGATCATGCCGGCCTCCCGCTCAGTCATCGTCGTCGTCCGGCACGACAAGGAACTCGGGGTAGGCCTCGATACCCAGTTCCGCCACATCCTGGCCCAGTTCCTCGACGCGCTCCGAGACCCGGGCTCCCATGGTCTTCTCGATCACCAACCACACGAGGCCGGACGCGGCGAACACGAAGACGCCGATAGCCACTATACCGTAAATCTGCGCCAGAAGATCGCCGCCCGCGGCAAAGCCCACCGCGAGGGTCCCCCAAATGCCGGCGAAAAGATGGGCCGGGACCGCGCCGACGACATCGTCGATCCGCAGCCGTTCCATCAGCTTCGTCCCAGCCACGGCGATGAAACCGCCGACCCCGCCGATCACGATCGCCCAATAATGCTCCACCAGATCAGGACCCGCGGTGATCGAAACCAGACCCGCGATCGCTCCGTTCAGGCTGGCGAGAAGATCGACGCGGCCGAGGAGGGGCCGCGACAGGGCGATGGCGGAAACGACGCCGGCAGCGGCGGCAAGATTGGTGTTGGCGATGATGTTGCCTAACGCGACCGCATCGAGGGCCGAGCCCAACGCGAGCTGGGAACCGCCGTTGAAGCCGAACCATCCGAGCCAGAGAATGAAGACGCCGAGCGTCACGGCGGGAACGTTCGAAGGCGGCGTCTGCTTCACCGAGCCGTCGCGCCGGAACTTGCCCTTGCGCGCGCCCACGACGAGCGCGCCCGCCAACGCCGCCCAGCCTCCGGTGGAATGGACGATGGTCGACCCCGCGAAGTCCGAAAAGCCCAGTTCGGTGAGCCAGCCGCCGCCCCATGTCCAGGCGCCGACCACGGGATAGATCACCGCCGTCAGGACCACGATGAAGACGAAAAACGACCACAGATTGACCCGCTCGGCCAAAGTGCCGGACACGATCGACGCGGTTGTCGCGACAAAGACCATTTGGAAAAACCAGTTGGACATCGTCGAATGGCCGCGCTCGACAACAGCCGCCGCGGCCCCGGGCTTCTCCGCCAGCAATGCGATTTCCTCGCCGGTGGAGCCATGGAACAGCGAAAGCGAACCGAACCAGCCGCCCGGTTCGACGCCGACATACATGATGTTGAAGCCGACGAAGTAATACATGAGGCCGGCAAAGGAATATAAACCGATGTTCTTGAGACAGATGACCGATGCGTTCTTGGTGCGTACGGAGCCGGCTTCAAGCATCGTGAAACCGGCGCACATCCACATAACGAGCGCGCCCCATACCAGGAACGCAAAGCTGTTCAAGACGAAGTTGGCTTCGCTCTCGACCGCGGCGCGGGCGGAAGGCGACAACAGCACGAGGACGACCATGACCATGGAAACCGTTAGGCCGGCTGTCGTCGCGCGTCTAAACATTACGGGCTCTTCCTATTGCCATACGGCATCCAATTTACTACCGGCTGGAAGCTGATAACCATGCGCGGGCCGCACTGACCGGATCATTCCGATCACGGGCCATCTAATGGGGCATGTGCGACATCGCAATTATGATGGACCTCTCTATCTCCTCGATCGCGCCGTTCATCTCGCGGCCGATGAGATCAAGCTTACGCAGTTGTTCGATCCTCGGACGCGCTTTCTTGATCTCCTGGACGGAAAAGATGGCGGGCAAGATGCCGCAAGCATCCGCGAGGCAGATCAGGGCCGCATCCCGCTGCTCCGGAATGCCGTCGGAGAGCAAGACATCGGCGATGCGCCGCTTGACCGCGCGTTCCTCCCGGTCGCCGATGATCGGATGGCGCACCCGCTCGAAGACCCACATGAACGTCGAACCTGAACGTTCCAGAATTCCTTGCTCGATTAGACTGTCGAGGGCCATTTCCCGCATGGACCGGGCTTCATCCGTGGCCAGCACCTCGATCCAGGCGGACGGGAGCTTGGCCTCTTCCGACGAGGTGATCAAGGTGAGGGCCCGATCAAGCAACGCACTGTCGGTCGGCGAAGAATCGATCACTGTCAGGTGTTCGGAGTCCGTATCAATACGGTTGGCGAAAGCCAGACCCATAAGGGTGGCACCGGCGATGCTGTAGTCGACGGCGGTTTCGCGAACGGGAATGAACGAACCCTTTTCGTCGATCATAAGAAGAACGATTTCTTCAACGAGAGTCAGCATGGCTACGCCCCTCGGCCGACCCAATCCTGCTCGGCCGCTAGGGCATCCTCGCGCGTGTCGAAACTCTCCAGGAAAGCGAAGAAGCCGCTCACCTCCAGCACCTTCTTGCATTCAGGCTTCAGAGCGCACAGGGCCAGATTTCCGCCATTCTGCTGGCAGGCTCTGGCACCGACGAGCAAGGCGCGAAGTCCCGCGCTGCTGATGTAGTCCATCCCGGAACAGTCAAGCAAAACGTCCTTGTCTCCACGCTCCACAATACCATTGAGATATTGTTCAAACTCCGGCGCGGCGAGCCCGTCTACACGACCGGATACAAGTCCGACCACAACCTCTCCGTGCTTTTCCTCTTCAAAGTCCATCCGAGATTTCCCTACTAGCGTCCCAAAACCAATGATTTCCCTACTGGCATTGCAAAACCGATAAAGCACATTCAGGAAAACGTCAACAAGCGAGTGGAATCCGCGGTCGGCGAGCCGATTCCTGCCGCCCGCCGATTTCGGCCGGCGAAGGGTGCGCCGGAGTCCGCCGGGCGGAAGATCGCGCTTTTGGCCGGGTCCGGAGGAGTACGCACCGGCGCAACGAACCGCTGGCGTCGTCGCGGTCGAGGCGCTCGCGGATGCGTCCGTTACCGCCTGGGTCCGTGCAGACCAGGCGTGCCTTTGTACACCACCGGCAGACGCAACGGGTCCTCCACGCTGGAGTCCGCGTGGAAATGGATCACGCTGCGGCCCGTGCCGCAGTCTCCGAATTCATCGCAAGCCAGCGTGCCGAGCAGGCCCCGAAAGCCCGCGGTGCCGGCCAGCGCGTCGCGGAGCGCCCGGCGGTCGATGGAGAGCGTCTCTTCACCGGGCGCCGCAACCTGCTTGATCGCGGACAGCAGCAACGTCATGGCGTCATAGCCGTGGGCCCAGTATCCCGATGCCGGCCGCCGGCCCAAGGCGGTTTCGATCGCGCGCAACACGTCGGCGGCGCCCCGGCCCGTCGCCTGGTTGACGTTCTTGGCGTCTCCCGGATCGGGAGCCGTGAGGTAGAGCCCCTCGGCCTCGGGCAAGGCGAGTATGGCTCTTGTCAGCATGGCGTCGCCTCCGATCATTCTCACGCCTTTCAGGCCATCGAACCCGGCCGCCTGCCGGATCAACGACTTGCCTTCCGCCGGAAAGAGCGGGAGCAACACGCCGTCGGGCTTGGCGCCGGCCAACTCGGCGAGAACGGCGGACATGTCGGTCTGCCCCTTGGCGACTTGGGATACGATCGGAACAACGCCGCCATGCCGGCGGAACGCGACGGCGAACGCGTTGGCGAGCGCGCTGGTATAGGCGTCGCCGTCGTGGACCGCCACCATCCTGCGCAACCCGAGCTCTTCGTAGCCGAACCTCGCGACGACGCCCGCCATCACGAGGTCGTTGTTCGCCACGCGAAAATACCCCTCGTGATAGTCCGGGCCGGCCTTGCCGGCGAGGTCGGAAGTGAGCCGGGGCGAGGTGTTGGCCGGCGAGATCATCGAGAAGCCGGCCGCGCCGAGGATCGGCGAGGCCTCTACCGCCGCGCCGGAGCATAACGTCCCGATGACGCCAACGACGTTCGCGTCGCCGACGACGGCCTCGGCCGCCGCGCGCCCGCCCTCGCCCGAGCACTTCTCGTCAAGGGTCCGGACGGAAACCGGGTGCCCGTGAATGGGGCCGAAGTCCTCGATCGCCAACTCGACGGCGGCTTCGATGACGGGCGAAATGTCCGCCACCACCGAGCCGGAAAGCAGCGCGCGAATCTGGATCGGTTCGCCGCGCCCGATCTCGACCTTGCCGGGCGCCCCGGCGGCGTATGCGCTGCCGCAAGCGAGGGCCGCCGCCAGCGCAATGGCCGCCGCCGAGGTCCGAATCCCGCTCACCAAAGTCGGCATGTGACAGTCTCCCAAGTCTCCACAACTAGCCGCGGCAGGGTATAACGGCGCCTCCCCGGCGCGCAACGTGCACGCCCGGGGGCGTTCAGGACTTCAAATGGACGGGGCCTTGACTCGCACGGTCACGATATCGGTGTCGTGATACTGCTGATGCCGAACCGACGAGGCGACGTGCCGCAACAGCCGGAGCGATACCTCGTCTTCCGCGGGCGTCTCCGCCTCCGTGGCGCGTTCGCTGAGCAGCGCGATCTGGTCCTCGAGATTTGCGTCCCCGGTCGAGGCGACGAATTCGAGAACCGCCTCGTCCCGCTCCTTGTGGGCGATCAGCAGCAATCGCCGTTCGGCATCCCCGTCACCGTCTTCGGACCGGTAGTGTTCGAGGAGGGTCAGCAAGGTCTCCTCGCTGGCGCTGTCGAGGCGTTCGGTCATCGCCTCGCCCCAGCCGCTGCCGGACGCGAACGTCCCGAGGAATTCCCTGATCTCGGGAAGGACGGAGATCCGGAACGGCACTTCGATTCGCCGGCGCCGGGGCTCCGCGAGCTGGACGAACAGGGTCAGAAGAAGGGCGGTCAGTCCTCCCGCCGTCATGCCGTTCTGCAGCAGCCCGCCCGCGATGTCCGCGAAGATTTCGGGAAAAATCACGCCGTTCTGAAAGCCGACCCCGACCCAGAACGACACGCCGGCGATCATGCCGTTGCGATAGTCGATACCGTCCTGGAGCAGGACCTTCATGCCCACCACGAAAAGGATCGCGAGGAGGACGCTGACATAGGCTCCGGCAACCGGGCTCGGTATCGCCAGAATGACGGCGAGCAGCTTGGGGAAAAAGGCGGCGGCAATGAAAATCACGCCGGCGGCGATTCCGACCGTGCGCGCGCCCACACCCGTCAGTTCGGTGACCGAAATGCTTGTGGAGTAGGTGGTGTTCGGGACCGTACCGACGCAGCCCGACAGGAAATTGCCCACACCGTCGGCGGTAACGGCGCCTTGAACCGAGCGGAAGTTCACGGCCCGCGGGCGGCGCCATGAAACCCGCTGGATCGCCACGGAATCACCGACGGTCTCGATGGCGCCGATCAGCGTTACGAAGATGAAACCCGGCAACAGGGCCCAGAACGTGACGCCGAAGCTGAGGTCAAGGCCCGGCCAAGCGCTCGCGTCGGGAAGTCCGAACCACGGCGCATCGGCGATCTGGGCCGTGTCGTAAATGCCGAAATACCAACCGACCGCCGTACCGGCGATGACACCGGCAACCGGCGCCCACAGGCGGAGCATGCCGGTCGCCTTGACGGCGATGCCGACGATGACGATCAGCGTGACCAGCGCGCTGAGCGGCGCGGCCTCGGCTGGCGTGCCGTCCGGCACCTTCCCCAGCAGGTCGAAAATGATCGGCATCACGGTCACGGGAATCAGCATGATCACCGTACCCGCCACGGGCGGTGTGAGTATCCGGCGAAACAACGCCAGCCGTCTCGCCAGCCCGAACTGGAACAGCGAGGATATGATGACCAGCGTCGCCAGCATCGCGGGCCCGCCCTCCGCGATGGCGGTGATGCAGATGGCGATGAAGGCGCCGGAAGTGCCCATGAGAAGCACATAACCCGCGCCGACCCGGCCGACCCTTACGGCCTGGAGGATCGTGCTGATGCCACTGACCAGGACGGCCCCGAAGACGGCCCACATCAGGTACGCATCGGCGCCGCCGGCGGCCTGGATCACGATGAGGGGCGTGAGGACGACCCCGGAAATCGTCAGGATGGCGAGTTGGAGGCCGAGCCCGGCCGCCAGCAGCGCGGGCGGTCGTTCGTCAGCCTCGTAGCGGACGGCGGATTGAAGGTCGGAGGTATCGGCGGGCATTATCGGACTTATACGCGACCGCCACGGGTACTTCAATATCCCCAAATCCCCCGATCCCCCGATCAGGGCTGTCGCTTTCGGGAATGAGCGGCGCCTTTGTTGCCCGGCCGTCGTGCGCCGGGAAACGAACGCCTGGACAATCGCGACGGCTTGCGCCACGGTCTCCGCTTCATCGTCATCCCGCGCCCAATGGACCGGGATGGCGCCAAGCAACGATCCAACAGGCAACGATCCAAGAGAGGGTAGCGATGAAGAAATGGATGCCGGCACTCGTAGCGTGCTTTCTCATGGCCGGCAATGGGGCGGCGTCCGGGGCGGCGGCCGAGGAAGGCTCGTTCAAGGCCGCCGGCGAGTGCTGGTACTTCGCCAGCGCCTCGGTCCTGGACTTGAGCGTCAGCAAGTCGCAATGCAACGTCAAGATAACGACCAGCGATGTTCCCTCGCTCGAGAGCGGCAAGGAAGGCAAGGCCGACGGCTACGTGTTCATCCGGACGGATCAGAGCCGCCTCGAACTCCATGCGCTGGGCGACGTGCGCTTCGACGATGGCACGTTCATTGCCTATTCGCAGAGGAGCATCGGCGGCAAATTGTCCGGTGAAGGGAAACAGAAGTTGATTGGCGTCTCGGGCTCGCTCAAGGGAGGGGTCGCATCCTGCTCGTACAGAATCACGGATAGGAAATCCGACGGCACATGGTTGAAGCTCGTCTCCGATTGCGATTGGATTCGCCCGAAGTAATGGGGCCCGGGGACGGGAAGCGCGAATGATGCCGGAGAGCGAGGTTCGCGGTATTACGGCGGGCGCCCGGCACGAATCCTGACCGTATTTCGCAGCTTGCAAAGTTGCTGTCCTTGTAAATACTTCGAATGCATCGAAATCATTACTGGAATTTGACTATGGCCATGCCGACCGTGCGTAACCTGCTGATCGCGGCCCTCCTCGCCGTGTGCGCCGCGCAGACCGCCTTCGCCGAGGAGAGCGGCACCTACGAACTCATCGCGACCGAGGTCCGCGACTACACCACGCTGGAACACGCGGGGCGGACCATCACCGGAGGTTCGCTGGAAGGGACGGCCAGTGTCGTCGCGACCAGCGGCGGCCCGTTTGCCGACGGCGCGGATTACCGCGTGACCTGCGTGGTCTACGTCAAGAAATCGGATGCCGGCCTCGATCTGGAGGCGCCGTGCACGATGACCGACGGTGCAGGCGACGCGCTGTACGTGCTGGCTGAAAGGCGGGCGGGAACCGTTGACGCCGGAGGCGGCGGTGCGGGCATTCACCGGATCCTGGGCGGCACCGGAAAATTCTCCGGCATCGTCGGCCGCTGCCCGTACACGACGAGCTACCTTCCCGACAAGTGGATCGTGACCAGGGCAACATGCACCTGGCGGAGGCCATGATCAGGGGCGGTGACGTTCGCCTGCATTTCCTTCACCACCTCAAAGGCCCGTGACAGCCTCTCAATCGTCACAGCTCGCTGTGGCATTGGGGTGCTCCTTCTTGCGGTTGTCGTGAACCACAGGGAGTACCCCACTCCCGCCTGACACATAAATCCTTACGTCACCCTTCGAGCCCAGGCACTTGATAACCGTAGGCCATTGGCCTACGGTGTCGGGAATGGAGTTCGAATGGGACGAGGCCAAGAACAGTGCCTGTTTCGAGCGTCGCGGCTTCGACTTCGCCTATGCCGTCCGGGCCTTCCTCGATCCCCACCGGATCGTCGCGCAGGACCGCCGGCGGGACTATGGCGAGGACCGCTACCGGCTGCTCGGCACGGTCGACGGGCGAGCCTATGTCGTGGTCTATCGGTACGGGGTTCGGCCGTTCGAATCATTTCGGCCCGCAAGGCCAACCGAAAGGAGGTCGAGGACTATGAGCACAACGCGCATCAGGATTGATCCCGACGATCCGTCCACCTTGCCCAAAGGGCGGATCGACCCCGCCAGGGTAGACGCTACCACCGAGGCGGAGATCGCAGCGCAGGAGCGGGAGGACGAGGCCGAGGCCACGCAGGACATGGCGCGGTATGCGCGCCGGGTCCGGCGGCGGCTGGGGCTTTCCCAAACCGAATTTGCGCGGCGCATCGACGTGCCGCACGAGACGATCCGCAACTGGGAGCAGGGGAAGCGCTGCCCGACCGGGGCGGCGCGTGCCCTGTTGCGGGTTCTCGACAAGGCACCGGAAACCGCGCTCCGGGTGCTGACCTGAAGGATTTCGACTATACCGTCCGGCGAAATTTTTCGGTCAGGCGCCGGGCGGCGCATGACCCCCCTGCGGCCCCTGCGCTACGCAACGGCCTGATTCGATGCAGGAAATCCCCTGCCCGGCCCGTTTGACATGGCCGACTCTCGGGTCGAAATGAACTCCCGACAGCTACACTAAGGAATTACGGTGTGTCCTTTGTTCACGGTTCGCGAGTTTTCCTCTATCCACCTGCCGCCGCCGCCCGACACGAATCCCGGCCTTGTCTTGGCATTTGCAAATTTGCCGTCAATTAGATATTTTGCATGCATTGAAATCATAATCGGAATTCGACTATGGCCATGCTGACCGTGCGTAACTTGCCGGACGAGGTGCATCGCGCCTTGCGTGTGCGGGCCGCCCTGAGGGGCCGCAGCACCGAGGCCGAGGTGCGCGCCATCCTGGAGGAAACTGTCCTGCCGGAAGGGAGGGCCGCCCTGGGAACGCTGCTGACCGCCGTCGGCCGGCGCGCCGGGTTGACGGATGAGGAATTAGCGGGCTTCGCGCAACGGGATGCCGCTACGGCCCGGCCAATCGATCTGGAATGATTCTGCTAGACACCAACGTGGTGTCGGAGCCCCTGCGCAGGGTTCCAGACCCGCGCGTCGCCGCGTGGCTCGACGGGCAGGCGCTGGAGACGTTGTATCTATCCGCCATTACCGTCGCCGAACTGCGCTTCGGGGTCCGGTCGCTGTCGGCAGGTCGACGGCGGGACCGGCTGCACGAGGACCTGGAGGGGCAGGTGCTGCCGATGTTCGCCGGGCGAGTACTGGTATTCGATCTTGCGGCCTCGCAGGCCTATGCGGAACTGATGGCGACGGCGCGGTCCGAGGGACGGACGATCCCGGTGTCCGACGGTTACATTGCGGCCACCGCCGCGGCCAACGGCATGATGGTGGCGACGCGGGACACCGCGCCGTTCGAGGCGGCAGGGCTGAAGACTGTCGATCCATGGACGGTGTAGGGAACGACTGGCAGGCCGTTTAGCCGTTCATTGAAGAATGTTTTAATCACACATTAGGCGCCGGGCGCCGGGGCTTTCACCTGCACGGTCACGATGTCCAGATCGTGGTATTGCTGGTGGCGCACCGAAGAGGCGAGGTGGCGCAGCAGCCGGAGCGAGACTTCCTGCCCGACCGGCGTCTCCTCGCCCCCGGCGGCGAGCACCGCCATACGTTCCTGCACGTTCGCCTCTCCCGGCGCGACGACGAATTCGAGCACGGCGGAGCCCCCGCCCTTCGACGCCGACAGCCGCAGGCGGCGCCGGCGAGCCGGAACCCCGCTCTCTTCTTCCGGCCGCAGAAGGGTCAGAAGGGTCTCCTCGGCGACGGCGGCGAGCCGGTCCCCCATGGCGCCGTCCCAGCCGCTGCGCGACGCGAAACGGGTCAGGAATGCCCGGATTTCCGGCAGTGCCGAGAGGGCGAACCCGGCCTCCATGCGGGCGGGCCGGGCTCCGGAAAAACCCACGATCAGGGTCAGGAGTATGGACGCGAGGCCGCCGGCGGTGATCCCGTTGGCGAAAAAGCCGCCGGCAAATTCGGACACGAATTCCGGAAAAATCGCGCCGTGCTGGACGCCGACGCCGAGCCAGAAGGAAACCCCGACGATCACGCCCTTGCGAAGGTCCATGCCGTCCTGCATCGCCGTCCCGATGCCGATCAAGAACAGCAGCGCGACCAGGACCAGGAGATAGGCGCCGACGACGGGGCCCGGGATCGCCAGCACGAGGGCCAGCGCCTTGGGCAGGAAGGCGAGAGCGAGGAAGACCGCTCCGGTGGCGACCGCCACGGCCCGCGCGGCGACCCCGGTAATCTCGATGAGCGGCGCCGCCAGCGAATAGGTCGTGTTCGGAACGGTTCCGGCCACGCCGCACAGCAGGTTGCTCATCCCGTCGACCGTGACCGTACCCTGTACCGCCCGGAAATCCACCGGCCGCTGCCGGCGCCACGAGACCCGCTGGAGCGCCGTGCTGCTGCTGATCGCCCGGATCGACCCGATCACGGCGGTCAGCAGGAAAGCCGGAAGCAGCGCCCAGAATGCCGGCCCGAATTCGAGATCGAAGCCGGGGACAGAGATATCCGGCAGCCCGAACCAGGAGGCCGCGGCGATACGGTCCAGATCGTAGAGGCCGAAGAAGGCCGCGAGACCGGTACCCAGAACGACGCCGATCACCGGCGCCCACAGCCGCAGCGACGCCGTGCCCTTGAGGGAAACGCCGAGGATCGCCAGGAGCGTGACCAGCACGATCGACGGCGCCGCGTGGGCCGGGCTGCCGTCCGGCACGTCGCCCAGCATGCCGAACACGATCGGCATCGCCGTGACCGGCACCAGCATGATCACGGTGCCGGACACGGCCGGTGTCAGGACCCGGCGGAACAGGGCGAGCCTCGCGGCCAACAGGAGCTGGAGAAGCGCCGCGGCAACGACCAGGATTGCCAGCAACGCAGGACCGCCCGCCGCCACCGCCGTAATGGCGACCCCGATGAACGCCACCGAACTGCCCATGACGAGCACATGGCCGCCGCCGATCCTGCCGAACCGGATCGCCTGGAGCGCCGTCGTGACGCCGCTGATCGCGACCGCGGCGAACACCGCCCACGCCAGATGGGAATCCGCGGCGCCGCCGGCCCGCATCACCGCCGTCGGGATCAGGATCGGCACCGCCACGGTGATCAGGGCGAGCTGCACGCCGAGGCCCAGGGTAAGCGCCGCGGGCGCGCGCTCATCCGCCTCGTAGCGAAGCCCGCCGCCAACCTCCGTTGGGCGCCCGCTCATGCCGGCGCGCAATCCGGGCGGATGCCCCGGAACCGGAACGATGCCTGACTGTCCATCTGCTCGCGACCCCCTGTCGACCCTGCGGGGCGGGGGCGGACCCCGGGGCCCCCCCCCCCCCGGGGGGGGGGCGACCCCGCACCCCCC
>JAPPFK010000110.1 GCA_028823885.1 Rhodospirillales bacterium | reverse complement strand
CTGCTGGAGCTGACCCCGGTGCTTGGCGGCGTCTGGTCGACCTCGCCGGTGGACGAGAGCTTCACCCTGAACGACCCGTGGACCAGCCACGGCCACACGGTGATCGACCTGGGCGACGACCTGTTCACCCGCGGCCGCCCCCATCCGATGATCGATCACGGCCTCCGCAACGAGCGGATCGTAAAGGAGGCAGGGGATCCGTCGACCGCCGTGGTTCTCCTGGACGTGGTGCTTGGCCACGGCGCCGACATGGACCCGGCCAATGTCATGCTGCCGGCCATCGCGGAGGCCCGGGAACTGGCCCGCAGCGGCAACCGGCGGATCGACTTCGTGGCGTCGGTCTGCGGGACCGGCCGCGATCCGCAAAATCTGGACCGTCAGGAAGCCGCCCTCCGCGATGCCGGTGTCCGCCTAGCGCCCAGCAACGTCCAGGCAGCGCGTTTGGCGGCGAAGGTTCTCGCCGAAACCGCCGGGGGTGGGTCGTGAGCAGCCTGTTCGGACAAAATCTCGGCGTGATCAATCTCGGCCTCGACAGCTTCGCCGACGTCATCGAGGCCGAAGGCGGCCGGGCGGCGCGCGTCGACTGGCGTCCCCCGGCCGGCGGACCGGAAGCGGCGGCGGCGCTTGCCAAACTGGCGGGCAATCCGGCCGTCGAGGCCGCCAATCAGCGGGCCTTCGACCGGTACCTCGCCTCCCAGCCGGTGCTGGAAGGTATAGGCATCGCCGGCGAGACCCTGCGCGGCATGGGGCCCAGGCACATACTCCACGCCGGGCCGCCCATCGAGTGGGCGCGCATGGCCGCGCCGGTGAAGGGCGCCGTCGTCGGCGCCATCCTCATGGAGGGCTGGGCGGATACCGAAGGCGCCGCCATCGAACTGGCCGCCGGCGGGGAGATCACTTTCGAGCCGTGCCATCACTTCGACGCCGTCGGGCCCATGGCCGGGATCATCAGCCCGTCCATGCCGGTGGTTATCGTCCGCGACGCGGTGTCCGGCGCCAGGACCTACTCCAATCTCAACGAGGGTCTCGGAAAGGTGCTTCGCTACGGCGCCTATTCCGGCGAGGTGTTCGACCGGCTCCGGTGGATCGGCGGCACGCTGGCCCCGGTGATCTCCAGGGCGCTTGAAAGGACCGGCGGGATTGAACTCAAGCCGCTGATGGCCCAGGCCATGCACATGGGAGACGAGGGCCACAACCGCAACGTGGCGGGCTCGGCGTTGTTCCTGAAGACGATCATCGGGGCGGCGCTGAACTCGGACAGTTCCCGCGAGGATGTCGCGGCATCGGCGGATTTCATTGCGGGCAACATTCTGTTTTTCCTCAACATCTCCATGGCCGCCTGCAAGTGCATGCTCAACGCCGCCCACGGCGTCGAGGGCTCCTCCATGGCGACGGTAATGGCGCGGAACGGAGTGGAATTCGGCCTTCGGCTCAGCGGCCTCGGCGATCAATGGTTCACGGCCGCGGTCGAGCCGGCCGACGGGCTGTTCTTCGCCGGCTACTCCCGGGACGACGCCGCGCCCGACCTCGGGGACAGCGCCATCACCGAGACCGCCGGCATCGGCGGCTTCGCCATGGCCGCGGCGCCCGCCATCGTTCAGTTCGTCGGCGGCACCTCGGCGACGGCGATCAACGCCACCAATGAAATGTCCCATGTGACCATCGGGCGCAATCCGGCCTTCACCATCCCGTCCCTGGATTTCGCCGGCTCCCCGGCGGGGATCGATGCGCGAAAGGTGGTCGGCACCAACACCCCGCCGGTCATCAATACGGGCATCGCCCACAAGGAAGCGGGGATCGGCCAGATCGGCGCCGGCATCACCCACGCCCCCATGGCGTGTTTCGAGAAGGCGGTCATCGCGCTGGCCGATACGATAAAATGACCGAGGCGGGGAAGATCGCCGTCGTCGCGGTGGGCGGCAACGCCCTGATCCTCAGCGAAGACAAGGCGTCCCTCCCCGACCAGGCGCGCGCCGCCGAAATGACCGTCCACCACATCGTCAACATGATCGAGAACGGCTGGAACGTGGTGCTCACCCACGGCAGCGGTCCCCAGGTGGGCAATATCCTCCGGCGCTCCGAGATCGCCGCCGGCGAAGTGGCCACCGTGCCCATGGACTACGCGGATGCCGACATCCAGGGCGCCGTCGGCTACATGTTCCAGCGCGCGTTTCACAACGAATTCCGCCACCGGAAGATCGAGAAGCAGGCGGTCACCCTGGTGACCCAGGTGCGGGTCGATTATGACGACCCGGCCATGGCCAACCCGACCAAGCCCATCGGCCCCCATCTCGACGAGGCGACCGCCAGGGCTCGGGCCGACGAGCTCGGATGGGTGGTCAAGGAGGATGCGGGCCGCGGCTGGCGGCGGGCTGTCCCCTCGCCCCTCCCCCGGGAGATCATGGAAATCAACCAGATCCGCCAGTTGGTGAAGAGCGGCACCATGGTGATCGCCTGCGGCGGCGGCGGCATCCCGGTGGTCCAGGATGCGTTCGGGGATCTCAGGGGCGTCGAGGCGGTGGTCGACAAGGACCTCGCCTCGAGCATGCTGGCCCGCGAGATCAATGCCGACCTGCTGCTGGTCTCCACCGGCGTCGAGAAGGTCGCGGTGGATTTCAATACGCCGCGACAGCGCTGGCTCGACAGGATGACCGTCTCCGAGGCCAAGCGGCACATGGATGACGGCCAGTTCGATCCCGGCAGCATGGGCCCCAAGGTCCGCTCGGTCATCGATTACATCGAAGCCGGCGGCGAGCGGGGGGTCATCACCGACCCGCCCAACATGGACGCCGCCGTCCGCGGCGAAGCCGGAACCCAGATCGTCGCGGGGTAGGTTCCGTACTTGATTAGGGGATTCCGGTTTTCGCGGATTCTCGGTTCAAGCTTTCCCCCTCACTGCCTCCGTGTCTCCGTGGTGAATATCCTGGATGCCCCGCACGGAGGCGGGACATGACGCGTGCCGTTATAATCCCCTATTCCGTCATGGCCGGGCCCACTGGACCGGCTTTGCCGGGCCAGCCGGCAAAGTGGC
>JAPPFK010000019.1 GCA_028823885.1 Rhodospirillales bacterium | reverse complement strand
TGATCTCGGTGCGGCCGGGACGCATCGCCTCGGCCTCCTTGCGCGAGACCACCGTACGCTTAACCTTGCACCCGCCCTTCGCCGCGAGGGCCTCGGCGGGGGCGGGAACAATGTCGCCGCTCACAAGAGCCCGAAACCGCTCGACCACATAGCGATCGTCGGCCAGGCCGGTGCCGAAGAAATGAACCAGGAACGTGTCCGCCGTGTTGCCGGGCATCGCCATCGCTGCCGTCATAATGCCGTCTCCATCCTATGGGTGATGATGAGCGGCGGCCGGACATCCTCCACCTGACGCCCCGACCGCCGCCCCGCTCACGGCCAAGTCTCTCCTCTCGATGGAGAAAGGCGCGGGGATGGAGACGGCAGCGGGACGGCGGCGCGATCAGACGGCAATATCGATCCGAAGTGAGAAGGTCCAACCTATAGGGAGTTTACGGAGAGGCGCCGCCAGGGCGAGGTCAAGGCGCAATACGCCGACGTTATCGCGGCCGCGCAATCCGTGTGCGCCAACCGGCTGAACACCACCCGCCGGCCGGTAGGGGACTCCACCCGGCCCCCACTTCGTTCGGCGCCCCGCGGCAACGCGGTCTCGCGATGGACGTTGCCGACCCGGTTCATTGCCGGCACGGGCCGGAAACGGTCGTTTATGATGGCATGGAAGGTTGGGGCCTGTCTTGGTGTCGGTGCAACCCGCCGTGCGCAATCGCGATTGCCGACCCCGTGCCCCGGCGCTATGGTCCGTGAGAATACGGAGAGGCAGATGACGGTAACAGCCAGGACGGAGAGACGGGCGACCTACCGGGATGTGCTGGACGCCCCGCCCCATGTGGTGGCGGAGGTGCTCGCCGGCACGCTCCACACCCATCCAAGACCCGCCCCGCGCCATGCGCGGGCAAGCTCCATTATTGGCGGCGAGCTTGTCGGTCCATATGACCGGGGACGGGGCGGCCCCGGCGGCTGGTGGATCGTCTTCGAGCCGGAACTGCATCTGGGCGATGACATCGTGGTGCCGGATCTGGCGGGCTGGCGGCGGAAGACCATGCCGGAGTATCCCGACGCGGCGTATTTCGAGGTGGCGCCGGACTGGGTCTGCGAAGTGCTCTCGCCCTCGACCCGGCGGCTGGACCAGAACGAGAAGCGCCCCCTCTATGCCCGCGAGGGGGTCTCGCATCTCTGGTTCGTCGATCCGGATGTGAAGACGCTGGAAGTGTTCGAACTGCGCGAGGGCCGGTGGATGCTCCTGGCGACATTGGCCGATGACGCGCCGGTCTCGCAGCCGCCCTTTGACGCGATCACCTTCCCGCTGGATGCGCTCTGGCCCGAAGGGGCATAGGCGCGCGACGGCGCCGGCGAAGAGGGGGCGCAGGAGAGCGAGCCGGACCCGTGACTGGGCTGGCCGAGCCGGTGAAATTGGCGACCGGCGTTTCCTGGGCGATGCGACGCCGAATAGCGATAGGTCCTGCGTACGGCAGCCGCTTTATCCGGTGAAATTCCTGTTCCATGGCCCATGACGGCGCTCGCCGGCGCCCCTTCCATTGGCTCATTCAAATGCCGGAGTGGGGGGTAATAGCCCTTGGGTCTAGAAATCGATAAAAATCTCGGCCCGCCGGTTGCCGGCCTCTCCCGACGGCAGGTACTCGTGATACCGGGGATACCGGTCGGACACGGCGCCGACAAACAGACTGCCGGGCCGGGCGCCGAGTCTGATCAGCTCCCCGGCCACCGCATCGGCGCGGGCCGCCGATACCCGAAGGTTCACCAGCTTGTGGCGGTCTTCGTCCATGGTTGCGGTTTTGTGGCTGGCATGACCGACGATCCGGACGGTGCCGCCGGTCTGGCGCTGCTGCGCGAAGACCTGGCGGATGATCCGCCGGTCCCGGGAATCGAGGCGGGACGACCCATTGCGGAACATGATGGTCGCCACCTGATAGGAACCCCGGACCGCCGCCGGATTGAAATCCGAGAGGCTCCGGACGCCGCCGGCCTTGGAGGCGGTGCCGGCGCCGGGGGGAGACGCCGGGAGCGACATGCCGGGCGATGATGCCCGCGCGGCCGGCTGGTGTTGTGGCGTCGGGCGCGGAGCGGGGGCCGGCGCGGCCTGCGGCGCCAGTACGGCTTGCCGCGGCGCGGGAGCCGGTCTCGGTACGGGTGCGGGCGCCGCCGCGACCGGGGGCCGGGGCCGGGCCGGCGGGGACGGAGCTGCCGTGCGGGGCGGCGTCTCGATCCGGAACGCTGCTTGGCGCACCACGGCCTGGGGCGATACCTGGGGTAATCTCCGGGGCGATGCCTGGAGCGGATTTACCGGATCGCCCTGGCGGCGGACCGCATCCCTGGAATAACGCCGGGCGCCCTCCCGGTCCGCGTTCAGGCCGCGCCGCGCTTGGATGCGCTGCTCCCGGGACGAGGCGCCGGGCCGCTCGGGCACGGTGTTCAAATTGGGGATGGGCTGACCGGCGCCCGGGGCCGCCGGCCAGAGCCCGGCCTGAAGCCCACGCGGGGCATTCTCCGCCACCCGCTGTTTGTCGTCGCTGCCGAAGACGAAATCGCGGGCGTCCTTGTACCATTCGACGGGGTTGACGGCTCCGGGGATCGAGGAACATCCGGCAAGCAGCGTGACCAGACCCACGGCGAGAATTCGCCGCCGCCGCTTGATCCGTCTGCGTGCCGATCTATTCATCGTCCGTGTGCCCCTCGCATATTGGCCGAATCTCGATTACCGATTCGGCGTTCACCTTGGCAGCCCAGGGTTAACAGATTGCAAACAGGCGGGATCCCGTCCCGCCTGCGTGGATGGAGGCCATATACGAGTCGGCGACTTTGACCAAGGCGAAACCAGCCGCCGGGCAGACCGGCGGCTGGTTGGAAGATTCGACGGGGCGCCGGTCGGCATTGCCGAAAGGAAGCCCCGCCGAGGTGGAATTGTCGACCACCACTGACAGGAGACGGCCGTTCGGTTGGAGGCGAGGCGGCCGGGCGCCGTCAGCTTGCTTACCCCCGCGGTCGAGGGCGGCCGCCGATCGGCCGGCCTGGTGGGCTCCGAACGGGTTCGCCGCCATCCCCACCGCCGCGCTC
>JAPPFK010000184.1 GCA_028823885.1 Rhodospirillales bacterium | reverse complement strand
GCACCGGGGCGGCCAACGCCCAGGGCAACGTCATCGATGCCCGGGCCACGGCCATGAAGACCCTCGGCGGCTCGCTCCGGCGGGTCGGCCAGGCGGCGTCGGTGGAAGACGCCCGGGGCCCGGCGGCGGCGATCGCCGGCGCGGCGGCCCGCCTCGAAACCCTGTTCCCCGAAGGCTCCGGCGGACCGGCCACCCGCTCCAAGCCGGAAATCTGGCAGAACATGGCCGACTTCAAGGCCAAGCTGGCGGCGCTCAAGGACGCGGCCCGGGCCCTCGACGCGGCCGCCAAGGGCGCCGACCTGGACGCGGTGAAGACGGCGGCCCGGAACGTCGGCGGCACCTGCGGCGCCTGCCACCGGGTCTACCGGGCGCCGAGATCGTAAGCGGACGAGGAATTCACCACGACAGAGTAAAGAGCATCAAGTCACGTCATGCCCCGACTTGTTCTGGGCATCCACGAACTTCCGCCCCGTGGATGCCCCGCATAAAGCGGGGTATGACGGGTGGATATACGACACAGACCAGATCGTCATGCCCCGGCTTGTCCGGGGCATCCACGCTTGGCGGACAACGGTACACGTGGATGGCCGGGTCCGGGCCCGGCCATGACGCTTTGACAGCGCTCCTCACCGTCTCACCGTCTCTGTGGTTCAATAATCGGAAATCCGGATACCCCGGACGCGGCTTGCCCGCCGCCCCGGCGAATCCGCTTTTCGGGCCGCCTCGAAGCGCTAATATCCTTGAGATCATGTCTCGCCGGGCGACATTCCTGCTGATGCTGCTGGCGGCGCTGGGAACGGCGGGCCCGTGGGTTGGTTCCGCCCAGGCCCAGTCGGCGGAGCGCGGCGCCTACATTTTCGCCGCCGCGGGCTGCGCCGGCTGTCATACGGACATCAAGAACAAGGGGCAGCTGCTGGCCGGCGGCCGCGCCCTCGAAACCCCGTTCGGCACCTATTTCGGACCCAACATCACGGCCGACAGGGAGCACGGCATCGGCGGCTGGTCGGACGCCGATTTCATCCGCGCCATGCGCGACGGCGTCTCCCCCGGCGGCGGCCACTACTACCCGGTGTTCCCCTATCCGTCGTTCACGCTGATGACCGACAGCGACATGCGGGACCTGAAGGCCTACATCTTCTCCCTGCCCGCGGCGGCGACCCCCAACAGGCCCCACGAGATCAGGTTTCCGTTCCGCTTCCGCTTCCTGATGGCGGTGTGGAAGCTGCTGTTTTTCGAGCCCGGCGCCTATGCGGCGGACGGCGCCCGGAGCGCCCAGTGGAACCGGGGGGCCTACATTGTCCGGGCGCTCGGTCACTGCGGCGAGTGCCATACGCCCCGCAATTTCCTCGGCGCGGTGAAGACCGGCCGGCACCTGTCGGGGACCAAGGCCGGGCCCGACGGCGAGCCGGTTCCCAACATCACCCCGCACCGGACGACCGGGATCGGCGGCTGGACCGGGGACGAGATCGCCCAACTGCTGCGCTCGGGCGAGACTCCCCTCGGCGACGAAGTGGACGGCGAGATGTGGGAGGTGGTCAAGAACGGCACCAGCAAACTGACCCCCGGGGATCTGGCCGCAATCGCCGATTACCTGAAGAACATCCCGGCCATCGCGCATCAGGTCTTTCCCGGGCCCTAGGGCCGGGCGCCCCGGCATATCGCGCAGCCATGGACCTTTTCGATTCCGTCCTCATCCGCTCGGCGGCGGTTCCGTTTCTGGCCACCGGGCTCTTCGCCGGCGCCATTCGCTGGATCGCCGGCGGCGGGACCGGCAGGCCGCTGGCCGGCGCCGCCGTCGGGGTGGTGTTCCTATGGATGCTGGCCGTCCGTCTCGGGGTGCCGGACTTCCCGCCCGGCCCCGGCGGCGATTCCATCCTCTACGTCATGCTCGCCGGCCTGCTGGCCGGGATCGCCCTCGACGCCGCCGGCGGCATGAGCGGGCGGGCGGCCGCCGCCTCCCAGACGGCCGCGATGATCCTGTTCGGACTGGGGCTGGCCTACTGGCTCGCGCCCGGCATCAGCGCCGTTTCCATCGCCGCGGCCGCGGTCTGGGCCGTCGCCGTCCTTCGCCTGCGCCGCCGCAATCTCGCCCCGGCGGTCGCCACCGGGATGCTGACCACCGCAGGGACCGGCATGATCGTCCTGATGTGGATCGGCGGCCTGGCGGCGGAACGGGAACTGGCGATCGCCCTGACCGCGGCCCTCGCCGGCTTCCTGATATGGTCGTGGCCGCCCCTCTCCTACCCCGCCGGCGCCACCCTGCTGCTCGCCGGGACCGGGGGCATATTCGCCCTCGCGCTCAGGCTCGCCGATGCGTGGCCGGCGTCGATCGCGGCTTTCGCCGTCTTCGTATTCCTGTTCTTCGCCGATTCGGCGGCCGCGACGGTCATCAAGCGGCCCCTGCTGCTGTCCCGCGGGGTGTTTCCGCTGACCGTCGCCGCGCTGGGGGCGATTCCCATCGCGCTCGGCGCCGTGATCCTGCTGATTTTGACCAACCTGCCCGCCGGATAGGGTGCGCAAAGGCGGGTGATGTCCGGGCGGGCATTGCGCCCGCTCCGGCGGCGGAGTACCTTACGTAACCGGTGCCGGGCGCCGGGAACGCCGGCCCGGGCCGGCGTGAACGGGACAGCGACCAGGGACAGGAACAAGGATGGCCACAGGGGGCAGCGGCAACAGGCGATGACACGGCCATTCATATGGGCGCTTGTCGGCGGCGTGATCGTTATCGCGGCGATTGCGCTGAGTTTCCTCGGCGACACGGACCAAAGCGAACAGGCGGCGGCGCCGGCGGCCGGCGCGCCGGCGCCCGCGCCTCCGGCCCAGACCGCGCCCCCGCCCGCGCCCCCGGCCGAGACCGCACCTTCAGCCGAGACAGCGCGTCCGGCTCAAACCGCGACCTCTTCCGAGACCGCACCCCCGTCCGAGACGGCGCCTTCGGTCCAGACCGCACCTCCGGCCCAAACCGCGCCCCCGGCCCAGTCCGCGCCGCCGACGGCCGGTGCGCCAGAACAGGCGCCCGCGCGCCCGGCCCAAACCGCACCTCCGGCCCAGACCGCGCCCCCGGCCGAGACG
>JAPPFK010000137.1 GCA_028823885.1 Rhodospirillales bacterium | reverse complement strand
CCCCCCACCCTCGACGCCCGGCTGATTGCCGGCCGTCTCGACCTCCCCCTCCAGGGGGGAGGTGATCCGACCCACCTATTCCCTCCCCCCTTCGAGGGGGAGGGCCCGGGAGGAGAGGTGCTTCGGCTTCCCCACCGGCCTTTGACTTGGCGATGCCGGCGCACTCTTATATAAGACACACCGGATAGCGTGCCGGTTTTGCGGCTGACGGGTTGCGGAATTTCGACGGAGGCATTCATGCCCACGACGTACAATTACAAACGCTACAAGATGTCCGAGTACGATCTGAGCTCGTTCGACGGACCCAAGGCCGGCGAACCCGCCGGCAATTTCACCGTCCGCACCCCGGAGGGCCGGGAAGTGAGCCTGGACGACTATAAGGGCAAGTGGGTGGTGCTGGAGACCGGCTCCATCACCTGTTCCATGTACGTGAAGAACGTCAAGGGCTTCGCCAGGCTCAAGGACCAGTACCCGGACGTGGAGTTTTTGCTGGTCTATGTCCGCGAGGCCCATCCGGGCTCGCGCCTGGGCCCCCACCAATCGGACGAGCAGAAGCTCGAGCTGGCGGCCGAGATGATGGAAATCTACAAGGACCCGCGCACGGTCCTGGTCGACGACCTTCAGGGCACCATGCACCACCAGTACGGCACGCTCCCCAACATGATCTATGTGATCAACCCGGAGGGAAAGGTGATCTACCGCTGCGACTGGTCGTTCCCGAAGAACGTCGAGAAGGTGCTGCGGAGCCGGGACCGGCTCCACACCCAGGAGCACATCCAGATCATCACCGCCGCGCCGTGGATCATGTTCCCCGTCGTGCTGCGCGGCGGCTGGGACGCGGTCTGGGATCTGCTGGTCGCCCTGCCGATGATCACCTGGGCGCACATCAAGTTCGATCTCTCGCGCCTCAAGGCCAGGCTGTCCGGGCCGAAGAAGGAAGACCAGGGCCCCCAGGCGGCATAGCTTGATCTAATTGCAAGATCGCGGCACCCTTGCGGTGAGCAGCACTCACCGGAGGGGAAAGAGATGCGCACCATCGAGATTACGGGCGCCGAGATGCAGGATCGGGTCGCCCGGTTCGACGAACTGGAGCCGCTGGAGGCCCAGAAGAACACCGGCATTCCCGTCGAGGCCGCCGACATCGTCTGGTCGCGGAAGCTGATGAGCGTCATCGGCCTGGATGAAGGCCTGGATACGCCGATCAATGCGTCCGCGCCGATCACCGGCGCCGGCGGCATCACCATGACCCATGCGGTCTGCCCGCCCGGCACCGGCCCGTCGCTGCACGCCCATCTCCAGACCTACGAGACCTTCACCGTGATGAAGGGACGCTTCGAGGTCTATTGGAACGACGACGGCGGCGAACGGGTGGAACTCGGCCTCTACGACACCATTTCGGTGCCGCCGGGCGTTTGCCGGGGGTTCCGCAATATCTCGGACGAGGACGGCATCCTGCAGGTGATCATCTCCGGCGGGGTCCATGACCTCAACGACATCGACTTCGCGGTCAAGGCGCGCGACCAGATCGAGGCGATCCGGCCGGGGCTCACCGCCGAGTTCGAGAAGACCGGCTTTACCTTCACCGCCAGCAAGGACGCGCCGGCGTAGACGGGGCCAGGGGGATTTCCATATCCCCCCTCCCTGACCCTCCCCCTCATCGGGGTTAGGGGTGTCCCCTAAGACCCCTGGGGGGAGGGAATAGGTGGATTGGATCACCTCCCCCCTGGAGGGGGAGGTCGAGACGGCCGGCAACCGGCCGGGCGTCGAGGGTGGGGGGGCCGGCGGCCGTCGCGTCATTCCCCGCCGATTGCGCCGGATTCCTCGAAGGCATCGATTTCGGCGCCGTCATAGCCGAACTCGAGAAGCACCTCGCGGTTGTGCTCGCCGAGGGCCGGGCTCGGCCGCCGCACCGGGGTTTCGGCGGCGGAGTACTTCACCGGATGGCCCAGCACCCGCATGGCCGAGCCCTCACGGGTCTCGGTCTCGCGGATCATGCCGCGGGCCCGGGTCTGGGGATCGGCCGCCATCTCGGCGACATCGTAGACCGGCCCGGCGGGAATGCCCGCCCCGTCGAGCAGCGCCTGCCACTCGGCGGTGGATTTGGCCCGGAACAGAGGGGTCAGCACGTCGACCAGCCGGTCCAGATTTTCGATCCGCTGCGGCGGTTCGGCGAACCGCTCGTCGTCCGCCAGTTCCGGCGCGCCCAGGAGTTCGACCAGCTTGAGCCACAGTCCCTGGTTGGCGCTTCCCACATTGATCCATCCGTCGGCGGTGGGAAACGCCTGATAGGGTGCCATCATCGGATGGGCCGAGCCCATCGCCGCCGGCACCTCGCCGGAATTGAGGAAGATCGCCGACTGCCAGTAGGTGTGCATGATCCCGGCCTCGTAGAGCGAGGTGTCCACATACTGCCCTTCGCCGGTGCGCCCGCGGGCGACCAGCGCGCCGAGGATTCCCATGGCGGCCAGCGTCCCGGCGGTGATGTCGGTCACCGGCGCGCCGACCTTGACCGGCGGCCGGCCCGGCCCCTCGCCGGTGATGCTCATCAGTCCGCTCATCCCCTGCGCCACCAGGTCGAAACCGCCCTGCCCGGCCAGCGGTCCGGTCGCGCCGTAACCGGAGACGGTGCAATAGACCAGCCGGGGGTTGGTCCCGCGGACGCTCTCCCAGCCGACGCCGTAATGCTCCATGGCGCCCCGGCGGTAGTTCTCGATGAACACATCCGCTTGGTCCGCCAGCCGCCGCAGGATGGCGCGGCCGCCGCCGGAGCGGAGATCCAGCGCCACGCCCCGCTTGCCCCGGTTCATCATCGCGAACCCGGCGGACTCGCCGCCGACGAACGGCCCGTTCCGGCGGACGGTGTCGCCGTCCGGCAGCCGCTCGACCTTGATCACGTCGGCGCCCATGTCGGAGAGATGCAGCCCGCAGGTGGGGGCGGCCATCACGTGGCTGAGCTCGATCACCCGGATACCGTCCAGCAGGCCGCCCATGCCGCTCGCCCCTATTCGCCCCTATTCGCCCGTGAAGTCCGGTTTGTCCTTGGCGAGGAAGGCGCGGACGCCCTCCTTGAAATCGTCCGTATCGAAGCAGGCGAAGCCCTCGGCCGCTTCTTCCGCCGACAATTCGCCGCCGGCGAGGATGCGGTCGACGAATTTCTTGTGCCAGCGGTTGACCAGGGGCGCGCCCTCGGCGATGCGCCCGGCGGCGGCCCGGGCCTCGCCGGCGACCCGGTCGTCGGCCACCACCCGGTTCACCAGGCCCTTGTCCTTGGCTTCGGCGGCATCGAACACCCTCCCCTCATAGAGGATTTCCAGCGCCGTCGAGCGGCCGACCAGGCCGACCAGCGCCTTGATCTCCGGATGGGCCATCACCAGACCCAGCCGGTTGACGGGAATGCCGAACCGGGAGCCCTCGCCGCAGATGCGGATATCGCACGACAAAGCCAGTTCGAGCGCGCCGCCGACGCACAGCCCGTGGATCTGCGCCACCGTCGGATGGCGGCAGCCGCGGATCGCCTGCATGGCCGCGTGCATCAGCCCGCCGTAGTCCGCCGCCTGTTCCGGGTTGCTGCGCGCCTCGGCGAACTCGGCAATGTCGGCGCCGGGCCCCATGGCCTTCTCGCCGGCGCCCCTGAGGATCACGCAGCGGATCGTCTCGTCGCCGTCGAGGGCCCGGAAGGCCTCGCCGACGCCCGCCCACATCTCCTTGTTCAAGGCGTTGTGCTTTTCCGCCCGGTTGAGGATGACGGTGGCGACGGCGCCGTCGCGCTCGGTGAGGATGAGATTTCTGGAGCCGTTGGTCATAGAATTGAAGAGAGGTGATTTTTCACTATTTCTAAGTGCAAATAATGGTACTCATTAATAGAGAGGTTTAGCCTCTAGTCCTTAACACATTTCTTTTCCCGACGCTTCAACAAGAAGGTGCTCAAACGTCCGATGCTAATCTACGACCCAACAGATTGTTTCGATCTCTTGGATGATTTCTCTCTCGCTTCCACAGAAGACCAACTGGGCAACCCATTTGGCAAATTCAAATTGGCATCAATTGGCGCATTGGCGGAGCTAGAAATCATGCGGCGGAATGGTTTAGCCGATCCCCCCGCTCTCAAATCGATTGCAGATACTGACATCTCAGCCGCATTTTCCAGTTCTGAGACTGTCATTCACTCCCGACCAGACACCTCTCTAGCGCCGCGCAATGCTGAAGTGCTTGTAATAACAAGAGCCGCGGAAGATTTAAGCAATCCTCACTGGGCCGCTTTCAGGCGAAGAGCACAATTCTCGGCAGAAAAATTAGGAGTTTCTAAGAAGCGCGCAACGCAGCTAGTAGGATCAATTCTCGAACTAGAGGAAAACATTCACCTTCACAGCGGTTCGCCGGGTTACGCAATTGTCTGCTATGCGCTGACGACCAAATCTTTTGAGTTTGTCGTTGCTGACTCCGGTATCGGCGTCCGCGAATCGTTAAGATCGTCTAGTGAGTACTATGATTTGGAAGATGACAACTCAGCCATTGCGGCCGCAATCACCGATGGAGTCTCTCGCTTCGGTTCGGATACTGGCCGAGGCAGAGGTTTTCACGAACTTTTTGAAGGTCTGTTTAACACGCAAGCGACTTTGCGATTTCGCAGTGGGCAGGGCTGTATTCTGATTGATGGACAGAATCCGAGTGTTGAGCATGCTGAAGCATTTTCGCGATCTGAATTGCCTGGGTTCACAGTTGCAGTGGCTTGCAAGATTTAAGTCTGTCGCAACTGACGCTCAACATGGGTGCGTACAACCCCACAATTCTCATGAAATAGATCGTGTAACGACTGACCCTTTAAGGTCATAGTATCCGATCTCACTAACTCCCCTCCGTTTCCAATCACTAGCTTCTTTCTCTTGTGAGTCCGAACAAATGATTCAGACTCCAAGAAAACATACTCACGAAACCATCCTCCTAGTTCTTCGACGAAGGGCAGCCCACCCTTCGCGACGAGTGTAAGCCGGCTAGATGTAACTTGCCCCAGGTACCTTAGGCGCTCGACGTGCCACGGAATTCTGCTCTTGTAACGACCGACCGTACCAAACTCGAAACAAACGGAAGTAACTTCGTCGCGCTCGGTCACGAACTCGAATATACGATTCCAATCTGCATCGGTTCGGGGATTGAGGTGAAGTGCCGTTGGAAGGCCTCTGGATGATAATTCGTGCCACAGGGTGACAATTCGCTTCTGCGACACAAGGTTATCTGTTCGCGGAACATTGGAGAATACGCTGAAATTTGGGGACGTCATAAGCTGGACGCCAAATTTAATGAATCCTGCCACCAGCGTAGCGGCGTCAAGGTGCGACCAAATCCTGCTCAACTCACGATCACCTGCAACGCCGCAAACCATTAGCTTCACATCAGGTGCCAGTGAGAATTTCTCATAAAGCTCCTCCCTTGATGAGTATTTCAGGGTCGCACTTGGGAACGAAAGAAGGTCATACAGCATCAACGCCGCAGCCTCACCGTCATAGGGCACAAGACGAGAGCTGCCATGATAAATTATCGGAACAGAAACCGGAAATGATCCGATGGCTGCCGAATCGAACCGCGGAATGTTCTCCCACGTTACCCCGCGGACCTCTCTGACATAACGGTGCAGAGTTTTTGGGTTCTTTGGGCACGGTATATCGCAATCCTTAGGCGACCAACACGTACAGAAATCACCGCAATCAAATATACCGGGAGGTACGTTCAGGCCTCCGCATTCATCAAAAAAAGCGCAGTCGGTGCAACCAAGTGCTAACGGATGCCTTGATGAATCGTGCCAGTAGGAAGCTGTCTGTCGCGCTCTAATACCTGTAGATGTCACGTTGAGGGCAACCTACTCGTCGATTGAAAGGTCTACCGAACGGCTTAACGGTAGGAACTTCTTCACAGTTCCAAAGGTCAATCCACCGGTCTGAGCAAGGTCGTTCACAATGGTAGTCGGTGGAGTCTTATTTCTAGCTACAATCTGATTTCCACGAATTGCCACTAGATCACCGCGATCCAATTTGACGCAAACCTGTTCGCCCTCCTTCAGCGAGATATTTGGCTCTGCGGAAAGCCGCGATACCTCCTTGATTGATCCAATCTTCTTACTAAAGAGATTGGCCTCGCCAAGTTTGGCAGCCTCCGTTCGGAGCCCTCTTCTGTAGTTAGGGTCCGTCTTCTCAAGAAAATCAACGCCCAACGCTCAATCCTTCCAATACTGTCTTGTATACCTTTGCTCTCCCCTTTTGAGACTCCATTAAGATTCCCTTTGCCGCTAGAGCCGATAGACGGTTGTTCCATGCTGTAGTACCGACGCCATCGGCCTCCCGCCTAAGTTGGCTAGCGGTTAACTCACCTTTCTTATTGGCGATGCGGTCTAGGGCAATTATTTGCTTCTCATCTAGGACACCCAGAACACCGCTCCAGGTAACACGGCCCTCACCGTCAAGGTCACATGCCGGAAAAGCGTCTCTCTGCGACACCAAATAGTCGTTGACCTCCTCAAGCGTAAGATCATTTGCATTCTGAATAACGGGATAGACATTCTGCAGACTAACTCGGCAATAGTCCCGAAACGCCAGCAAGCTGTCTCGGAAACAACTTTGCGTCATTAAATCAGTTTGCGAAAAATCGAAGAAGCAAACCTCCGAGTGCTCTTTGGGATACTCCAATGTAACAAGCGCCGAAAAAATCTTCCGGCCAGCCATTGAGCCAGCCAATATGGGTTGCTCAAAATCTGAAAATTCAGACATATCAATGTTCATATCACGACTCTCATGCGATCATCGTGATATTCATGAGCGATTCTCAATCTCATGTCAACAGATAGCTCATGGTGCTCTGGATTCTTCGTAGCCGAAGTCGCGCATATCCGGTATCGCCCATCGGACCGGCTCACCTAGTAGACGCCGGCGCGCAGATGGGTGACGCCGATATGCTAAATCGAGATCAAGATGAACTTTCACAAGCTGTCGACAAACTTTTGGATCGCGTCTCTAGGAGGATAGAGAATAGCTTCCGGCAAGGGTCTAAAATTGTCTGTCCAAAAATTGTCAAAATCCAAGCGAAACTTGGCAACAAGTCGATTTGCCAAATTGTGTCCGTTGCTGCCGTAATTGATTAGTGGAAAATGGCCTGCAAAACATGCCTGCTGATAGTGTGCGCGACGCGCCTCCGGTGGACAGGTAGATGCTAGTCGGACTAGTACAAGCTGGTCGTCGGCATGGTAACTAATTGACCCATGTCGATGCGGAAAACCGAATGCGAACAGGTATCCGACGTTTGATTGCCGGTGGAAATATGCAAACGATGCCGCTACTAGCAATGACTCGGTCACGTCGACCAGCGGCGTGGGGGTCTTTTTGTAGTGCTGAAGAATCGCCCACCTGATCTCTTCGAACATTCTCACTCGGGGTCTGCCCCCGAATTTATACTTCTGCTCCAATTGAGCTGAATATTCATCCAGATGCTCAAATCTCCTAACCCGTATCTTTTGGTCTGCTAGCAATCCTCCGTTGCCCTGTCGAAAGATCGTAGGATAAATCGATGAGCGAGGACCAAGTCGCCTAGTGCCACGGGTGCGGAAATCCTCTCCTTGACCGCGATACATGATTTCGAACCTCGGATTCTCATAATTTATCTCGGAGATCAGGTCGAGAAGCTGTCTGTAGCGCCTGACCCTCCTACCCGAGCTCTGAGCAACCGTTCTTGGTGTGGAACGGCCCTCGAAGCTTGGTGTTAGGTCGAGGTGAGAGAAGATTTTTGAATCGATTGTGAGCATGCAAATTACCCTACTGCTGAGAGACCTGTAATCAGTTTATCCGGTAAAGTCAGGAACTCTGTAGCGTGGAACCAACTAATCATCCCTTGGCCCTGGTCGCCAGATAGACGCCGGTGAGCAGCAGCGCGATGCCGACGGCATGAAACAGCCGGAAGCTCTCGCCCAGCAGCAGAATCGCCAGGGTGACGCCGAACACCGGCAGCAGATAGGACGTCAGGCCGGCCACGTTGGGGCCCAGGATTTCCACCGCCCGGTTGTAGGCCATATAGGCGATCACCGAGGCGACGACGGATAGATAGGCCACCGCCCAGAATGTCTCGGGGGCCAGGGGCACGGGGCGGACATAGACGTGCTCCCACCAATAGAACGGCGCCAGCACGGCGAGGCCGATGATTGCGGTCAGGAACATGAAGCTGGCGAGACGGATCTTGGGGCGCCTGCGGAGATAGACCGTGTACAGCGCCCAGGAAAGGGTCGCCGCCAGGATCCACAGATCACCGGGCACGAAATCCAGCGCCGCGACGACGCCGGGATCGCCACGGGCCACGATCACCGCCGTGCCGACCAGGCCGAGCGCCAGTCCGGCGGCCTGTTGGCCGGTGACCGCGAGGCGCAGGATGATCAGCGACAGGATCACGATGATCACGGGGCGCGACGTGTTGATCAGGAACGAGTTGGTCGCCGTCGTCGAATTGAGGCCGATGTAGAGGAACGAATTGTAGATGCTCACCGACAGCACGCTCAGCACCACGAGGATTTTCCAGTTGGCGAGGGCTTCCGGGATATCCCGCTTCAAATGGGGCCAGGCGAGGACCAGGAAAATGGGCACCGTGGCCACCCAGCGCCAGAACGCGAGGCCGATGGGCGGCACCGCCTCATGGACGGCGCGGGCGGCGATGGCGTTGCCCGACCAGGCGACCGCGGTGATCACGATCATCAGATAGCCGTTGTTGAGCAGCAGTTTCATCGCCGAGGGTTCTGTCAGACCGCAGCGGCCGGGACAAGCGGAGGATTGACGGGTTTGGCATGGTGCGCCGCCAAAGCGTCATGGCCGGGCCCTAGACCCGGCCATCCACGTGTGCCGCCGACCGCCAAGCGTGGATCACCGGGTCAAGCCCGGTGATGACGGTTTGGTTTGTGTCGTATATCCACTCGTCATACCCCGCTTTATGGGGGGTATCCAGTGAACACCCCCCTCACCCTGACCCTCTCCCCCTGGCCTACTCCGCCGAAGTAGCCTTCGGCTACGAAGGCTGGAAAGAAGGGGGAGAGGGGACGCACCGGAACTCCCTCTCCCTTTGGCGGAGGGTTGGGATGAGGGCGGCTCAATCGAGTACAGACCCTAACCGCCGAAGAAGCCGTCCGGCACCCATTCGGCGCGGAAGACCCCCCAGCCGACCTCCTCGTCCGTGTGGCGGTTGTCGATCGCGGCGTGGAACAGGATTTCCGGATCGTCCGCGCGGGTGACCTCGTAGACTTCCGCCGAGCCGTGGCCCGCCGGCGGCAGATGGACCCGCTCACCCTCGGGGCCCAGGATGATGCCGCCGAAGGTGACGAAGACATTGCCGGTCGCCGGCAGTTCATAGGCGCCGCTGATATACATGGCGTACGGCGTCCCGTGTTCCGGACCGCCGAAGGACCACACCTGCTCCACCGTGCCCGCCGCCTCGTCCACGCGGTAGGCGATGGCGCGCGAAACGCAGTCATCGAGGCCGATGGGCGGCGCCGGCGGGATGGCGCCGCTCTCGCCGTTGTCGAACAGCAGGACCGATCCGTCGGCCATGATGCTCGGATCGTGGGAATGCCAGTGCCACGACGTCTCGCCCACCGGCTCGAGCACCTTGTCCGCCCAGTCCCCGGTCCAGCCTTCCGGCGCGCCCAGGATCCATTTCAGGGCGCCGGTCGCGCGGTCGATCTTGATCAGACAATCCTGGTGGCGGACGGTGACGATGAAGCTGTCGTCGGCGGGGTCGTGGACAAGACCGTTGGCATGGGTCAGGTCGGCGCCGCCGGGCACCACGCCGCAAATGGTCCAGAACGGGGCATCCAACCCATAGGCATTCCGGCGCGAATCGAGAATGTCGAAAAAATCGTGGACGTGGACCACGTCGCCTTCGGGGGTGAATTCGACCAGCACATCGGCCACCAGCTTGCGTTTTCCCCGGCCGGCTTCGGGGTCCTTCAGGCTGAGGGGGTAGTCATCGAACTCGCGGGCGGAAATGGAGAGCGCCGCCAGATTTCCGTTGGGCAGTTCGCGGACCGCATGATGGAAATAGAGGGTGTCGACCGGGATTTCATTGCCCGCCAGGCTGGGCGACGCGCCCGGCGTGCTCCACTTTCTGAGCGTCGCCCCGCCCGCGTCGATCTCCTGGATGCAGCCGTCCGTGGTGACCACCAGCAGCGTATCGCGGGGCGTGCGCTTCACATCCATGACCGACGAGGCCGTCTGCCAGCACCAAACCGGCCGGCCTTCCCGGTCGATGGCGACCAGGGCTTCGAAGTCGGAGCTCTGCTGGACGGCGCGGGTGCCCCGGCCGAGGGAGAGAATCATGCAGCCGGGCTCGCGCCGGGAGGCTTGGCAGACCTTGACCTCCAGGGGCGGAAATCCGGGCGGGAGTGTTTCCAGGGGCGGCGGCATTTGCGCAGGGTATCGGGGTCACGGACCCTCAGGCAAGCTCGCCCTGCTGGTTGAGGTTTTCGGGCCCGCCCGGGGTCCAGCGGTGGACCTGCACCTCACCGTAGAGCGCGGCCCTGAGATACGGCTCGCCTTCCAGAAACGCATCGACGGCGTCCGTGTCCGCCATTTCCATCAAATAGATGCCGCCGGCCCAGCCGCCCCGGTCGTCGAGCAGCGCGCCGCGGCACAGGAAATTCGCGTCAAACCCGGCGCAATAGGCGCCGTATTCGTCGGCGGCCCGCTCCCCGCCGGTTCCGTTGCCGGAGGCCGCGGGACAATAGACGAAGAAACGGGGCAGATCGCCCGCGCTCTCGAATTCAAACTGGGTGCGGCCGAGTTCCAGTTTGAAACGCCGGATGAGCACGTGCTCGAACAAACCGGCCCGGTGGAACGGCTCCTCATGGACGAAGCGCTTGGCCTCCCGCCAGTCATCGAGCGCCGCGATATGGATGGAGCCGGTGACTTGCGACGGGTCGTGCGGGTCGAGCACCGGCCCCCGCGCGATCAGCCTGTCCTTGTAGCGGTCGATGAAGTCCCAGTGTTCGCGGATGATCGCCGAGCGCTTTTCCGCGACCCCCGGATGGTTCACCCCCCAGGCGAAGAATTCCACGCTGTCCCTCCAGACATTTTCTCCAGCCTAAACCGCGGTGCCCCAGACCTCTTCGGCCACCTCGACGCAATGGCGGAGCTTGGCCCATTGCTGTTCCTCGCTCAGCAGGTTGCCGCCGGTGTGGCTGGCAAACCCGCATTGGGGCGAGAGGCACATCTGTTCCGGGGGCATGTACCGGGCGGCTTCGTCGAGGCGGCGCTTGAGGCCGTCCTTGTCCTCCAGTTCGCCGAACTTTGACGTGACGATGCCGAGAACGATCCTGGGCCCGTTCGGTCCCTTGGGAACGAAGCGCAGCGGCTCGAACCCGCCCGAGCGCTCGTCGTCATATTCGAGGAAGAACCCGTCCACCTCGACCTCGTTGAAGATCGCCTCGGCCACATGTTCGTACCCGCCCTTGGCGTGGCCCCGGCTGAAGGAGTTGCCCCTGCAGAGGTGAATGGTGACCGCCATGTCGTCCGGCCGGCCGGCGATGGCGTCGTTGATCAGCCGGGCGTAGAGATGGGGCAGTTCGTCCGGGTCCTCGCCCAGCCCGCGCACGTTTTCCCTGAGCCGGTCGTCGCAGAGGTAGGCGAGGTTGGTGTCGTCCAGTTGCACGTAGCGGCAGCCTTGCGCCGCGAGGTCGCGAATTTCCGCGCGCCAAATCCCCGAGGCATCGGCGAAAAACTCCTCCATGTCCGGATAGGCCTCCTCGGAAACGCCGCCGCGGCCGCCCCGAAAATGCAGCATGCTCACCGACGGCATGGTGACCTTGGGCGTGCGGGAGGTTTCGCCCTTGAGGAAGTTGAACGAACCGCGCTGAATGCCGCCCGCCGGCCAGCCCAGCTTGCCGTGCGTTGTCGGCGCCGGCAGCTTGAAGGTCGTCACCACGCCGCCGACCTCGGTGGTGTGGTGATCGTCGGAGCGCTGGGCCGGCGGCGAGGCGCTCTTCACGCCCTCGATGGCATCCAGGAAATCGTTGGACCAGGATTCGCGGCGGTAATCGCCGTCGGTCACCGCCTGGATGCCGGTCTCCTCCTCCAGCTTTACCGCACGGCGGATCAGCCGGTCCTCGACCTCGTGGAGGCCGCCGGCATCCATCTCGCCGTTCTTGAATTGCTCGCGGGCCTCGAGAAGCTCCGGCGGGCGCAGCAGGCTGCCGACGTGATCGGCGCGGAACGGACCCTTCACCATGTCTTCGGCTCCCCGCGCTCAAGCGGCTGGTTCAATTTCATGGCTCTCTCCCCAGGTGTTCAAGAAAGAATTCGGCCAGCGGATTCCAGGACACTTCGGTTCCGCGGCGCGCCTGCTCGACGTAGACGACCTCGATCTCGCCGCCGGCGGCGCGGTAGTTCGCCGCGAACCGCTCCGGCTCGTTCATCGTGGCGCCGGAGGACAGGTCCCGGTAGTCGTGGACGATATCGGGCCGCCCCTGAACCCAAAGGGCGGGCGGCGTCTCCACGTCCTCTCCCCGCTCCAGGGCGAGCATCGGGTTGCCTTCCTCCATCGCCTCTTCGGTCTCCCAATAGATGTGGTGAAGTTCCGGCAGCTTCCCGACCCAATCCGCGTTCTCGCCGCTTTCACGGGTCCGGACGGCATGCCGGTAGCGGGACAGGGGGTTGATCACCGGCCAGGACACCCCCGCGCAGCGGACGGCCGCATCGGTCTCCGGACCGGCGCCCTCGACGGGGAGTTCCGTATAGCGGGGATCGGCGGGCCGCATGGCGGCCAACATGGCGAGATGTCCGCCGCTCGACTGACCGCAAATGCCGACCCGTTCGGCATCGATACGGAACGCCTCCGCCTTCGATTTCAGCCAGCGGATGGCGTAGTTGATATCGACAAGAGACGAGGGGTACTTGTCCGATCCTTGGCGGAAATCGATCGCCGCCACGGCGAGACCGGCGCCGGCCAGCACCGCGTCCCGGTCCTGGCAACTGCTGAAATCGCTCAGGTTCCAGGCCCCGCCATGAATATCGACGACGAGGGGGAAGGGTCCCTTCCCTTCCGGCGTGAACAGTCTGAGACCGATCCCGCGGTCGCCGAACCGCAGATACTCCATGTCCTGGGTGGTATAGCCTTGCACCTGGTCCAGCATGTTCCTGCCCCCTGTGACCCGGCTCATTTATCGTGTTCGAAAGAGCCGTCCGCCCGGCAGATTAGTCGCGTCAGATCAAATGAACAACGCCAAGACGCTACTCGGTCTTGACCAGCGAATATCTGCCGTCGGCGGCGAGGCACGCGGCCTCCGGCAGGCCCAGCTCCTTCTTGACCATGTTGGTGCCGAGGACCAGGGAGACCATCTTGTAGCGGGCGTGGCGCCGCGCCATCCCTTCCCGGCCCATGCCGCAATCCGACGCGATCACAAGGCGTTCGGCGGGAATATGCCGGAGCGCCTCGCGAATATGGTCGGCCACGTCCTCGGGCTTCTCCACTTGCAGGGAATGATGGTCGATCACCCCGATGGCGACCTTCTTCTCGGTGATCTGCCGGCCGATGGCCTCCAGGTCCATGCGGCCCGACGAGCAGGATTCAAACGTGATCACATCCGCATCCACCTGATTCAGGTGATCGAGGGCCGGTGCGTAGCTTTGGATTTCCTTGAACATCCGCTGCTGCGACGGGTTGCCCCAACAGGTATGGCACCACACTTCGGCCTTGTCGCGGAGGCCCTTCACCGTGTTGTTGAACACCTCGACCATCTCGGCCATGTCGAGCTTGCCGAACACCTTGCCCCGGGACGGGATCATGTGGATTTGCGGCTCCTCCATCTGGATCACCGGGCAGCCGGCGTCCGCCAGTTCGGTCAGCTCTTCGTTCATCGCCGCGCTCAGCGCGTGAATGCGCTCGACCGGGTCCGAGTAATATTCGTCGTCGACCGCCGCCGCCAACAGCTCCGGCGTGATGGTGCCGAATTTCACCGGCTTGTCGGTCAGGCGCTGGGCCGTCTTCCACATGGCGGCGTATTGCAGGTCGCCGCGGCCGACCGGCCCCACCAGCTTGGGCATGATCCGGGCCTCGAGATAGTCGTGGAGGATGTGGCCCATGGGAAAGCCGACGCCGCCGGTCCTCATGATCGCCGGGGCCGGGTTTTTCCGGTCGAACCCGTCCATGTGGTAGAGCGGATAGCTGGTCCAGCTTTGCCCGCCGACCTCCTCGTCGTAGTGCGCGTCGCCGTCGGTGCAGATATCCAGACCCGCCGTCTCCTGCTCCCGCAGATAGACCGAAACCGCGTCCGTGTACTGTTCGCGGTACCGGCTATCGAGCATGGCGTGAAGGAACGTTCGTCCCGCCAGGTTTTCGGTATACCAGCTCGGCCGCGGCAGGGAGCCGATGATGGTGGTGGGCATGACGATGTCCTTGGTGGCGGTGAGCATGGCGAAGTCCTTGTTCGAAACGTGATCGTTGCAAGGATGCTAGCACACCGGCTCCGGGCGAAAACCGGGATCGCACCGGCCGTGGGCACCGTCCCAATCCCGGACGTCAAAACCTGTTTGGCGGCAACGGGCGGGTTCCTATACTGAAATTCGCGAACCACCGGGGGGCACTCCACATGACGAACGGGAAAATCCGGCCGCGGGCCGATCACGTGGGCAGCCTGCTTCGGCCGGAACGGGTCAAGCGGGCACGGGAGCAACTGTTCGAACAGGGAGCGCTGGCCCGGTTCGGCCAGGGCGAAACACCCGCCGACCTCAAAGAGGCCGAGGACGCGGAAATCATCGAGGCGGTCAGGCTCCAGGAGGAACTCGGCCTGCCGGTGGTCACCGACGGCGAGTTCCGGCGCGCCTATTGGCATTACGATTTCATGGCCGGGCTCAATGGGCTCGATCTGGTGGAACGCTCCTCGGACGGGTCCGTCGGCACCTTTGCCCTGGCGGTGGTGCCGGTGATCTCGGGCCCCCTGTCGTTCCCCGCCGATCATCCCATGATCGAGCATTTCAAGTACCTCGCCTCGGTGGCGGCCAAGACGCCGAAAATCTCCATCCCCGGCCCCAGCGCCTGTCACTTCCGTTTGCTCAAATCGGATATCCGGCCGCCCGAATATGCCGACGCCGATGTCCTGTTCGCCGACATCGCCAAGACCTACGCCCAGGCGGTGGACGCCTTCTACCAGGCCGGATGCCGCTATCTGCAGCTGGACGACATCTTCTTCGCCTATCTGTGCGATCCGAAGATCCGGGCGGAAAAAGAGGCCGGCGGCGAGGACCCGGACGAGTTGATCGAGAAGTACGCCTGGATGATGCACGAGGCGATCAAGGACCGGCCCGACGACATGACCATCGGCATGCATCTCTGCCGCGGCAATTTCCAGTCCACCTGGATCGCCGAGGGCGCCTACGATCCGGCGGCGGACGCCATCTTCAACAAAACGGACGTCGACGTCTTCTTCATGGAGTACGACTCCGACCGCGCCGGCGGGCTGGAGCCGCTCCGCCTGCTGCCCAAGGGCGACAAGCGGGTGCTGCCCGGCTTCATCACCACCAAGACGCCGGAATTGGAACCCCTGGACGAGCTTAAACGGAAGTTCGACGAAGCGGCCGGGTACGCTGATATGGATCAACTGGGCATCGCGCCCCAGTGCGGCTTCTCATCCACCGAGGAAGGCAATAAGATCACCATGGACGACCAGCGCCGGAAGCTGGAGCTGGTGGTCGCCACCGCCAACGAGATCTGGGGCGGGGTCTAAATCATCAAGCGGAGTATGGTCCCTTGAAAATCGGGTTTATCGGCATCGGCAGTATGGGTTGGCCCATGGCCGCCCATCTGGCCAAGGCGGGTCACGCGGTCACCGTGTTCGACCTGGATGCGGCGCGGACGGCTTCGTTTGCCCGGGAGCACGGCGGCACCGCCGCCGCCGATATCGGCGAGGTTGGCGGGGACCGCGAGATTATCATCACCATGCTGCCCACCGGGGCGGACGTTCGCGCGGTCCTGATGGAAATGGACGGCGGACTGGCCGGCCATCTCGGGCCGGGCGCCATCGTGGTGGACATGAGCTCATCCGCGCCCGTCGGCACCCGGGATCTGGGCGCCGAACTGGCGGCCCAGGACATCGTTCTGATCGACGCCCCGGTGTCGGGCGGCGTAACCGGCGCCGAGGCCGCCACGCTCACCATCATGATCGGCGGCGAGAACGAGGATGCCATCGGAAGAGCAACGCCGGTCCTGGAGGCCATGGGCAGGAATTTGTTCCGCACCGGCCCGCTGGGCAGCGGCCACGCCATGAAGGCGCTCAACAACTATGTCTTCGCCGCCGGATTCACCGCCGCCGCGGAAGCCATGCTGGTGGGCGAGAAGTTCGGCCTCGATCCGGCCACCATGATCGACATCATCAACGTCTCCACCGGCCGAAACTTCAACACCGAACACTCGATCAAGGACCACGTGCTGCCTGGAACGTTCGCATTCGGGTTCGGTCTGTCCCTGATGGCCAAGGATGTGGGCATCGCCGGGGACCTCGCCAAACAGATCGGGGTCGACGCGCCCGTCGCAACTCTCGTTCAGGATCTATGGCGGGACGCCCTTGCGGCGGAGGGCGCGGACCAGGATTTCACCGCCGCCTACCGGCACTGGAAGAACACCCGCTGAACGCGCCTGCCGAAAATATTGCGGCCAGTCCACCTGGATCGCCGGGAGCTCCTACGATCCGTCGGCGGACGCCGTCTTCAACAAAACGGACGCCGGCGTCTTCGTCATGGAGTACGACTCCGGCCGCGCCGGCGGGCCGGAGCCAGCGGTCGCCACCGCCAACGAGATCCGGGGCGGCGTTTAAGCCGCAACGCGGGGAGCGGACCCTATCGTCTCCGGCAGGGTTCCGAAGTACCATCCAAATGCCCCACTGGGGTGACCGGTGAAACTCAGGCCTGGACAATGCAATTCGGTTTTCAGTTTTTCCCCGATGTCCGCGAGGACGTGAAGCCGCCCGATCAGTACTATCGGGAGGCCATGCATCTGATCGGCCTGTGCGACGAGTACGGGTTTTCCCACGTCCGCACGGTCGAGCACTACTTCCACCATTGGGGAGGTTACAGCTCGAACCCGATCGTTTTCCTGACCGCCGCCTCCCAGCACACCAAGACCGCCCGCATGGTGACCGGCGCCGTTCTGCCGGCATTCAACAGTCCGCTGAAATTGGCCAGCGATCTGGGCATGCTCGATGCCTTTTGCGGCGGCCGCCTGGACATTGGTTTTGCGCGCGCATTCCTGCCGCAGGAGTTCAGGCATTTCGAGGTGGACATCGACGAGAGCGTCGAGCGCTTCGAAGAGGGCATCGCGCAGGTTCAGCTGTTGCTCGAGGAAGAGAACGCCAGCAGTTCCGGCAAGTTTCACAGCTTCGAGAACGTGACCACCTTTCCCCGCCCCACGCAGAAACCGCGGCCCAACTTCTACGTCGCCGCGGTGGGCACACCGGCGTCGTTCGAGCGCGCCGGCACCATGGGGCACTGGATCATGGCAATCCCGGGCGTCGGCTCCGATCCCATCGCGCTCCTGGAGACCTACCGGGGCGCCTGGGCGAAGGCCGGCCATGCGGGGCAGCCCAAGATGATGATGGCGGTGTTCATGTTCTGTCATGAGGACGGCGCCGTGGCGCGGCGCACCGCCAAGCCGCTGATCGAAGGCCATTTTGCGGCCATTGCCGATGCGATGACCGAGTACAGCGACGGATCGCCCTCGGATGCGTACAAGAACTATGACAAGATGCGGGAGAAAATTCTGGCGCAGACCATGGAAAGTCAGATCGAGTGCGGCGCGGCCTTTGTCGGCACGCCATCGGAAATCATCGAACAGCTCGGGGCCTTCGATGCGGCCTGCGGCGGGTGTGATGAATTGTCCATGCAGGTCAATTATTTCGGCATGGACGTGGAAACGGCGGAGGCCTCCATCCGGTTGTTCGGTGAGAAAGTCGTCCCTCACTTTTCGGCAGGGCAAGGGTAGCAATAGGGGTTGTCATGAAGGAATTCATTGAGGAGATGCAGGCCAACGACCTGGCCCCGTTGTGGGAAATCTACGAGGACCTGGTCATGGACGAGCCCAATCGGGCGGAGCCGTCGGTGATCTGGAAATGGGACGACATGCTGCCGCTAATCGAGCGCTCGGCCGAGCTTGTACAGGGCAAGAACGCCGATCACCGGGTTTTGATTCTCAAGAACCCGCATCTCGACGGCCGCATGGCGACCACGAGCAATATTGTCGCCGCCTACCAGTGCGTAAACCCGGGCGAGAAAACGCCGCCCCACCGGCATACCCCGGCGGCGACCCGCGTCATATTGGAGGGCCGGGGCGGCGGGACGTTCGTCGACGGAAAACGCTGCGACATGTACGACGGCGACCTGATCATCACGCCCAACTGGACTTGGCATTGTCATGACAACGACAGCGGCCAAAGAGCGATCTGGTTGGACGTGCTCGATCTGCCGCTGGTCGGCCAGCTGGACGCCGTCTTCGGCGACATGAAGATGGGCCCCGAGGAGCGCTATCCGGCCAACAGTTCGACCTTGTCCGACAACGTTTATGAAAAAGCGGGATTGGCGCCGGTTACCCGGCTCGCGAATGTCCGTCACTCTCCGCGGCTGCGCTATGGCTGGGAGGACGTCGCCGCCGTGCTCAAGGAAGCCCCTGAGCAGGAGGACGGCTCGCGAACTGTTCGTTACACCAGCCCGGTCGACGGCGAGGACATCCTGCCGACCCATGACTCCCGGGTGCTGTCGCTCAGCAAGGGGAAGCAGACGGCGAGAGCCCGCTCGACGGCCAACGCCGTGTGCGTGGTCATCGAGGGATCGGGAACAAGCGAGATCGGCGAGGCAACACACCGGTGGAGCGAACGAGATGTCTTCACCATTCCCCATTGGTCATGGGCATCGCACACCTCTTCGACCGGTCAGGCGTCGATGATCGTCATCTCGGACCGTCAGGTGATGGAAAAGCTCAATCTTTACCGGGAAGAGACCGGCTGACGCCGCCCTCTCACCGCATTCAGCGCTTTTTCGGCCTCGGCCGCGGCGAATCCATTGGTTGGGGCGATCTCCCCGACCCCTCCCCGTCCAAACGCGGCCGGGGGGATGTTGCCCCGGCACAAATGTTATTGAAAATCCAAACGATCTGACAGACAATCCGCCCTGCAATCGATTGCCGTGCCGGTTTTCCGCAATGTCCAGCCGGTGGCACGGCCGACAGCCAACCTGCTGGACGAACAGGGAGAGACTTAATGCCCAAATCCTTCAAGGGATTGGCCCTTGGTATTGCCGCCGCCGCGTTCACGACGCTTGCGGTCACGGGTCAGCCACAAGCCGCCACATTCAAACTTACAGCGGGATCGAGCCACCCCCCGATCGTCCCGTGGGCCGTCGCGCTCCGCGACCTGATCGTTCCGGAATCGACCAAACGCGCCAAGGCGCTTGGACACACGCTGGAGTGGACCGAGGCCTATTCGGGCGTCTTGTACAACTTCAAGAATACGCTGGAGGGCGTCCAGGATGGGCTGGCTGACGTCGGCTGGGTCGGCACCCTGTGGGAGCCGAACAAGATGCCGCTCCACAATGTCACCTACTTCGCGCCGTTCGGCACCTCTAACGTCCAGGCGCTGCTCGAGATCGGCCGGGAACTGCACGAAAAAATTCCGGCAATGAACCAGCAGTGGACCAAGTACAATCAAAAGCTCCTGGGTGTGTTCGCTACCGATGCCTACATCCTTATGACCAAAAAACCGATCAAATCGGTTGCGGACCTCAAGGGACTGAAGCTTTTCGCGCCCGGTGCGGTCGCCCGGTGGGTCGAGGGCACCGGCGCGATCGGTATCGATGCCGGTCTGCCCGTGTACTACAACGGGATCAAGACGGGCGTCGCCAATGGCGTCATATCGCCGACCACGGGTATTTTGCCGTTCAAGCTGCACGAAGTGGCGCCGATTCTGACCCAGCTTCAAATGGGCGGCGCCCTCCCGGGCGCTTTGACCATGAACCTCAATACCTGGAAGAAGCTTCCCCCGGAATTGCAGAAGATGTTCCTGGAACTAGGGAACGAGTACGGCGATTGGGTCGCCAAGCGGGTTATCGGGTTTTACAACAAGACCGTCGACGTCATGAAAAAGAACCCGAAAGTGGACGTTTCCGTTCTTTCCATGGATCAGCAGCGCAAGTGGGCGAAAAGCGTCCCGAATGTTGCCGCCGAGTGGGTCAAACGGACGGAAGCCCGCGGCCTGCCGGCCGGCGAAGTGCTGAAAGTCTACATGGACGGCATGCGGGCCCGCGGCGAAAAACCGCTTCGCGACTGGGACAAATAGGTGGAATCCACCGGCTCGGGTGGATCATCGACCGAGCGAAAGACGCTGAACGTGTTTCAGCGTCTTTCCTCTCTTTTTTCTCAGTTCATCTCGGTTGCCAACGGTATCGGCAGTGTCTGGGTATTCGGACTGACATTCCTCATCTGTACCGACGTCATCGCGCGCGGGTTCTTTAATGCACCGATCCGCGGGGTTTCCGAGATTGTCGCCTACTCCCTGGCCGGCGCCGTCTTTCTGCAACTCGCCCACTCCCTTCACGTGGGACGGTTCGCACGCGCCGAGATGTATATCGACCCGCTGGTCGAAAAGCGGCCGGTGGTCGGCGCTCTCTTTCACGCCATATTCAGTGCCGCGGGGGTGTTCGTCTTCGGCCTGATCGCCTTCGGAACGCTGGACAAGCTCGAGGAAGCCTGGCCGGACCTGAAATTCGGCGTCGAAGGCGAGTTCACGATCCTGGTCTGGCCGCTCCGGCTGATCATCATGACCGGCGCCATCATGGTCGCCATCAAGTATCTGGTGCTCACACTCGAACGCCTGTCGGATACCGTCGCCGCCTATCGCAAGCACAGTGCCGAACGATCGGGCGAAAAAACCGGCTGGCTGAACCTGCTCATCGTCGTCGCCGTCATCGCCGCCATCGCGGGGATGTTCCAAGCCGACTTCGGCAAGGTCACCGTCGGCGCCGTTTCCATCGTCGGCATGCTGATCCTGATCTTCATGGGCATCCATATCGGTATCGCCCTGATCCTGCTCGGGTTCTTCGGCATCTGGATCATGCTGGACAACCCCAACATCGCCATCAATACGGTCAAGCTGGCGTCCAACGAGTTCCTGAGGAACTTCTTCCTCGGGGTCGTTCCCCTGTTCGTGCTCATGGGCCTGGTGATCAGCGAATCCGATATCGGCAAGGACACTTTCGACGTGGCGCGCTGGCTGCTCAGAAAGATCAAGGGCGGCCTCGGCGTCGCGACGGTGTTCGCCAACGCCATATTCGCCGCCATTACCGGCTCTTCCATCGCGTCTGCGGCCGTGTTCACCAAGGTCGCGACGCCGCATATGCTCCGCAACGGCTACACCCGGAAATTCGCCGTCGGCACGGTGGCGGGGTCGTCCGTGCTGGGGATGCTGATCCCGCCGAGCCTGCTGCTGATCGTCTATGCCTTCGTCGCCGAACAGTCGGTCGGGTTGCTGTTCCTCGCCGCCATCATCCCCGGCATCATCCTGGCCCTGGTGATGGCGGTCTCGATCATCGGCATGGCGCACTTCTTCCCCGATTTCGTCGGCCATCCCACCGAAGACAATATGGAAGGCGAAAGCGTCTCGTCGGCGTTCTGGAAAATCCTCCCCATCCTGCTGCTGGTCGTCGTCGTCATGGGCGGCATCTACGGCGGACTGTTCACGCCGGTCGAGGCGGGCGCGATCGGCGCCGCCGGCGCCTTGATTATCGCGATCCTAAAGCGACGGCTGACCTGGAAGAAGCTGTGGAACGTACTGATCGAGACCGGCCACACCACGGTCAGCGTTCTGTTCCTGATCCTGGCGGCCAACATCTATGGCCGGATGCTGGCGCTCAGCGGTTTTCCCCAGTCCCTCGGCGAGTTCATCGGCGCGGTCAATCTCGGCTTCGCCGGATTCCTCGTCCTCTACGTGATCCTGGTGATCATTTTCGGGATGTTCCTGGATTCCATCTCGATGATGCTGATCCTGCTGCCCATCGTGCTGCCCATCGTCAGCGCCTTCGGCGGCGACCTGATCTGGTTCGGGATCGTCACCGTGATCGCGGTCGAGATGGGATTGCTGACACCGCCCTTCGGTATCGCCGTCTATGTGGTGCGAAGTACCATCGAAGATGCGACGGTGACGCTCAACCAGATCTTCGCCGGCGCCTTCCCCTACGTGATCATGATGCTGTTCGTCACCATCATCCTGATCGTGTTCCCGGATCTGTCGACGGTGTGGCTCTGAGCCCTACTCGGCGGCGCTCATTCCCGGGCGGTCGAATTCGTCGTCCAGATGGCCGCGGCCTTCCTGATCGCCCTTCTCGAACAGCCACGAATACCCATCCTTGGGATTGGTGAGGATTTCCCACCAATTGTCGTCCATGTCCTTGAAAAAGAACGAGTACGTGCCGTGCTGCAGCTTGGGCTTGCGGAGCTTTGTAATGCCCCACTCCTTCTGATGCTGGACCGTCAGTTCATAGGCCGCATCCACCTCTTCCTGGGTCTCCACGTCGAGGCCGTTGTGATTGAGGAACGGCATGTCCGGCTTCTTGGGGTTGTAGACGACGGCGATGGTGTTGGTTCCGCCCAGCCGGATGAGCAGCGAAATGTTGCTGGTCCGGATCACCTCGAGCCCCAGGAACTTCTCGTAGAACTCACGGATTTTATCCAGATCGCGGGATTCGAGTGTCCCGTGGGACAGGAAATTCAGATTCAAAACCGAGTCCGGCATGACGTTCTCCCTTCATACTTGCCCTCCCAGCGGGCGCGTGATTTGTTGGCGGGAAGGGTAGCCCAACGCGGCCGCCAACATCAATCCTCGATGACAACCGACGAATTTCAGGGAGTCTAAGGTTATGTCCAAGACGTTGATCAAGGGTGCGGCCGTCATTTCCATGGACCGCGGCATCAAGAACCTCGCCAGGGGTGATATCCTGATCGACGGCGACAAAATCGAGAAGATCGGCGGGGCCGTCCGTTCGCCGGGCGCCAGGGTCATCGACGCCGCCGGCATGATCGCCATGCCGGGCTTCGTCAACGCGCACCTGCATACCTGGCAGACGGGCATCCGGGGGGTCGCCGGCAACTGGTCGATCCCCGAATACCTCCATCATATGCACGCCACCATCGCGCCCCGCTACACCGCCAACGACACCTATCTCGGCAATCTGGTGGGGGCCCTCAATCAGATCGGCAACGGCGCGACGACCATCTTCGATTGGTGCCACAACAACGCCACCCCCGGGCACACCGACGCGGCCATCGAGGGCTTGAGGGAATCGGGCATCCGGGCGGTGTTCGGTCACGGCTCGCCGAAGCCGGACGCCGAAAAGGACCAGACGCCCTATACCCATATTCCGCACCCCCGGTCCGAGATCGAGCGCCTGCGGAAAGGCCCCTTCGCCTCGGACGATCAGCTGGTCACCCTGGGGATGGCGGTGCTCGGCCCCGACTTTTCCACCTGGGAAGTGACGGAGCATGACTTCGAGCTCGCCAAGGAGTTCGACCTGCTGGTCAGCGCCCATGTCTGGGGGGCGCCGAACCGGATGAACAAGGACGGGTACAAAAAGCTCGCCAAGGCGGGACTCCTGGACAAGCGGCACAACCTGGTTCACGGGGTCTACCTGTCCGACGCCGAACTCAAGCTCATCCTCGATACCGGCGCGTCGGTCACCGTGACGCCCGAGGTCGAACTGCAGATGGGCCACGGCGCGCCGCTTACGGGCCGCGTGCGCGGCTATGGCGGGCTGCTCTCGGTGGGCGTCGATGTGGAGAGCAACATTTCCGGCGACATGTTCACGGTCATGCGGATGGCGCTCCAGAGCCAGCGCAGCATCGACAACCGGGCGACCGCCAGGCGGACCAAGGCGCCGGCGCAGGCGCTCTCCATCAAGCCCATCGAGGCGCTCCGCTGGGCGACCATCGACGCGGCCAGGTCCCTCGGCATCGACAGGCGGGTCGGCTCCCTCAAACCCGGCAAGCAGGCCGACATTATCCTGATCAACGGCAACGACCTGAACATGTTCCCGGTGCATGACCCGGTGGAGAGCGTGGTGTTCCACGCCAACGGCTCCAACGTCGACACGGTCCTCATCGCCGGCCGGGTGATGAAGGCGAACGGCAGGCTCAAATACCGCGGGCTGGAGGAGAAGAAGGCCCTCCTCGCCCGCTCGGGCCGGAAGATCCTGAAGGGCCTGAAGCTGGCGGCGTAGGACCGAATCACCCCCCTCCCTGACCCTCCCCCTCATCGGGGTTAGGGGTGTCCCCTAGGACCCCTGGGGGGGGGAGGGAATAGGCGGATTGGATCACCTCCCCCCTGGAGGGGGAGAGGTCGAGACGGCCGGCAATAGCCGGGCGTCGAGGGGGGGGGAAGTGGGGCTCAGCCCCAGACCTCTTCCGCGGTTTCGATGATCAGTCGGAACTTGGCGATTTCGTCATTGACCGTCACCAGATTGCCGATGGCGTTGGAGGAAAACCCGCACTGGGGGCTGAGGCAAAGCTGATCGGCGTCGACGTATTCGGACGCCTCCTCGATCCGCGCCTTCAACTCGTCCTTGCTCTCCAAATCCGAGCGCTTGGTGGTGACCAGACCGAGCACCACCTGCTTGCCCTCGGGCACGAAGCGCAGCGGCTCGAAGCCGCCCGAGCGCTCGTCGTCATACTCGAGGAAAAACCCGTCCACGTCGGTGAGATTGAACATCTTCTCGGCCACCGGCTCGTAGCCGCCGGAGGCGAACCATTGGCTCTTGGCGTTGCCCCGGCAGAGGTGGACGCAGACGGCCATGTCGGGATGACGGTCGCGGATGGAATCGTTGATCAGCGCCGCATAGGTCGCCGGCAATTCGTCCGGATCCTCGCCCCGGTCGATGGCGCCCTGGCGCATTTTCTCGTCGCACAGATAAGCCAGATTGGTGTCGTCGAACTGGACGTAGCGGCAGCCGGCTTCGGCCAGCAGCGCCAACTCCTCGCGGTAAAGCTTGGACAAATCGGCGAAGAACCCGTCGAGATCGGGATAGGCCTCCTTGTCGATGGCGTCGCGGCCGCCCCGGAAATGGGTCATGGTCGGCGACGGCAGGGTGACCTTTACCGGATGATCGGTGAGCGACGAGGTGAACTTGTAGTTTTCCACCTCGATGCCGCCGTCCGGCAGCGCCATCCTGCCGATCACCCTGGGCACGAAGGGGGTCGCCTTGGCTTCGTTCTTCGCCTCATGCTCCTTGTTCTCGTCGGAGACCGACACCGCCCGCTCGAAATCCCACGGCGCGTCGATATTGACGACCTTCTGGATGAAATCGACGTGGAAGCTGGCGCGCCGGAACTCGCCGTCGGTGACGGCCGTCAGACCCACATCCTCCTGCATCTTGACCGCTTCCCTGATGCAGGCGTCTTCGTGTTCGCGCAACTGGTCGAGGCTGATTTCCCCATCGTGCCACTTGTTGCGCGAGATCAGCAGCGCATCGGGGCGCAGCAGCGAACCCACATGATCGGCGCGGTACGGGGGTTTGTTTCTGGCGGCCATGTCGGTCCTCCCTGCTAGGCGCGTTGGTTGGGGATAAAGTAGCGCGCAGACGCGCCCGACTAAAGCCCCGGGGTTATCTCATGCGGCGGTCCGCTCCCCGGTCGTCAGTGCATGGTCGATCAAACGCCGGGACAGCATACTGCCCTTGTCGATGTTGAAGTTGGCCAGCCGGCGCTCGGGATGGCGCGAGATGATTTCCTGCTGCCGTTCCAGCACCACCTCGTCTTCACCGAATACCGTCGCCTGGGCGTCCCTGATCTGCTTGGTGAGCGCCGGGTTGTTGATATCGAAGTCACGGACCATTCCCCAGTGGTACCAGGTCGTCGTCTCGGTTTCCGGGGTCATCAGGTCGATGACGATGCCCGTGATGCCGTTGCTGCGATCCCCTTTCGGCGCGCCGGTTCCCGTTGGCGCAACGCCGACGTCGATCATCACGTTTGCCGGAAGGGTGAAATGACAAATCTGCCAGCGGTCGCAATCTTCCGACGAGCCCAGATTGTTGGCCCAGAAAGGCGGCGGCGTAATACCGCGCATCCACCGGGTAACGGTGACCGACTGCCCGTCCGAAGTGGTTTCGATGGGCGACTCGACGATCTCCTCCTGGCCGATTGATGTGGGATGGACATAAGTTTCGTGCGTGAGATCCATCAAATTGTCGACGAGCAGCCTGTAGTCGCATTTGATGTGGAACGTATCCCCGTCGGCCACCCAGGCGGGGTCGGAACACCAATGGAGATCGGGGATCAGATCCTCGTCCGCAAGGTCGTCGTCGCCGATCCACACCCAAACGAAGCGGTGGCGCTCGGCGACGGGGAATGTCCGCACCAAGCGTTTGCCATTGAGGTTCTCCTGACCCGGCATGTGAACGCATGTTCCGGCGCCGTCGACCGTTAGCCCGTGGTACCCGCAAGTGATCTTGTCGCCCGCGACCTTGCCCTCGGACAGGGGCAGCAGCCGGTGCGGGCATATATTCTCCAACGCCACGAGCGAGCGGTCCGGCCGGCGAAAGAAAACCATGTCCTCGCTGCAGATGGTTCGCCCGAACGGCGCCTGTTTAATGTCGTGATCCCAGGCGACCGCATACCAATGGTTCTTCGGAAACATTGCTCTTCTCCCGGTGTATGTCGGCCATCATATGCCCTTATGCTTCACTAGTAAAGTATTTTGCAAAATTTTTTGCAGCCTATTTTTCGGCAGCCTCCTCCGCGAGCACCGCCTCCGCATTGGTGCGGATGCGTGACAGGGTGGCGAGGAAAATCTTCCAGTTCTCATCGCTGATCCCGGACAGGAATCGTTCTTCCCGACGATCCTGCACCGCAATCACCTGCCGATAGAGCTGTTTGCCCGCCTTGGTCAGCATCAGCATCTTTCGCCGCGAGTCCGCCGGATCGGCTATTCGGTCAACCCATCCCTTCTCCACCAGTTCCCCCATGGCTCGGCTGAGTTGGCCCTCATGCATGGTTAGCAGGGTTGCGAGGTCGCGGGCGGCGATAGGGCCGAATGTGCCGATCCCGCCGATCACCGCGGCATGTACAAAGGACAGATCGAGTTCCTTGGGGTATCGCCTGAGGGCGCTTCGCAATACGATCCGGGCGACCGCCTGAAGCTGGTTGGCGAGCGGCGTCGGTCCGGCGCGGCGGGTGTCGTCGAACATTCGCTCCACGGCATCGGGGCGGTTCTCTGCCATCCTGGTCCCAATCGTGTTGGTTTACTTGCGAAGCAAACGTGCTTGAGCCTACCGCTTTGCCCCGGCATCGGCAAGGAGGCGCGGCTTGACTTGCCGGATGACGGCGCCTACCTCGTCGGATCATGCCCGTCGATCCCACAATTCTGATCGCGTTTCTCATCGCCGCCTCGGCCATCGTCGTCTCGCCGGGGCCCGACACGGTGCTGATCATCCGCTACACCATGACGTCCGGCGGACGGATCGGCATGGTCACCATGGCCGGCGTCCAGCTCGGCCTCACCATCCACACCATCGCCGCGGCGGCGGGGCTGTCGATCATCGTCGCCGCCTCGCCGGTGCTGTTCAAGGGCGTCGCCATCGTCGGCGCCGCCTACATCGCGTTTCTCGGTTACCAGGCGCTCAAGGCCGGCGGCGGGTTGAGGCTCTCCGGCGGCGGTCCCCCGGTCGGCATCCACAAGGCCTGGCGGGACGCGATGACGACCAATGTCTTCAACCCCAAGGTCATCCTGCTGTTCCTGGCCCTGATGCCGGGCTTCGTGGCGGTCGAGAAGGGCAATGCCGCGGCCCAGCTAGCCGTCCTCGGCGCCGCGCTGATCGCCATCAACATCGTCTGGCAGACGGCGCTGGTGGCCGCCGCCGAGCGGATGCGCCGCTGGCTGGTGACCCCATCGGTCGCCAGGGGGATTTCGGTGGTGACGGGGCTGATCCTGGTGGCGCTCGCCGCCGGGATAATCTGGAGCCACGTGATTTAGACGTTGAACCGGAACAGGATGACGTCGCCGTCCTCGACCACATAGTCGCGGCCCTCCTGGCGCATCTTGCCCGCATCCTTGGCCAGCTGCTCGCCGCCGAGGGACAGATAGTCGTCCACATCGATGGTCTCGGCGGCGATGAAGCCGCGGGCGAAATCGGTGTGAACGACGCCCGCCGCGTCCCGGGCGCGGGTGCCGGCGGTCACGGTCCAGGCGCGGGCCTCGTTGGGCGCGGCGGTGAAAAAGGTAATCAGGCCCAGCAGCTCGTAGCCCGCCCGGATGAGCCGGGCGAGGCCGGTCTCCTCGAGGCCGAGGGCTTCCAGAAACTCCCGCTTCTCGTCCCCGGGCAATTGCGATACCTCGGCCTCGATCCTGGCCGAAATGACGACCGTACCGGCACCGGCCGCAGCGGCGTACCCGGCGACCTTGGCGGAATGGCCGTTTCCCCCGGCCGCGGCATCTTCTTCGACATTGCAGACGTAGAGCACCGGTTTCGAGGTCAGGAGGTGCAGCATCCGGAACGCCTTGGCTTCGTTTTCCGCCACTTGAAGCGCACGGGCCGGCTGGCCGCGGCGCAACAGTTCGAGCGTCCGATCGACCAGTTCGAGTTGCGCCTTGGCCTCCTTGTCCTGTCCCCGGGATTTCTTGACCAGCGGCTCGCGGCGGCGTTCCAGGCTTTCCAGGTCGGACAGCATCAACTCGGTTTCCACGGTCTCGATGTCGCCCAGGGGATCGATGCCGCCGGAAACGTGCGAGATGTCGTCGTCGGCGAAGCACCGGACCACATGAAGGATGGCGTCCACTTCCCGGATGTTGCCGAGGAACTGGTTGCCGAGCCCCTCGCCCTCGGAGGCGCCTTCGACCAGGCCGGCGATATCGACGAACTCAAGCTGGGCCGGCACCACCTTCTCCGAGGCGGCGGTTTCGGCAATCCGGTCGAGGCGCGGGTCGGGCACGTTCACCCGGCCCGAATTGGGCTCGATGGTGCAAAACGGATAGTTGGCCGTCTCGGCCTGCGCGGTGGCGGTGAGCGCGTTGAACAGGGTCGACTTGCCGACATTGGGCAGGCCGACGATGCCGCAGGTGAATCCCACCTAGTCTTTTTCCTTTGCCGTCTTTTCGCCGCCGGGTTTCGATTTTTCCCTTGGCGGATTGGTGATCAGCGCCACGTCGGACATGAAGCGCGCGTCATCGCCCTCCACCAGCACCGGCGCCGCCTGGACGATGGCCATCAGCATGTCGTTCAGCCAGCCCCGGTCGGCCCTGGTGAAGTTTCCCAGCACATGGCCGGTCACCCGGTCCTTGTCACCAGGGTGGCCGATCCCGATCCGCACCCGCCTGAACTCCGGACCGATATTGGCGCTGATGCTCCTGATGCCGTTGTGCCCGGCCGCGCCGCCGCCCCGCTTGACCCTGATTTTTCCCGAAACCAGGTCGAGTTCGTCGTAGAGCACCGTCACGTCCCTGTTCTTGATCTTGAAGAACCGGGTGACGCCGCGCACCGCCCGGCCCGATGCGTTCATGTAGGTGGCCGGCTTGAACAGATGGACTTTCTCGCCGCCGATCTCGGCCTCGGCCAGATGGCCGCCGAATTTCGAGCGATAAGGACCCTTGCCGTAGCGGTCGTGCAGCGCGTCCACGGCCATGAAACCGACATTGTGCCGATTGTTCTCGTATTTGGGCCCGGGATTGCCGAGACCGACCAAGAGCAACATGGCTGCCTCCTGCGGCCCGCTCCGGCGGGCGCCGGAAAATCGTTGGATCAGGCGTCGAATTACTCTTCGCCGCCGCCCGGCTCTTCTTCGCCGCCGCTCTCTTCGCCTTCAACGCCCTCTTCGCCTTCGAGACCCTCTTCGCCCTCTTCACCCTCGAGGCCTTCTTCATCCTCTTCGGGCTCTTCCTCGACCTGGATGGTCGGGGCGGCGATGGTGGCCACCGTGAAGTCGCGGTCGGTCACCGTCGGGGTGACGCCGTCGGGCAGCTCGATGGCGCTGATGTGGATCGAATCACCGATGTCGAGACCGGTGAGGTCGAATGTCAGTTCCTGCGGAATGTTCAGCGGCGAGCACAGCAATTCAACCTCGCGGCGGACGACGTTCAGCACGCCGCCGCGCTTGAGGCCCGGTGAATCGTCCCCATTGAGGAAGGCGCAGGGCACTTCCACCGCGATCTTGGTATCGGCGCCGAAGCGCAGGAAATCCACGTGAAGGGGGCGGTCGGTCAGGGGGTCGACCTGTACGTCACGGGCCAGCACCTCGTGGCTGTCGCCGTTCACCTTGACCTCGAAAACCCGGGTGAAGAATCCGGTCTGGGAGAGCTGCTTCGAAAGCTCCCGCCCATCCAGGGAAATCATCACCGGTTCCATCTTGTTGCCGTAAATGACCGCCGGAATGCGGCCCTCGCGCCGATGCGCCCGTGCCACCCCCTTGCCGGCCCGGTCACGCTGTTCGGCATTGAACGTCGAAACGTCAGCCATGTGTCGCGCTCCTCAATCAAATGCGGCGGCCTCCAGGGGTGCCGCCGCCGGGAAAGTGCCGCGTTTTAGTGGTTCAGCGGGGATTAGTCAAATAGCGAGGAGACGGAATGCTCGTCCGAAATCCGCCGGATCGCTTCGGCCATCAGCGGTGCGATCGTCAGCTGGGAGATGTTGTGCGCGACCCTGACGGCCTCGGTCGCCATGATGCTGTCGGTGGTCACCAGGGTCTCCATCGGCGAAGACGAAACCCGCGCCACCGCCCCGCCGGACAACACGCCGTGGGTCACGTAGGCGGAGACCGAATCCGCGCCCGCGTCCTTGAGCGCCTGAGCCGCGTTGCACAGGGTGCCCGCCGAATCGACGATATCGTCGATCAGAATGCAGCGCCGGTCCTTGACGTCGCCGATAATGTTCATCACCTCGGATTCGCCGGCCCGCTCGCGCCGCTTGTCGATGATCGCCAGATCGGCGTCGATCCGCTTGGCGATGGCCCGCGCCCGGACCACGCCGCCGACATCGGGCGACACCACCATGGTGTGGTTGTTGTCGAACCGGTCGCGAATGTCCTTGGTGAACACCGGCTGGGCGTAAAGATTGTCGACGGGAATATCGAAGAAGCCCTGGATCTGGCCGGCGTGAAGATCGAGGGTCAGCAGCCGGTCGGCGCCGGCGCTGGTGATCAGGTTGGCCACCAGCTTGGCCGAGATCGGCGAGCGGGGGCTCGATTTCCGGTCCTGGCGGGCATAGCCGAAATACGGCACCACCGCCGTTATCCGCCGGGCTGATCCGCGCCGGAGCGCGTCCAGGGTCACCAACAGCTCCATCAAATTGTCGTTGGCCGGATAGGAGGTCGACTGAATGACGAAGACGTCCTCACCGCGCACGTTCTCGTTGATCTCGACGAAGACCTCCATATCCGAAAAGCGCCGGATGCTGGCCTTGGTCAGCGGCAGATTCAGGTAGGCGGATATGGCTTCGGCAAGAGGACGGTTGCTGTTGCAGGTGAGGATTTTCATCCCTGGCGGACCCCCGAGTCGGCGGACGGCGCGCTCAATGGAGACCTCGCCTGAGAGATCCGCGGCACCGCATTTGAGCGCGATCTATGTATCAGCGTGTCCTAAGTCTGTAAACGGGAATCCCGGGCCGCTTTCGGGGATCGCTCACCGGCCCGGCCGTGGCGCCGATTTGGCCGCCTCGGCCTTGTCCATGACCTCCATGATGCCGGGACCGGCGGCCGCCGCGATATCCCCGGCCACGGCCCCCCACGGCCGGTCGAGGACGCCGGCCCGGATGGAATTTCGCTGTGCGACCTCGCCCAGCTCCGAGCCGTCCGCGCCGTTGACGACCCACCGGATGGTGATCTCCTGGCGGCCGCCGGCGGGCGGGGTCAGGTC
>JAPPFK010000111.1:7760-31923 GCA_028823885.1 Rhodospirillales bacterium | reverse complement strand
ATCCGAACCAAATGGCCATCCAATGGCCGTGAAAATTAAACCGGACAGCAGTGGAACAAGTCGGGGCATGACGATCTGGTTTGTGTCGTATATCCGCTCGTCATACCTCGCTTTATGCGGGGTATCCAGATTTCCAGTTCTCGAACCACAGAGACGGTGAGACAGTGAGGAGTAGCAGGGTCGAAACCTCTCTTCTCAATCTCTGTGTCTCCGTGCCTCTGTGGTGAGTAATTTATTTCCTGAACGCCCCGCGCTACCGGCGGGCCCTGATCCAGACGAACCAGGCCACCAGGGCGGCGCCGGCGGCGAGGGTGCCCTGGCCCGCGAGGCTGAACCATTCCGCCGTCCCGCCGCCCGCCACCGCCGCCATCACCACCGGCGAGAGGAACTGGGCCAGGAACACCGCCATGGTGAGCCCGGACGACGCCCGCCCGCGGATATGCGGGGCCGCGTCCTCGAGGATCAGGCCGACCAGGGCGGGGAACATCAGTCCCAGGCCGGCCCCGGACAGGATCATGCCGCCGACCACCGCCGGCAGCCCGGCCGCCGACCCGACGACGGTCAGGCCCGCGCCGATCAGCAGGAACGTCAGGGTGATCGACGCGCGCCCGGACAGGATCTGGCGGATGCGGCCGTAAAGGGAGGCGACCACCGCCGAGGTCAGGCTGGCGCACGCGATGGTGAGCGCCGCGGTCGAGGGCTCGGGCGCGCCGATCTCCAGGAGCAGGAAGGGCAGCTGCACCGGGATGACGTAGTACGCCAGAATGGCGACGAAGGCGGCGGCGTAGGCGAGGGCGAACAGTTTCCAGGGGATATCGCCGGCCGCCTCGCGGGCCTCGGCGTCCTGCCGCTCGCGGATGTCGGGCACCAGGAAGAACAGGGTCGGCAGAAGGATCACCGGGACCGCGTAGATGGCGAAGGGCAGCCGCCAGCCGAAATCGGCCAGGAAACCGCCGGCGGTGATGTAGATCACGCCGCCCAAGGACATGGCGGCCGACTGCCAGCCCAGAATCCGGTTGCGCCGATGGCCCTCGTAGCAGCCGCCGATCAGCGAGATGGCGGCGGTGAGAATTCCCGCCACCGAAACGCCCAGCAGCGCCCGGCCGATCAGGATGTCGATCAGGCCGTCCAGGAACAGCCCGGACGAGCCGGCGAGGATGTAGATCACCGTCGAGACGGCCAGCACCGGCTTGGGTCCCGATTTGTCGGCGAGGTATCCGGCCAGCGGCGAGGCCAGCACGATGAACAGGGCGGGCACGGTCAGCGAAAGCTGGGTCAGGAACCGGGCGTCGGGCAGGCTCTTGAAGTGCTCGGCGATGGCCGGCAGCGCCGGCGCGATGGTGGCGCCCGACATGACCGTGAGGGTGCTGGCGCCGAGCAGCGTGGCGGCCAGAAGCGCTTGGCCGAGGGCGCTGGACGGGAGTTGGACCGGGCCGCCGGAGGACATGGCGCACCCTCGCTTGCCCGCCTCGCCCGGGCAAGCACAAACTCGGCTTTCCCCTCTCCCCTGGAGGGAGAGGGTTGTGAAGGCTCGGCGAGGCGAACGCCGAGCCATAGCCGAAGCTGGGTGAGGGGGAGGGTCAGGGAGGGGGGCACTCACTTAACTGGCATCCAACGAAAGCCGCCCTATAATGCGCCGCGATTCCCGCTCAGCCCTATCGGGCGGAAACCCCATGCGTGCCCGCGTGGCGGAATTGGTAGACGCAAGGGACTTAAAATCCCTCAGCCCTTGGGCTGTCCCGGTTCGAGTCCGGGCGCGGGCACCAGATCTTGTATGTATATCTGGCCTCCGAATGAGCACCTTCAATCCCGAGGAACTGGACCTCGAACAATTACCGATGCTGGGTCGAGGGGTATGGGGATCGGTACTCGACCTCGGTGACGGCACGGTCCTGAAGCTTGGGAAGCGGAGCGGCGGGATCGGTGATGGCCACGAGAAGTTTCGCCATGAGGCGATGGTGTTGGATCGGCTTGCTCAGGTGACATCACCCATCGGCCCGCTACTGCCCGTGGTCGTTGAATGGGACGTGCTGAATCAGGCCATCCAGTTTGAGGGGGAGCCGCACACCATCTGGATGCGGCAGACCAAGCTCGCCGGCCGGCTGGCCACCATTGATCAAGTGCTCGGCATGAGAGGAACAGAGCGGCGGGCGCTGGCCGCCTCGGTGGCGGAGAGTCTAGCCGGTCTCTATGGCGCTTTCGAGAGGGCCGGCATTGCTGCCGACCTACGATCCTCGGGCGGTGTCGCGGACTTTCAGCTTGGGGACATTCGGTTGGAGGCGATGGATCGCGAACGATTGGAGAAATTCCGACGGATTGCCGCTTTGCTCGATCCGGCAGACGACCACCCCATCCACGGCGACTTCAACATCAGCAATATCTTGTTGGACAACGGCGGGAAGGTCGTCGGCGTGGTCGACTTTGCCGAGACCCGGCTGGGACGGCTGGAGGAGGATCTCTGTTCCATCACCTCCGAAATTCCGGCGCTGCGCCAAGACTACGTCGAGCGGGTGGAAGCCGCGTCAGGTCGTCGGGTCAATCGGCAAGCGCTCGAAATATTTGAGATTGGCAGCGACATGATCAGCATGATCCTGGCGCGCTATCGTTTTGCAGAACACTCATCAGCCGGCAGGCTGGAGGCGGAGATCGACCGGCGGCTCGGCGGGGTCTGACCCCGGTTGCCGTTCCGATCGGGCCGCTGGGACGGATTGAGAACCCGCCGTTACTAGAACAGCCAGGTCGGGAAGCCCTTGGGCGCGACCTCGATCACCCATTCGGGGAGCAGGGCCTGGAACCAGAACAGGTGCAGGGTGTGCTCGTAGAACACCACCAGCACGGCGTAGCCGGCAAGCGCGTAGGCGCCGGACAGCCTGCGTGAGTATTCGCCCCACCGCCTGAGGTAGAGATACATGAAGATGGGGAGCGCCAGCTTCTGGCCGATGACCAGCATGGCCAGCACCATGGCGATGAGATAGGCGAAGAACATCACGCCGCGCTTGAGCAGCGCTTTCTCGCGGGCTTCCCGCCACGCCGCGCCAAGCCCCGCATGCTCGATCACCGCGCCCCTGACGGCGCGCATCTCCGAGATCACGATCAAGAGGACGAAGGCGAGGCCGGGCAGCGCGAAAGTCGCCGGGAACTGGCGGATCGAGCGCGGCCACTCGGCGGATTCGATGGGCGCCCAGACGAAGAACGCCAGCAGCGGCGCCGTGACCATCAGCGAGACCAGCGGGTTCCGCTCCCGGCCCTCGCCCTGCTCGATGGCCCCCTGGCGCCGGGTCGAGATGATGCCGCGGGCCGACAGATAGATGGTCAGCACGATGAGCGCGATGATGATCAGCACGATGGGCCGGTCGAGCCAGCCCCAGCCGTCATGCACCCGCCAGGCGATGTTGAACTTGTTCTCCATGATGTCGCCGAGGATCAGCCCCAGCACCAGGGGCGGGCGCGACCACCCGGACCGCTTCATCAGATAGCCGAGGATGCCGAAGAAGATCACCGAGACCCAGTCGCCCAAGGACGCGCCGCCGAGCCACGAGCCCATGAAGACGAAGAACAGAACGCCGGGCACGATCAGGTGGCCGGGGAGGAACGCGACCCGCGCCACCTGGCGGGACCAGAACATCAGGACGCCCGCGACCAACAGGTTGGCGACGACGATGGTCCACACCATGGAGAAGGTGACGTGGGCGTCCTTGGTCAGCATCTCGGGGCCCGGTCGCAGGCCCTGGATCATCAGGGCGCTCAACAGGATGGCGACGCCGACGCCGCCCGGAATGCCGAACGCCACCGCCGGAATCAGCGCGCCGCCCTGGGTCGCGTTGTTGGCCGCTTCGGGGCCGATGACGCCCCGGATGTCGCCCTGGCCGAACCTGGAGCGGTCCTTGGCGCTCTGCACCGCATGGCCGTAGGCCAGCCAGTCGACGATCGCCGCGCCGAGGCCGGGGAGGATGCCGATATAGCTCCCCAAGGCCGCGCAGCGCACCGCCAGCCACTTGTGGACCCAGGCGTCCTTTATGCCCCTGAGGATGCCGCCGCCCTTGGCCTGGTCCTTGGGCACCCGGGAGATGGAGGTGTCCTTGAGGGCCAGCTCCATGAGCTCGGGGATGGCGAAGATGCCGAGCACCACCGGCAGGAAGGGCAGGCTGTCGATCAGGTAATCGGTGCCCAGGTTGAAGCGGGGAATGGGCACCGTATCGCCAGTCCCGACGGTGGACAGCACGACGCCGAAACAACCGATGGCGAGCCCCTTCAACACCGAGCCGCCGGTCAGCGAGCCCACCATGGACAGGCCGAGCACGCCGAGCATGAATATCTCCGGCGCGTTGAAGGCGAGGATGATGGGCAGCACCAGGGGGATCGAGACGGCGAGGATGAAGGCGCCGAACACGCCGCCGAAGGCGGACACGGTGAACGCCGCGCCGAACGCCCGGGACGCTTCGCCTTTCATCGCCAGCGGATGGCCGTCGAGGATGGTGGCCTGCGACGCCGCCGTGCCCGGCACCCCCAACAGGACCGAGGCGATGGTGTCGCTGGTGGCGGTGACCGAGACCATGGCCAGCAGCAGCGCGAACGCCGGCACCGGGTCCATCTCGAAGGTGAACGGGATCAGGATCGAGAGCCCGATGATGCCGCCGAGCCCCGGCACCGCGCCGAGCCAGGCGCCGATGGCGACGCCCAGGACGATGACGCCGATGGTCGGCCACTGAAATACCAGGGTGAACCCCTGGAGGAAGGCGTCGAACATCAACCGGTCCCGAGAATTCTGGTCAAAATGAACCGGCCCCCGCGATCATTGCGAGGGCCGGTTCCTGCCGGTTCTACTGCTTCTGGAAGGACGCGATGCGGTCTTTCCAGAACTTGGCGATCTTGGGATCGACGTTGGCCAGTTCCTTAAGCTGTTTCTCGCCGGCGTCGACGGGAATGTACTTCATCACCTGGCCGATGGCGTCCCCCATCCGTTTGAGCACTTCCGGATCGGTCGCCGCATTCTTGAAGCCGATGCGCAGATCGCGGACCGCCTCGGCATTGGTCTTCGGCGGCGCGAAGATGCGCATGCCGCCGCCGAAGGTGACCGAGGTGTAGAACTTGAAGGCATCCCAGGTCGGCCCCGACGGCGCCTTGCCGTGCACCTTCTTGTAGACCTGCTGGAAGGACGGGATCTTGTAGCGCGGATCGGGCGAGAAGTTGCCTTTGGTGTCCATGACGTCGAGGTGGTAGAGCCCGACGATGATCCCCTTGTCGGCCATGGTCGGCTTCAGGTTCTTGAACCATGAGCCCATGGAGAAGCCGGTGAAGTGGGTTTCCGCCGCCTGGATCGAGGTCTTGATCGACGGCACGTTGCGGAAGCCCGAGACGTAGTCGTACTTCACGCCCAGCAGATCGAGGGTGATCATGGCGTTGACGTCGGAGCCGTGGATCGGGTTGCGCCCGGCATATTTGAGGCCCTTTGCCTTGAACAGGTCGGACGCGCTCTTGACGCCGCCCGGCGCCAGATCGTGGCGGGCCAGCACCATGCCGGGACCGCCCTGCAGGCCGGCGATATAGATCAGGTCCTGGTACTTGAACCGCATGCCCGGCTGTCCAGCCAGCTGGGCCGCCACCTGGAATGGGTTGAAGCCGATGGTCTTGCCGTCCGGCCGCGCCTTGTGGGTGATGAAGTTCATCGCCTTCATGGTCGCCGCGCCCGGCATGTTCTGGACGATCACCTTGGGATTGCCCGGAATATGTTTCTCCAGATGCTGCGACAGGAACCGCGCGATGGTGTCGGTGCCGCCGGGTCCGAACCCGACGATCAGTTTCACGGTTTCACCCTTGAAGTATTGGGCCTGGGCCGGCGGTGCGCTCAACGCAACCGCCGCCACGCCGAGTGCAATGGCAGTAAAGGTCTTGGTCTTCATCGTTACCTCCCCGGTAATCCGTATGATGTGTCTCGATACGTCTTGATGTTTTGGGGGCACGGGCTCGTAACGGCCCTTTCGTGCCCGAAAGTCCCGCCGCCTAAGCCGGCGGCGCGGGTTGGTCCAGTCCCTCGTCTCTTATCCTTTCCAAGAATGCCGAAAAGCCGTCGCTGGCGCCGGCGGGGGCCCGGAACATGGCGGCGAAAATGGTCACCAGCCAGGGAATCTGTTCCTCGAAATCGATCATCGGGTGAATGTTCCTTTTGCGCTCCGCCTCATCCAGGGCGGCGCGCGCCGCGGCCGAGGAGATGTCGTGGACCGCGCACCACATGATGGTGAACCGCTGGCGCGCCTCCTCCCGGGGCAGATGGGACTGATCGCCCGCGATCATGTCCAAAAACCGCTGATCGGTGGCGGTCGCCAGTTCGCCGAGCGGCGACGCGTTGGGCCAGGTGTACTCGTTGATCACCCAGGCGCGAAGACGGGCAAACCGATACCGCGCGTCCTTATTGCCGAGTTCGGGGCTGACCAGCGGCGACATGAAGGCATAGATGATCTGTTCCAGCAGCGGCGGCCTGTCTTCCGCGACCCGGCACTGCTCCAACTGTTCGGTCCGCAGTCCGGTAATCTGCCGCGCCCTGCGCCTGATCACCCGGCGAAACAGGTCTTCCTTGGTCTTGAAGTGATAGTGGATTGCGCCGTTGGCCACGCCCGCCTCGGCAATGATGTCGCGAAGAGAGGTTCCCTCGAAGCCCCGTTCGGCGAAGGTTTTTTCGGCCGCGTCCAGGATCCGCTCGACGGACCGCTGGGAATCGGATCGCAGGTTCTGCGTATCGTCCATCGCTGGGTTGGTCCCCGATATCCGCGATTGCGAACAGCCTCCACTTGCCGAAAGTTTGGTTGATCGGCCAATTTATGTCAACCGGATACGGCCTAAAAAAGCCATATTCGCTGATTTTCGCATTGAAATTTGGTCGATCGACCAATTATAGTCTTGCCAACCGGTATCCGAAGCCGTTGAAGGTTCAATGGGGAGGGCGCGCCGCGGGCGCGCGGCTTGGGCATGACGATCACGACCACGTCCGTTTCCACCGACGTTCTCATCGTGGGCTCCGGCTCCGCCGGGGCCATGGCGGCGGTCAAGGCCCGGATGGCCGGCGTCGACGTCCTGGTCGTGACCAAGGGGCCCTATCCGTCGGGCAATACGACCAAGGCGGCCGCCGGCTACGCCGCGGCCTTCGGCCATGCCGATGCGCGCGACAATACGGAAGTGCATTTCGGCGATGTCGTGCGCAACGGCATCGGCCTGTGCAACGAGGTGATGGTCAAGACCTGGGTCGACAGCATATGCGCCCTCACCGACGAGATGCGGGCGTGGGGTATCGACCTTATCTTCGACGGCGACAAATATCTTCAGCGGCCGTGGGAGGGGCATACCTATCCGCGGATGGTCCACCATCACTGGACGACCGGCAAGTACCTGATGAAGTGCCTCGGCGCCAAGGCCGAGGAGATGAATCTCAAGGCCTTGAGCCACACCATTGTCGGCGGGCTGTTCAAGGACGGCGGGCGAGTCTCCGGGGCCTGGGGCGTCAACTACCGCACCGGCGAGGTGTATGTCATCCGGGCCAAGGCGGTGATCATGACCACCGGCGGCTACGGCTCCCTTTATCCGGTCGGCGACAATGTGGGCGCGGCGACGGGTGAAGGCTACGCCATCGCCTTCGATGCGGGCGCCGAAATGCTGGGCATGGAATTCGGCCACTATCTGCCGACGCCGATCTACCCCGAGAAGATGAAGATCAAGTCCGTGTTCGCCGGTTACGCCAACGGCCTGGTCAACGAGGCCGGCGCCAAACTGCGCAACAACGAAGGGCGCGAATTCTTCTACGACAAGTTCCCCGAGACCGGCGCCACGAAGCTCAAAATGGAGGAATTGACCCGCTACATCGGCGAGGAGAACCTGAAGGGAGGCGGCGGGCCGCACGGCGGCGTCTTCTTCGATATCTCCGATGTGCCCGAAGAGTTCGAGTCGAATCCCCGCTATTCACGGGTGTGGCAGCTGGCCGGCCGGGCCGGCTATGACCTCCGCGCGGACCCGATCGAGCTGGTCTGCTATCCCCATGACCTGGTGGGCGGCATCAAGATCACCATCGACGGTGAAACCAACGTGCCCGGCCTTTATGCCGCCGGCGAGGCGACGGGCGGCTCCCACGGCGCCAGCCGGTTCGGCGGCTCGGCACTGTCGGATTGCCTGGTTTTCGGGGCCCGGGGCGCCGTCAAGGCGGCGAGCGAAGCCGGAAAACTCAACACCCACCCCTCCATCGCCAAGGCCGATATCGCGGCGGTCGGCGACAAGCTCGCCGGCTGGACGGGGCGCGGCAAGGGCGTCGACCCGGGCGAAATCCTGGACAGAAACAGCCGCATCGCCAACAACTGGCTCAACGTGGTGCGCTCGGAGGACAGCATCCGCCAGGCCTTTTCCGAATTGGACGATATTGCGGCAAACGCGATCCCGGACATGTCCGCCGCCGGCGCCGACGACAAGGACGTGGCGGGCAAAATCCGCCAAGCCATCGAAGCCGAGGGCCAGATCACCTTGTGCCGCCTTCTGGGCGCCGCCTCGCTGGAGCGCACCGAAAGCCGCGGCGGCTACTTCGGCGGCGCATACCGGCTCGAATATCCCGATCAGGACGACGAGAATTGGCTGAAGAACGTGGTTCTCCGCAAGCAAAACGGCGGCATTGCCGTATCCCATGATGCCGTGGTGAAATTACCCGGAGGCTATACGCCGGCCATGAAGAAGGCGATGTCCACCGAATGGTCGGTGCCCGAAGGCGAAGAAGAGGATTATACGGTCACCGAGTAGGCGGCCGGCGGGCCCCGGGAGGCGGTTTAGCGAGGGAGGAAGGCCGTGGCGCGTTACGAAGTCACCATGGAAAACAATGTGGTCACCGACATCGCCGTCATCGAGGACGACGAGGAGATGCTGGGCATCGAATGGGCCTTGGCGGAAGTCCGCGAGACCTACAACCACTCCAAAGTCGTAACGGCGTCATTCACCCTGGCGAACGAAGACGAGGTTGACGATTTTCTCGACTCGATTCCCGACTTTTTCGAAGCGGACCATGACACCGGCGCCGATGGGTGGCGGGACTTCCGAGCCAAACTGGGCACCGGATAGGAGACGCATATGGGCGAGGTTTTGAGAGCCGACTGGTTCGATCTGGAAGAAAATCAAAAGGACGAGTTCTGGTCGTGGCTGCATCGGACCTTCTTGCCGGCGCTGCAATCCGCATCCGGCGTCTCCTGGGTCGGGCATTACGACATCATCGAGCAGCCCGACCGGCCCTACATCGAAGGCGCGCCGCAAAAGGTCGAGGCCGATCCCTCCGAGGTTCCGCCCGGCTGGCAGAACGTCGTCTTGACTGCCGCCGCGTCCCCGGAAGCGTTTTTCGGCAAGGGCAACGCCGTCGATGCTCTCGCGGAGGCGCACGCGGACAAACTGTCGGAGTGTCTCAACCATCGCTGGGCGGTGTTCATCGAGGAGCAGGTGATCAATTCGCCGGAGCAGCGGGCCTCGCCGTACGGCATGGGGCCGCCGCCGGCGATGCAGCTCGGCAATTTCAATACCCGCACCTGGGAGGACGGCTTCGAGCTTGCCCGCTGGTACCGGGCCGAGCGCTTCCCCCGGGTCTCCGTCTCCAGGGGCATGATCCGCGGCCGGAAACTCCAGTCCATCGCCGGCTGGTCCAAACATGGCGTGCTGTGGGAAGGGACCGAGCTCGCCGATGACGATTTCTCTTTCGAGCCCCGTTTCGTCGAGGCCGACCGCGACGAGAACTGGACCGGGCGGCACGTGCTGGAATACGTGATCCACGCGCCCAACAGCCCGAATGCCGGACGGCGGGTATGGCCCAAGGTCGAATAGATTCAATCAGGGAGGAAAGTATGAGCGACGCGCGGCTCGACCACGAACGGGGCCTCGAGGTCCTGAAGGAAATCGGATGGGGCGACACCCCGATGGCGCCGATCAAGGCGGCCGACGAGCAGTTCTGGGAACTGACGGTTGGGCACCTGTTCGGCAATATCTGGGACCGGCCCGGCCTGTCGAAACGGGACCGGGAGATGGTGACGCTCGCGACCCTCATCGCGCTCGACCGCACCCAGGGAATGCGGCCCCATCTCAGGAACGCCCGGGCGCTCGGGATCACCCGGGACGAGATCCGCGAGGTGATCATCCAGGTCATGCACTATGCGGGCTGGTCCTGCGGGGCGCACGCGATCACCGCCCTCGCGGAGGCGATGAAGGAAGAAGCCGGCACTTCGTAATACTTGGCAAAGGAGAACGCGATGGCACGGGTCAGCTTCATAGAAGAAGACAACGCGCCCGATCACCTCAAGGAACAGCTCGGCATCAACGGCCGAGCCCTCGAGGCCATGTTCGGCAAGCGCGGCGCAAACATCAATTCGGGCAGGCTGACGGCGCACATTCCGCTGATTTCGCGCTGGCTGTTTCCGCTGATCGCGTCCATGCAGCGCAACGGCGCCGGCAGCATTCTGCCGGCCAAGATCAAGACCCTGGTGGACATCAAGACCTCGACGGTCAACGACTGCGCCTACTGAATTCATCACAACGAGTCGCTTGGTCAAGCGGCGGGGGTGACGGAGGAAGAACTGGCCGCGCTGCGGTCCGACGGCTACATGGAGTCCGGCCTGTTCACCGGCCGCGAGAAGGCGGCGATCCTGTGGGCCGAGCACGTGACCCTCAATACCGCCAAATTCCGCGACGATGTCTTCGAGCAGGTGGCGGCGGTGTTCTCCGAGGCCGAGATCGTCGAGCTCACGACGCTCAGCGCGTTCCGCAACATGCGCAACCGGATGCACGATTCCCTGCGGATCGATCTCGATCCGCCATCGGGCGCGGCGGCGGTCGGCGCCGGCTCCAAGGTCGATCCGCAGGGATTGAAGCGCTACCTGCAGGTATTGGTCGACAACTGGCCCGACGAATTTCCCGAAGCGCCCAAGGAGTAGAACCCAAGGAACAGGGGGACGGCATGGCACGACTGAGTTTGGTGGACGTCGACAAATTCACCGGCAATCTGGCCAGGCGATATGAGTACGTGAAGAAGTCGCTCGGGCGGATCAACACCTATACCCGGGTGTCCGCCCACCTGCCCGAAGTGACCAAGTTCATGGCCTTCATGCCCATGGTGCTGCAGCGGGAAGGGGCGGGGGGCGTCCTGTCGACGCGGATCAAGGAGATGGTGGTCCTCAAGACCAGCTTCATCAACGACTGCAACCACTGAATTTCCCACAACACGTCGCTTGGTCAAGCGGCAGGCATTACCGAAGAACAGGTCGAGGTCATCCGCTCGGACGGCTACATGGAGAGCGCTCTCCTGACCGAGCGGCAAAAGGCGGCGGTCCTTTGGGCCGAGCACGTGACCAGGAACACCGCCAAGTTCCGCGACGACGTTTTCGAACACGTCAAAAGCCTGTTCAGCGAGCCGGAGATCCTGGAGCTCACCCTGGTCTGCGGTTCGTTCAACATGACCAACCGGATCATGGACTCGCTCCACATGGACGTCACCGAGCACGACGTGGAAAAGATCAAGGGCTCGGTGCGGACCGATCCGGAGAACGTGCGGCGCTATTTGCAATTGGTCCTGGACACCTGGCCGAAGAAGTTTCCCGAGCCCTCCGGCGACTGACGGAGCCGGGGCGGCCGGACCAATCGTTTCGACCGGCCGGACGCAGGCGCGCTATATGTCGATACGCAGGTTCATTGGAGCCAGGAGAACGGCGCCGCGCTCGACAATCCTGAATTCGCCGGCGTTGCCGATGAAAAATGGATCGGAACCGTTCGATGCCCGGGTTGAACTTCTCGGTTCGTTATACGGCGCCATGGCCATGATCCGCGCGTTCCATTCCTCGGGGAACAGGGCCTGGCTGGTGAGAAACGCCTTGTTGCCGACATGGACCTTGAAATGCAGGTGTATGGGGCGTCCACCGTAATAGCCGGGATAGATCGTATCGAACTCCGCGATCCCATCCGCATCCGTCATCAACGCTCCCCGCAGAAACCGGCCGGCAAGGTCCGGTATGCGGCGGCGGCCGCGCGAGCCGGCGCCTGAATCGGGATGCACGTCGTGCCCGGAATAGAATCCCCTTGCGTCGCAACTCCACGCATCGACGATAGCGCCCGGAACCGGGACGCCCGACCGGTTCAGCACGCGCAGCGCCGCCGTCAAGGGCTGACCGGGTTTCCCGCCGGTGATGTCCTTGCCGCCGAGCGCGTCCGCGCAGATGAAATAAGGGCCCTCGACACTGCTTCGCGTCAGGCCGGCGGCGCCGGCACCCTTGAAATCGGCCACCGCGGCCACCCGGTCCGTGATCGAGGACGCCAGCACACCGCTGTTGTCACACGTGCTGTGCGGCGTGGTGGGCGGCGAAAGCATGGGGCGGTCCGCGGCGATGACGCTTCCCGACAGAACGGAAAGTCCGGCCGCCGAGATCCCGAGCATGGCGGCCCGGCGGGAGAGTTGCGTAGGCTGAAACTCCAATTGTCCAGCTTCCTTCAGTCACAGGCGCATCTGCAGACAATACGTTTGAGCGGCGGTTTTCCGTCGCTGTCCGTTTCGGATCGATGCCGTTGATAAAGTCATCTGAACAAGGATTTTTCGATGTCCGCGTTTACCGATAGCGGACGCCACTCCCCGGAGCCGATCATGGTTTGTCGGAATCGCGCCGTGGTTTCGTCAAAACATGGCCCGATCTAGGACTAGACCGCCAGGCGAAGAAGATTGATGGCGTTGAGCAGGAAAATCTTTTCCTTTTCCTCGTCCGGAATATCCATGGCCTCCACCGCCCGCAGCGTCCATTCCATGAAACCCGCCGAATGAGGTACCCGCGCCGTTCCCAACGGCATGTCGGTGCCGAACAGGATATTGTCGGCGCCGAAAAACGCGTAGCCGCACATAAGTGCGGCCGTACCTCCGTAGAGGGCCGTGTCGTTATGGAACTTCTTCAGGTTCTTGTGGGTCCTGGGATTGGGCGCCAACCAGCGGATACGCTGCTCGAAGAAGGGAATCATCGAACCCAAGTGATGGGTGATCATCTTCAAGTCGGGGAGATCCTCGAATACCCAGCTGCCGGCGATATCGACCATCGCCTTGGAGGTCTCGTACTCCCAGCCCAGCAGCCACTCCTGGCCGACGGAGACGGTTTGGGGTTCGGTCGGATGTATCCAGATCGGCTTGTCGTATTCAACCATCTTCTCGTAGAGCGGCCGCAGCATCTCGGCATTGAGTTTCTCACCGAGAACATTGGTAAACAGCCGAATACCGTGCATCCCGAGCTCGCCCAGCGCCCGGTCGCATTCCTTGAGCGCCAGATCCATATCGTTCATGGGCAGGATCGCCGCCGCACCGATAAACCGGTCCGGATAGTTGATCACCAAATCGATCATTTCGTCATTGGCCATCTGGCATACTTCGGCGGTATCGGCCGGATCGGTGAACAGTTCCGGCGGCGGATTGGAGATCGTCAGGACATGCAGGACGTCCGGATGTCTATCCATGAACCGGAACCGCAGGTCCAGCGTGTTGACCGCGGTTCGCGATTCCCGGCGTTCCAGGTACTTTTTGGCGATGGGGTCGGTCGTGGGCTTGGCCTTTTCCAACAATCGCTGGGCGGCTTTCTGGGGCCACCAGTGCGTATAGATGTCGATCTTCACGGACGTCTCCCTGGAAGGTGTCTGTCGGATACCGAGGATGATGTTCACTCTCCCCGGGTGTTCGGGTCACCCAGGGAGTGGCAGTCAGGCTTTAATTTTTTTCGGCCGGTTATTGATCGTCCGGCATTTACTTAGTGTACGATTTATTGGTCATAGTATCCTATCCAAATAGGAGGACCCCAAGGTGTTGTTGGGCTCGCCGCTACAGGACTGCGAGTACTTCGTCGGGTACCTCGGTGTAGTTCTTCCCCCCTGACAATCGGGCCATCACCGCATCGGGCCCGCCATGACGGTCGACCAGCGCCTTTTGATCGGCCTTGGCCCGGGCATCGGTGGTCTCCGGGTCGAGGCGCTCACGGAGCTTGGCTTCGAACCGGGCCACCAGATCGGCATGGTCCGGGCCGGCGGCGAGATTCACGGTCTCTTCCGGATCGGCGGCCAGATCGTACAACTCCGCATCGAAGCCCACATAATAGTGATATTTGTAGCGCCCCTCGCGGAGGAAGTAGGCGGCGGATGGTGAACGCATGGCGTGATATTCGCCGAACACCGGCCGGTCCGGATCGGCGGGCTCGTTGGCAATGTCGAACAGAGAGCGCCCGGGGCGTTCATTGACTTCATGGGAGCCGTCACCGGGCGTACCGGTGGCGGCCAGTACGCTCGGATAGGCATCCACGAGACTGACCGGTGTTTCGCAGATTTGGTCCATCGGCACGTCGGGACCGCTCAGGATCATCGGGATATTGGTCGCCTCCTGGTACATCACCGACTTTCCCCACATGCCCCGGCTGCCGGCATTCTCGCCGTGATCGCTGGTGTATAGAATGCGGGTCTCGTCCCTGAGGCTGGCGGCATCCAGCGCCGCCAGGACGCGGCCCACCTGATCGTCCATGAACGTACACAAGCCCAAATAGGCGGAAAGCGCGAAGGCTTTCTCCTCGAAGGAAAACCGCTGGTTGGCGAGGCCGAGCCGCGCCGACCAAGGATGCAGTTCGTGGCCGTCGGCGGGATCCAGCCTGGGATGGGGCATGTCGGCAGGCGGATAGAGGTCGAGGTATTCCCGGGGCACGGTGAGCGGATAGTGCGGGGTTACGAAACTCACGAACAACACCCACGGCGCTTCGTCGCCGCGGTTACCAGTCGCGGAAAGCCAGTCGCACGCGATCTCGGCGATCTTGCGGTCGTACTTGATGTAGCTGGTCTCGCCGGCCTGGGCGCTGCCGACGATGGAGGGGCCCCCGCGGCGTTGGGGCTCGGGCGGTGAGAAATCCGGATACTGGCCGCGGATCGAACCCTGCACCATGCCGACCCCATCCTTGAGGTGCATGGGAATGTGTTCGATCTGGAAACCGTTGTCGTCGTCATTGCTGCGGAAGTGGAGCTTGCCGATGGATTCCACCCGCCGCCCCGCAGCCCGCAGCCGGTGGCCCCAGCTTTCCACCCGCCCGTCATAGGCGATGGCATTGTCCCAATACCCGGTCTCATGGGTATAGCGCCCGGTCGCGAATATGGCCCGCGCCGGCACGCAGATGGGGCAGTTGGAATAGGCCGAAGTGAACCGAGTTCCGCCGGCGGCCAAGTCATCCAGGTTGGGTGTCTTGGCCAATTCGTGACCCGCACAGCCCATGAACCGGGCATTGTGCTCATCCGACATGACGATCAACAGGTTCTTCGGTTCCATTTTTCGGTTTAGCTCCAAAGCTCTTGGCTTGCCAAACGCGCACCTGCCGCCAGGTTCGATAACTTCTTCCAGACCACCGAGTGGGCCACGACGTCCCTGCCGGCAACGGTGCCGAACCCGCAGTCGGTGCCGGCGATCACCCGCTCGCGGCCGACGATTTCCGCGAATTGGCCGATGCGCTGGGCGATCAGCCGCGGATGTTCGACCAGATTGGTGGTGGTGTCGATGACACCGGGGACGAGAATCTTGTCGTCGGCGATCCGTGCCAAGCCCCAATCCTCGTATTCGTGGGCGTGCGCCGGGTTGGCGGCTTCGAACAGAACCGCTTGAGGCCGGGCCTGCATGATCACGGGGATTATCTTTCCAACCGCAATGTCATGGGTATGCGGACCCGGGTAGTTGCCCCAGCAGATGTGCATACGCATGGAGTCGGGCGGGATGTTGGCCGTCGCGTGGTTGAGGGCTTCCACATTGCGCTCGGCGATGCGGATGAACTCGTCGTCGGTCAATTCCTGGTAGCTCATATGCCGGACCATGGCCAAGTCCGGTGCGTCGATCTGGACCAACAAACCGGCATCGACGATGGCCTCGTATTCGGTGCGCATGGCTTCGGCAAGGTCAGCAAGAAAAGTCTCTTCGTTATGGTAATGCGCATCGCGGACGAAGTGCGCCAATGTTGCCGGAGAAGCAGCATTGATGAATGCCTCGCCGGTCCCGTTTTCCGCAAGCGCGGCCCTGAGGTTGTCGATGTCGCGCTCCAAAGGACCGGTGTCGCCGTAACTGACCGGGGCGTCACAGACCACCGGCGTCAGAAGGTCGCGCCCGGTTCCCCGCCCGCCCTGGGGCGCCGCATCCGGATGCTCCCGCATGTCCTTGGGCCCGCCGCCACCACCGCCGCCCCCGCCGCCACGTTCTCCAGAGCCGACACCGTTTAGGCGGTGCTTCACATAATGGGTATACGATGACTTGCTCAACTCGCCGTCGCTGACGATGTCGACGCCCGCCTCGGACTGTTTGCGCACGATCTCGCCGACGGCCCGATGCGCGGTCTCGATCAGCTCCGCGGCATCGTAATCGTCTCCCGCATCCTCGGCGATCAGCAGTTCGAACAGGTCCGCCGGGCGGGGCAGCGAGCCCACATGGGTGGTGAGAATTCGGTCCCTGGACATCTCCATTCCGAAACATAAGCTGAAATTTTTTGTTGACGCAACATCGTTGTCGCAACAACAATAATGCCAACCGCGAAAGGAAGGTTGCCTTTGGCCCGACCCCGGAAATGGACGCTGCCGGACTCCATCGACCAACCGGTGATGGAGGCCGACCCGTCGCGACTGCGGCTGGAGCATTATCTCACTTACCGCATCAGCCGCATCTCGCGGCTGCTGGATACGCAGACCACGCGGTTTCTGAACGCCACGTTCGGCATATCCATTTCCGAACGCCGCACGCTGGCCCGGCTGGCAAACGGCGGGCCGTCCACGGTCCGGGACATCGCGGATTATCTTTCCATCGACAAGGCGGCCATCAGCCGGGCGCTGACCACCTTGGTGGACAAAGGGTTCGCCACCCGGGCCGACAATCCGGAGGATGCGCGGAGTGCCATCTTCACCGCCACCAAGGCCGGCGAAAAGCTGGAACGCGCCGTCGTCGAGGAGGGCCTGGACCGGCAACTGGAACTGCTCAACCGGCTCACGCCGACGGAGCGAAAATATCTCTACACCGCGTTCGCCAAGATCGACGACTACTTGGCGCAAAAACAAGCCAAACAGCCGGATGAAGACGTGGAGGACCTCGCCCTTTTCGCGTGATGCACACCGGCAAACCGTTTTGACAGGAAAATAGGACTGGGAGACGACCATGACCAATCGCATATCCATATCCTTGGCCGCCACGGGCGCCTTGGCGCTCAGCCTCTCCGCAACCGGTTCCACCCCGGCCCTGGCGCAGAAATCGAAAGACACCTTACGGATGCCGCACAACGTGCAGCTCCAAACCATCGACTTCTTCATCACGCCCGGTCCCTGGGACGGCGTGTTTTCACCGGCGATTTATTCCGGCCTGATCGATTTCAATCCCAAGACCGGTAAGTACGTGCCGAACATCGCCAAGAGCTGGAAGCAGGTGGATCCGGTCACCTACGAGTTCGAACTGTTCAACGATCTCAAATGGTCCGACGGCGAAGCCATCGACGCCGACGACGTGGTCTACATAATCAACTGGCTGGTCGATCCCAAGGTCCGGCTGCGTTTGAAGGCCAATTGGACCTTCATCAAGGCCGCCGAGAAGCTGGGCCCCCACAAGGTGCGCATCGTCACCAAGCGGCCGACCCCGTTCGCGCTCCAGCGCTTGGCCCATCGGACCTATATCTATCCCGAGCATATTCACGGGCCGATCGACGCCAAAAAGAAACGCCTGTTCGCGTCCAAGGGCGTGAGCTACGGCGCTTACCGCCTGGCCCGGTTCGACAAGGCCAGGGGACATATGTTCGTCAAAAACGACGGCTACCGCGGCAACGAAGTGATGCCCAAGGCCAAGATCGGCACCGTCGTATCGCCGCTGATCCCCGATGCCGGCACCCGGACGGCGCAACTGCTGTCCGGGCAGATCGATCTCACCCGCCAAATAACCCCCGAGATCGCCATCAACACGGCCAAAACCGGCCGCTTCATTCACAGCGCGTTGGAGGGTCTCGGCTTCCAGTATGTGGCGGTTTATGGCCAGAGCCAGGAGAACGTGAAGGCGCTGGCCGACCTTCGCGTCCGCCGGGCCATCGGCATGGCCATCGACCGGGACACGGTTCAGAAACTGCATGCCGCGGGCGCCAAGATCAACGACCCGATGAACGCCATTTGCGTGCCGGCGCAGATCGGTTGCGGTTTCACCAAGACGACACCCGCCTATGATCCGGCGGGCGCAAAGAAGCTGCTCGCCGAGGCCGGCTTCGGGGACGGCTTCGACGTGAAAATCACCACCTTCGCCGGTTCGATCAAGAAGGATGCCCAGGTGGTGGCCGGTATGCTGCGCAAGGTGGGGCTGCGGCCGACCGTCCAGGGCGTGCCCATCCCGTCTGCCCGCAAGCTGGCTCGCGACCGCAAGCTGGAACTGATCTACTACGCCTGGGGCGGCGGCGGAATCTATGACGTCTCCGCGGCGATGGCACGGTTCTTCATGCGGCCCGAATTCGAGGACAAGGAACTGCGGGCCATGGCCCGCAAGACCATGAGCATCATGGATCCCGAGGCCCGCAAGGCGGTCGTCACCAAAGCGATCGACTATGCCGTCGACAAGGGCTACCTGTATCCGATGATCCGTAACGTGGTCCACTCGCTGCACACCAAGGAGGTGGTTATCACGCCCGCGGTCCAGCGGCCGCTCGGCTACATCCTCAGCGATTTGAGCTGGAAGTAGATCGGCGGATATGCTCACCAGGCCGGGCCGGCTCAATTGGCCCGCCCTGGTTGACGCTTGAGAGGAATCTCGGTTGCTGAACTATTTCCTCAACCGGCTGACTGTCGCCATCCTGGTGGCGATCACCGTTTCCATCTTCGCCTTCAGCCTGCTTCGGTTATCGGGCGATCTGGCCGCCGAGCTTGCCGGCGACGACGCATCCGAAGCCGAGATTCAGGCGGTGGCCAAGGCCTACGGCCTCGACCGGCCGTTCCACATTCAATATCTGGATTGGGCAGGCTCGGCGCTGTCGGGTGACCTCGGCGTGTCGGTGTTCTCCAACGAGCCGGTGTTCGAGATCATCACCGCCGCGATGCCGGTGACCATCAAGCTCGCGACCTACTCGCTGATCCTCAGTCTGGTCGTCGCCATCCCCCTCGGCATCCTGGCGGCGGTGCGCCGGAACACCTGGATCGACCGGGCGGCGCTGGTGTTCGCGGTCTCCGGCCAAGCGATCCCGAATTTCTGGCTGGGCCTGATGTTCATTCTACTCTTCGGCGTGATGCTCGCTTGGCTGCCGATCGCCGGTCAGGAAACATGGGTGCATTTCATCTTGCCGACGCTGACCGTCGGCTTGTCCTCCATACCGGTGAAGATGCGCCTCACCCGGGCCGGCATGATCGAGGTCATGCAGTCCGATTACATCCGGACGGCCCAGGCCAAGGGCCTAAACCCGATCGCGGTGATGTACAAGCACGCGCTCCGCAACGCCATCCTGCCGGTGGTGTCGATCACCATGGTGTCCTTCGGCAGGCTCTTGGGCGGCACCGTGGTGGTTGAGAGCATCTTCGCCCTCAACGGAATCGGGTTCGAGGCCCTGCAGGCGATCATCCGCCAGGATTTCCCGGTGGTTCAATCCATCGTCGCGATGATCGCCTTCATCTACATCGCGCTGACCATCATCAGCGATCTGATCAACGCCCAGCTCGATCCCCGGATCCGGCTGAATTGAGGCCCCGCATGGCACCGAACGAGACAACCGCCGCCGCGACCGCCGAAGACGAGTTTCAGGTCGACGCGCCGACGCCGTGGGAGGTGATGAAGGACCGCGCCCGCTCCCATATGGGGTTCTGGATCGGCGGCGGGTTCGTGCTGGTCTGCGTCATCGTCGCCGCGCTGGCGCCCTGGATCACGCTCTTCGACCCGTTCGAACAAGACCTTGCCAAGCGCTTCGTTCCGCCGGTTTGGAACGAGGAAGGCAGTTGGTCCCACCCGCTGGGGACCGACCAATTCGGCCGCGATTACCTGACCCGGCTGATCTTCGGCGGCCAGATATCGCTGGCCATCGGCTTCCTCGCCGCCACCGTGGCGGCCATCGTCGGCTCCATCATCGGCATGATCGGCGGCTATTTCGGCGGCCGGGTCGATGCGGTGGTGATGTATCTGATCAACTCCAAGCTGGCGCTCCCCGGCCTGATCGTCTCGCTCTCCCTGGTCGCGGTGTTCGGCGGATCGTTCCTGGTGCTGGTCCTGGTCCTGGCCTTTGCCTTCTGGGATTCCTACGCCGTGGCGCTCCGTACCGTCACCATGCAGATCCGCTCCCAGGATTTCATTGCTGCGGCGGAAGCGGCCGGCGCATCCCGGCGGCGGATCATCCTGTCGGAAATCCTGCCCAACCTGATGAACCAGGTGATCGTCATCTTCACCCTCGAGGTGGCCCTGGCGATCCTCATCGAGGCGACCTTGTCGTTTCTCGGCCTCGGCATTCAGCCGCCGACCCCTTCCTGGGGCGGGCTGGTCGCCGAGGGGCGCGAACAGATGTTCTTCAACCCCTACCTGGTCACCATCCCAGGCGTGACGATCTTCGTCGTCGCCATCGCCATCAACATGATGGGCGACGGGATTCGCGACATCACCGCGCCGGAAGGACGAAACTAGGGCTGTACCAACGCAATGTCCGCTTCGGATCGTTCCTACGACCTTATGCGGGGCGAAAGTCAGCGAATTACAGGGAAGGCTTGTTATTCGTTCCGGCCGGCCGCCGTAAATTCCCCGCTAACCCGCGCTCACATCGAGACCCAGCAGCGTCGCCGCATTGCCGCCCATGATCTTGGCCTTGTCGTCCTCGGAGAGATTCTTGACCGAATCCACGTGTCCGACAGGATCGGTTTCGGCCATGTCGTAGGGGTAGTCGGTGCCCATGACCACGTGATCGGCGCCCCAGACCTCGATCATGTGGCGGAGCTGCTTCTCGGTGAATACCACGGTGTCGAAATAGAGCTGCTTCACGTATTCGGACGGCGCCTTGCCGGGGATGTTCACCCGGCAGTCGTCGCGGAGCGCCCAGGGGTGGTCGAAGCGCCCCCAATAGGCCGGGATGTAGCCGCCGCCGTGGGCGATGCAAATCTTGAGGCCCGGATACTTGTCGAGGTAGCCGTCGAATACTAGATGGCCGACGCACAGCGCGCTCTCCAGCGGGTGGCCGATGGTGTTGCGGAAGTAGTGATCGTCCATCCGGTCCTTGAAGCTGGTGCCGATGGGGTGGACGAAGATCAGGACGCCGAGTTCCTCGCATTTGGCGAACACCCGTTCGATACCGGCGCGGGTCAGGTCCCGGCCGTTGACGTTGGTCGAGATCTCGATGCCGCGGAAGCCCCGGCCGCTGACGCACTTGTCCAGCTCGGCCAGGGACGCGTCCTCGTCCTGCAAGGGCAAAATTCCGAGGCCGACGAAGCGGTCCGGGTGGCTGGCCACGGTCTCGGCGACCTGGTCGTTGACCATGCCGCAAATCTCCCGCCCGATCTCGACGGGCTGGCCGTAATTGTAGTGAAACGGCGAGGATGAGATGGCCTGGACGTCGATGCCGCTGGCGTCCATGTCCTTGATGCGCTCCTCGGGGTCGGTGAGCTTGGGCAGGATGGTCCGCTGCTGGGTCTTGTTGATTTCCACCGTCAGCGGGTTGGAATCGACATTGCTCTTGGTGGCGTCGGGGGAGACCAGTTCGGCCAGGCGCGCGTCCGCCGCCGGCACATGGATGTGGCAGTGGATGTCAACCGTGAAGTGCTTCTTGCCCCGGCGGGCGGTGTAGGCGTGCCCGCCCGTATCGGCGGGCGCGCGGTGGGCGCAGGTGAACAGCATGGGGGGGCTCCCAGAAAGGCGATTAAAAGTTGCTTTTAGATGTCACGCCGTTTCCGGGGAATAAAGACCCAATTCGACCATGCCGTCCGCGACCCGCACCGGATAGGCCGCGACGTCCACCTTGCAGGGCGCCGAGACGGCCTTGCCGGTGGTGATGTCGAAGCGTCCGAAATGAAGCGGGCACTCGATCACCGTCCCGGTGAGATAGCCGTCGGACAGCCGGGTCCTCATGTGGGTGCAAATGTCGCCGATGGCATAGAACGTTCCGCCCACGAGATAGAGGCCGATCTCCCGGCCCTCGATCTCCAGATGGGTGATCGAGCCCTCGGCGAACCCATCGGCCGGGCCCGCCGGACGAAAGCTAAGTCCGCTCACTCGGCTGCCGCCGGCACCGCGCCCTTTTCGGCCAGCAGCCCGGCCGCGTCGTCTTCCAGCACCGTCCCCTCGAAGTAGCCGGGATTGACGGTGAGGTGCAGCATCGCCGGGTTGGTGAAGGTGAGGTCGCGGAAGTTCTCCTCGTCGAGCAGCTTCGCTTCCACCAGGGACCAGGCTTCGGACAGGATGGAGACCGCGTCCATCACGTCCCAGTGGCCGATGTCGGAGCCGAACATGGCCTTCAGCGGCGCGCCCACCGGCGACAGCCGCCGGTTGAAGGCCACCGAGGTCATCCGGTCGTCGGCTTCGCAGCCGAAATAGAACGGCTCGACGAAAAGCCGGCGGAGATCGCGGACCTCGGTCATGCCGCAAGCCTCGAACTCGTTGAAATTGTCGGGCGCCTTGCGCTGAAGGGGACCCCGCGGCTGGGCGCGGACCCGCTCGCCGGTATGGATTTCGTCGCCGTATTCGTCGAACAGCCGGACCAGCAGATCGACGTCGAGCTTGTCCGGGTCGAGGTTGGCCCGGAGATGGTCGACATTGCGCTTCTCGAAATGCTCGACGATGTCGTTCAACAGCGCCATGGCCCAGCCGGCGCCGCCTTCGAGGAAGCCGAAGCTCAGCCCCGGGAAGCGGTTGGTGACGCCGCCGAGGAACAGGGCGCGGGCGAAATATTCGGCCCCCGCGGCGAAGCCGCCCAGGTGATTGAAGACGTAGTTGGTCTTCGAGTTCCGGTACGTGTTGCCGATCCCCGCCGTGTGCCCGGTCGGCGCAACCTTGAGCTCCTGGCACTTGGCCCAGAACGGGTCGTAGTCGTGGGGCGGGTCGATGGCGATGGATTGGGTGCGGAACGGGGTTTCCCTGTCCGGGCCGTCATCGGGACGGATCACCTCGGTGCCGATCATGATCGCCTTGTGGCCAAGCTCGCCGACGGCGAACTCCAGTTCGGCAATGCCTTCCTCGGGGGTAAACGTCGGGATCACCGCCACCGGCCGGCAACGGTCGCTCGCCTCGGCGAACATGTCGGCATACATCATGTTGAGCGCCCGGCAATAGACCTGCCGAAGCTCATCGTCCTGGTAGTACAGTCCGGGGATGCCGGCGGTGGTGTAGAAGTGGGCGAAATCGATTCCCATCTCGTCCATGCGGGCGCGGAAATATCTGGGCAGCCGGGACATGGCGTGGTCGGCGGTGTGGTCGCCCGACGGCACGCCCCACCACAGGAACTTGGACGGCATGTTGTATTGCTTGCGCTCCATCAGACGGGCGCGCCGCTTGACCATTTTGGCGGCGGTGTCCTTGCCGGCCAATTCGATCAGATAATCATCGATGGCGAACTGGCTCTCGACGACGTGGGCATCGGTATCGATGACCGGATGGTCCAGTTTCTTCCTGACATCGCTGCCCGGAAAATCCGCGAATCCCGACATGGCGCCGTCCTCCCCAGCTCCCGATCACATTTCGTTGCAATTGCAACTTGTTGCACGATTGGTATGTAAATTCAACGGACTTGCGCGGTTTTTTCCCTAGGCGGCCCGCCGGGGCCCCGCCTACACTGATGTCCTGAAAACGATGGGGGACATCATGCAAGTGACGCTGCTCGGTACCGGATTGCCGTTTCCGAACCCGCACCGGCGGGGCCCCGCCTACCTGGTGGAAGCGGGCGAGGAAAAGATCCAGATCGATTGCGGGTCGGGGTGTGTCCACCGGCTCTACGAGGCGGGCTCGCGGCCGCAGGAAATCGATCACCTGTTCATCACCCACCTGCATTCCGATCACTACATTGATCTCGGTCACTTCGTCATCATGCGCTGGGTGCTGGGGGATGACCGGCCGCTGCACCTCTACGGCTCGCCCGGCCTAAGGAAGATCGTCGATCTGCTGCTGGAAATTCATGCCCCTGAAATCGAGCTCCGGATGATAACCCGCAACAAAAAGCGCGAG
>JAPPFK010000111.1:0-7750 GCA_028823885.1 Rhodospirillales bacterium | reverse complement strand
GCCCAACATCATCGTCCACGAACTGGAAGAGGGGCGGGCGCTGGAAACCGCCAACGGCCTGACGGCGACGGCCTTCAAGGTGGACCATTATCCGCTGGAGATGCCGTTCGGCTTCCGCTTCGACACCAAGGACAAATCGGTCGCGTTTTCCGGCGACACCTGTCCCTCGGAAAATCTCATCAAACACACCCGGGGCGTCGACATTCTGGTGCACGAATGCACCGAGTACACCAAGTGGACGAACCCGGAGATCGACGAGAGCCACAAGGTCAAGACACACACCCATCCCGACCTACTGGGCTTGGTGGCCCGGGACGTCAAGCCGGGGCTCCTGGTCGCCTCCCATCTGATGCCGCGTTCAATCCCCAAGGAACTGCGCCGGATGATCGGCGCCAACTATGACGGCCCCACGGTCATCGGCGAGGATTTGATGACCGGCTGAGGCTTGCAGGCTCGCCAACTCGGTCAATCCCCGGCGGGCCGGGTAATGACAAGCTTCTTTGATTCAGCATCACGCGCTATGCCCCGGCTTGTCCGGGGCATCCACGAATTTCCGCCCCCCTCCCTGACCCTCCCCCTCGGAGGGGGGAGGGAATAGGTGGAGGCGGATTGGATCACCTCCCCCCTGGGCCTACTCCGCCGAAGTAGCCTTCGGCTACGAAGGCTGGAAGGGGGAGGTCGAGACGGCCGGCAATAGCCGGGCGTCGAGGGTGGGGGGCATCCAGGATATTCACCACGGAGACACAGAGTTCACCGAGGCGGAATGGTTAACTCCTCACTGTCTCACCGTCTCTGTGGTTCAAGAAGTCGTCATGCCCGTGCTTGACACGGGCATCCACGAACAAAGCCGTTCTAGTAGGCGCGGACCTTCACGGTCATTTGGCCCACCTCGTCCACGGTCGCGACCATGGTATCGCCCGGCTCCACCGGCCCGACGCCTTCCGGCGTGCCGGTCATGATGACGTCGCCCGGATGGAGGGTGAAGAATTGGGTGGCGTAGGCGATCAGTTTGCGGCAGCTGAAGATCAGTTTATCGGTGTTCGATTTCTGGCGGACCTCGCCGTTTACGGTGATCTCGAAATCCAGCTTGTCCGGATCGGAGATGTCGTCGGGGGTCACCAGCCACGGCCCAAGCACCGCGTAGCTGTCGACGGATTTCCGCAAGGACCGGTCTTCGGTGCCCCGCACGGTCATGTCGAGACCGATGGCGTAGCCCGCCACATGGTCGAGCGCGTTCGCCTCGTCGGCGTTCTCGCAGGTCTTGCCGATCACCATGGCAAGCTCCACCTCATGGTCGTTTCGCCGGTCGACGAACCTCAGCGCCACGCCGTCGTCCTGACCCGCCAATGCGGAGTTCGCCTTCAGGAACAGCCCGTACTCATCGATGGTTTTTATCTCGCGCCCGAAACTGATTTCATCATCGTCCAGGGATTCCTCGTGGTGCGCGCGATAGTTCACCGGCGCGCCGATGACCTTGGTCGGATTGGCAACGGGCGAGCAGAGATGCACGTCGGCCAGCGGCTTGGGCGCCGACCGGCCGGCCTCTTCCTCGAGACGGCTCTTCAGCCGGTCCAGATTGGCGATGAACTGATCCCCCGGCGGCTGTGGCCAGCCCTGCGGTTCCAGGCCGCCGAGGGCGGCGGTGGCATCGAATACCTGACCGTCCCGGACCAGTCCCACGCGATCGTCGTCATATCGGCAGATTTTCATGCGAGTTTTCCCGGCAATCCTCGTTTTCGGCGCGCTTTCACGGCCTTTGTCGCTGTTCGGACATTTACTAGCTAATGCCTCGCAAATCGAGTTCAGAATGATAAACTGTCCGAATATTCCCAAAATACCGGGAATCGAGGAGGTGAACATGCAGATTCAGAAACTTCACCACGTGGTCTACCGGTGCAAGGACGCGAAGGAGACCGCGAAGTTCTACACCGAATTGCTCGATCTCGATTTCGCCATGGCGGTATCCGAGACCAATGTGCCCTCGACCGGCGAGTCCTGTCCTTACATCCACATCTTCTTCGAGATGGCCGACGGCTCCTCGGTCGCGTTCTTCGAGCTCCCCGAAGAGCCGGACATGCAGATGGATCCGAATACGCCGGAATGGGTGCAGCATCTGGCCCTCGAAGTCGGCGACATGGACGAGTTGACTGCGGCCAAGGAGCGCTTGGTAAACGCCGGCGTCGAGGTGGTCGGCCCCACCGATCACACCTTCTGCCAGTCCATCTACTTCTTCGATCCCAACGGCCACCGGCTGGAATTGACCGTCCGCACGGAAACGCCGGAGATGATGCAGCGTCTCCGCGACACCGCGACGCCGATGCTTGAGGAATGGGATCAGACCAAGACGGTCTCCGACAAGGCGGCCTGGATACACGAGAACACCGAAGCCGGCCGATAGACCGGCCCCGCTCGGCAGGCGCGGATCGTCCCCATGAACGGCGAGCTACTCGTTCTGAGCGTCCGGCAGGGCGGCCACATGGAAAGCCAGTCGGGGCTCCAGATGAACGCGCCGAAGATTTTCGGCCGGCTGGCCGCCGACGGGTGCGATCCGAAGACCGCGTTCGTGGTCATTCATCCCACCAGCAACTTCATGGCGCACTATATGTTCGATCCCCTGCAAAGGCGGGGCCGCGCGCTGCTGGGCCTCAACACCCGCTATATCGCCAACGACACCATGCTGCTGATGGAGCGGGCGATTCAGGATCTGGGCGCCGGTGTCCGGGAACTGCGCGACCGCGGCTACGACAAGATCGTTCTGGTGGGCAATTCGGGCGGCGGGGCGTTGGCCGCCATGTATCAGGACCAGGCGGAAAACCTGACCATCGAGACCACCCCCGACGGGCGCGCCATCGAAATCGCGCCGGAAGATTTGCCGCCCATCGATGGGATTGCGCTGCTTTGCGCCCACCCCGGCCGGGCGGTCACCCTCAGGGAATGGATCGACGCGGCGGTGACGGACGAGGCGGACTTGCTGGCCACCGACGCGGGCCTGGATATGTACAACCCGGACAACGGTCCGCCCTATGATGCCGATTGGCTGGCGAAGTACCGGGATGCCCAGCAGGCGCGCTGCGACCGCCTGACCGATTGGGTCCTGGCGCGGCTGGACGAACTGGGCCGAGGCGGCGATGCCCATCCGGCCCGCGATCAGGCATTCGTCGTCAACCGGACCATGGCCGATCCCCGGTTCCTCGACCTGTCCCTCGACGCCAACGACCGGGAGGCGGGCACTCTCTGGGGCGACGCCAGGACGGTCAACTATGCCGCCAACAATATCGGCCGGTTCACGACGCTGCGGTCGTTCCTCAGCCAGTGGTCGCCCCGGACCTCGCGGGCCGACGGCCCCGATTGCCTGAGCCGCACCTCGGTCCCGGTGCTCAATGTGGAGTATTCCGCCGACAATGCCGTCTTCCCGAGCCAGGTGCGGGCCTGGGGGGCGGCGGCCGAAGGACGGGTGACCGACCACATGCTCAAGGGTGCGCCGCACTATCTCCATGCCCATCCCCATTTTATCGAGGAAGTGGCGGATGTACTGGTGCAATGGGCCGACGCTCTGTAACATTTTTCGAAATCATCCGATCCAGGGGGGAGAGACCATGACCCAGGCCGTGCGCGACGGCTACGCCGAACAGTTCTATCCACGGACCGAGGAACTGGGTCCCGACGAAATGCGGATCACCGCGCTGGGGACCGGCCGGCCGTTCCTCCGCCGCTCCCAGGCCAATGCCTCCTGGCTGATCGAACTCGGCAACGGCGACAAGTTCGTTTTCGATTTCGGCTACGGCTCGCAGATGAATTTTACCGCGCTCGAAATTCCCTATCAGCGCATCACCGCCTGGTTCGCGACCCACCTGCATACGGATCATGTGGGGGACTTCGGTCAGGTCTGGGTCGGCAGCTGGGCCGGCGGGCGCCTGAAGCCGCTGGAGGTCTACGGCCCCTCCAGCAACAAGCCGGAGTACGGCTTCGCCCATTTCATCGAGCACCAGATGGAATCCTATCGCTGGGACACGGACAGCCGGGTGAGCGCGCTGCCGGCCATCGGCGCCGAGGTGAATTGCCACGAATTCGATTATTCCAAGGTTCACGTGATTTATGACGAGAACGGCGTGAAGATCACCAGCTTCCCGGCGGTCCACATCTATGACGGTCCGGTGAGCCTGAAGCTGGAGTGGAAAGGCCGCTCCTTCGTCTATTCCGGCGACACCACGCCCAGCGAATTCATGGTCGAGAACGCCAAGGACGTCGAGGTGCTGGTCCACGAGACCTTCAACACCGTCGATCAGCTGATGGTGCGGTCGGGCTATGACGAGCGCACCGCCAGGGCCATCGGCACCATGATCCATTCGGACCCCGCCGAAGCCGCATACGTCATCAACCAGTGCAATCCCAAGCTCTTCGTCGCCTACCATTTCTTCAACGATTTCGACACGGTGGGCGAAATGGAGACGGCGATCCGCGAACACTGGAAGGGCCGCCTCGCCATGGCCACCGACTTCATGGTCGTCAACGTGACCGACGAGCACATCATCGTCCGCGAAGCCATCGTGTCCGATCACGTCTGGCCGGCCAAGGACGAGCACGAGGGCTTCGCCGACGCGCCCCGCAAGGCGCCGATGCCCATGTCCGAGTGGCTCCGCGAACGGCAGGTCTTTCCGAAGTTCTGAGGCGGGATTGAACATTCCGTCCCGCATCCGCGCGCCGGTGGACGCGGTCACTAGTCTGGCCGTGTGGCCGTATTTCCTGCTGGTGATGGCCCATGTGGGGTTCGGGTCCAACCAGATCATGGGCAAGATGGTGGAGGGGCACGTGCCGCCGGTCGGATTGTCCTTCTGGCGCTGGGTGTTCGCCGTCATTCTGATCCTTCCCTTCGTGTGGGGCGATTTCCTGAAAAGCTTTTCCGTCGTCCGGCGGCACTGGAGGGTGCTGGCGCTGCTTGCCTTCAGCCTGGTGATGCTCGGCAACACGACGATCTACATCGCCCTGAATTTCACCACCGCCATCAATGCGGGGATCATTCCCGTTGCCCAGCCGGCGGTGACTTTCCTGCTCTCCTGGCTGTTGTTTCGCGACCGGTTGACCCCGGGCCAGGCGTTAGGGGCGGCGATCGCGGTTGCCGGCGTTCTGACCGTGTTGACGAAGGGGGAGCTTGGGTCGCTGTCGGGCTTGAGTTTCAACACCGGAGATTTGTGGCTGCTGGTCTCGATCACCGGATTTTCGCTTTACGCGGTCGTGCTCAGAAAAGCGCCCAAGGATCTGTCCTTCATGGTGCAGCTTTTGTGGATCGAGATTTTCGGGGTGCTGTGGCTGTTGCCGGTCTACATCTGGGAAACCGCCGCCGTTCGGCCCATGGAACTCGACGGCGTGACCGTCGCGGCGGTCGCCTGGGCGACGCTGGTGGTGGCGATCCTCGGCATGGTGCTGTGGACCGCCGGGGTGAAGGCGGTCGGCGCAAACAAATCGAGCGTCTTCGTTTATTGCCGGCTGTTTTTCATCACCGTGGCGGCGCTCTGGCTGCTTGGCGAGACGGTCGAGGTTTACCATTTCGTCGCGTTCGCGGTGATACTTGCGGGGCTGTGGCTGGTCAGCCGCGCCGACGTCGAGGTTCCGGGATGAGCCGCTCCGGCCCGTTCCTCGGCATCTTTCTGATGATGGCGGCGATGACCCTGTTTCCCGTCAAGGACGGGTTCGCCAAGCTGTTGGGCGATACCTATCTCCCGGTCGGCCTTGCCTGGCTGCAGTACACCTTCATGTGGCTGGCGCTGGCGCCGGTGGTCGCCAAAATGCACGGCGCGGCCGCGCTGATCCCCAGGCCGCTGCCCATGCAGGCATTGCGGGGATGCCTGATCCTGGGCGCGGTTTGCCTGTTTTACTGGGCGTTGAACTACATTCCGCTGGCCGACACCACGGCGATGACGTTCGTCGGCCCGCTGGTCACCACCGCCGTTTCGCCGCTCTTTCTGGGCGAGAAGGTCGGCATCCGGCGCTGGATGGCGGTCCTGGTCGGTTTCGCCGGCGTGCTGATCGTCCTCCGGCCGGATTTCGGCGGCGAGCGGATCGGCTACGTCATCGGGCTGGCGGCCGGGATTTGCATTGGCTTGTTCTACGTTGCCAACCGCAGGCTGGCGAGCGCCGACCCGCCGCTGGGCTCGGCTCTCCACTCGGCATTGTTCGGCGCCCTTCTGCCGATCCCGCTGCTGCCCTGGATTTGGGTGCCCCTGCAGCCGGCGGACGCGGGATTCCTGGGCGGCTTCGTCGTCCTCGGCCTGGTCGGTCAGGCGATGCTGGTCAACGCCTTCAGATACGGGCAGGCGTCGCTGGTCTCGCCGTTCCTCTACTGGGCCATCGTCTCGTCGACCGTGTTCGGCTGGTTCGTCTTTGGTGATTTTCCCGACCTGTTCACCTGGATCGGCGCGGCCATTCTGATCCTCGCCGGAATCTACATCATGGCCCGGGAGGCCCGCGCCGCCGAGGCCGCGGCATCGGGGTAGTTTGGTTCATATCCAGGAAGCGTGATGCATCCCGCCGGTTCCGGTCACGATAACTTTCTACCAATCGGTTGAACATCGCCTCCGCCGGCTATATACTCAACCGTATGGTTGAGAATGATCTGAATCGAGTATTCCATGCGCTCGGCGATCCCACCCGCCGCGCCATCCTCGATCGTCTGGCCGACGGAGAGGCGACGGTCGGCCAACTTTCCCGGCCCTTTCCCCTCTCGTTCGCCGCGGTGTCGAAGCATCTGGGCGTGCTCGAACGGGCCGGCCTCGTGACGCGCGAAGCGCGGGGGCGGGAGCGGGTATGCCGGATCAATCCGGCCGCACTCGATGATGCCTGCTCCTGGCTCGAATTCCACCAACGCTTCTGGACGGAACGCTTGGATGCGCTCGCGGCGCTCGTCGAGGCAGGCCCCGACAGCCCGGATGAACCGCGATGACCGAGCCCGAACCCGTTGCGGGAGATGCGGAACGGAGCATCTACCTGACGCTTCATCGCATGATCGATGCGCCGGTGGAAGAAGTCTATGCCGCGTGGACTGAACCGGCGATGTTGCGACGATGGCTGGCGCCCGGCAATGCCGAAGTCGTGCGCGCGGTTGCCGAGGCCGCGGTCGGCGGAGCGTTCCTGGTCGAGATGCGCGGAGCGGACGGGCGCAGATGGCTCACCCGCGGCATATACCGGGAAGTCGTGCCGCATCGTCGCCTTGTCCATACCTGGCGCTGGGACGGCAGCGAAATCGAGACGCTGGTTACCGTCGAATTCGAGCCGGTGTCGCCCGGCCGGACGCGCCTGACCCTGACGCATTCCCGGTTTACCGAGGACGAAGCACGCGATGAGCATGTGGATGGCTGGAACGGCTGCCTCGCGAAGCTGGAGGATTTGTGGTCCGGATGAACGGGGTCGAGCCGACAAGTCGCCCGGACTGGGTGTCGGACGAGCTTTATCCGTTTGAGAGCCGATTCTTCGCCGCGCCTCCCGATCACCGGATGCACTATATCGACGAGGGCGCGGGCGAGCCGATCGTGTTCGTGCATGGCAACCCGGCATGGTCGTTCGAATTCCGTCATGTTGTCCGGGAGCTTCGCTCGGATTTCCGTTGCGTCGCGCTGGACCATGTCGGCTTCGGCCTGTCGTCTCGCAGCGCCCGGCGCGAAGACCATCATCCGGAAAGTCACGCGCGCCGGTTTGCCGCCTTGCTCGACCATCTCGATCTTCGCGATATCACGCTCTTCATGAACGACTGGGGCGG